>JAEWJX010000111.1 GCA_023386365.1 Actinomycetes bacterium | reverse complement strand
CCGCCCGGGGCGGCCGCCCCCCCCCCGCGCCCGCACGCCGGTCGGTGCGGATGCGGTGTCGGTGCGGAGGTCGCGCCCGAGCGCGCCGAGCACCGCCTGCCAGACCTCCTCCGGGCCGGCGGGGGCGAGTTCGACGAGCACAGCCGTGGGTCTCGCCTGGGCGGCTTCGATGGCCAGACGGGTCTTGCCCGCCCCGCCGGGTCCGAGGATGGTCACGAGGCGCGAGAGCGCCAACTGCTCCCCCACGCGCTGCAGCTCGCTCTGTCGCCCGACGAGTTCGGTCAGGGGCGCGGGAACCCGCACGACCGGTCGCTCCGCCGCCCGCGTCGCGAACGCACGCACCGCCGCGTGATCGCGGGCCAGGTCTCGTTCCAGCCAGTCGTAGCCGGCATCCGGGGTCCACGGCTCCCCACCCCACAGTTCGAGGGCCTGCGCGGCGAGCAGGCCGGCCGCATCCGGGTCCTCGGCGGCGGAGGCCGCGGCCACCAGATCCTGGAACGCGACCGCGTCGACGGCGTCGCGCGGCAACTCGAGTCGGTACCCGCCGGGCGTGGACGCGACGACCTCGACCGGGAGTTGCGTGCGCAGTCGGGAGACCAAGGACTGCAGCGAGGCTCGAGGGTTCTCGGGAAGGTCGTCGGGCCAGAGGTCTTCAGCGAGCGCGCGGTATCCGACGTGCGTCTGAGGGTCGAGGGCGAGCCGGAACAGCAGGGCGCGCTGCCGGTCGCCCACGACGTCGACGACCGCGCCGTCGTGCTCGACGGTCCAGCCGCCGAGGATCCGGATGCGCACCCGTCAACCCTAGGACCGGCGCCACCCGCACCGTTCACGCCGAGCGGCGCACCACCAGGGAGCAGTCGGTGATGATCTCGCGCGGCGGGTCGGTGCGGCCGCTGATGCGTGCCGCGAGCAGGTCGACGGCGTGCTTGGCGATCTGGTCGGTTCCCGGTTCGATCGTCGTGAGCGGCGGGTAGGCGTACTGCGCCGCGGGCACGTTGTCGAAACCGACGACGGCGATGTCCTCCGGAACCCGCAGCCCCGCCATCGCGATCGCGTGCAGCGCGCCGATGGCCAGCGTGTCGTTGAAGCAGAACACCGCATCCGGACGCTCGGGGAGGTTCAGCAGGTGCGTCATCGCGGCCGCGCCGTCGCGCAGGTGCCACTCCTCGGCGACCACCACGCGCTCGTCGACGACCGGGAGGCCGGCGTCGTCGAGAGCCTGCAGGTACCCCTGCAGACGCAGGCTCGCCGCGCTGACCGTGTTGACGCGCGGGTTCGATCCGATGGCGGCGATCCGGGTGCGGCCCCGATCGACGAGGTAGCGGGTGGCGGTGCGGGCGGCCTCCGTGTTCGCCATCGCCACATGGTCGACGGGCCCGTTGAAGATGCGGTCGCCGAGGATGACGAGGCGATCGTTGCCGGTGAGGTAGCGCTCGTCGCCGGGTCCGAGGGCGTGAGGCTGGAAGATGAGGCCGTCGGAGTGTCGGCGCAGCGCACCCGACAGGATCGCGAGTTCGGTCTCACGTCGAGCGCCCGTCTGCTCGATCACCACGGCCCAACCGTGGCGCTCCGACTCGGTCATGATGCGCTGGGCGAGGTCGGAGAAGTAGTCGATGCCGAGTTCGGGGATCGCGAGCGTGATGGTGCCGGTGCGGCCGGTCTTCAGGCTGCGTGCGGCGGTGTTCATGCGGTAGCCGAGGTCGTCGACGGCCCGCAGCACCCGCTCGCGGGTCTCGGGGCGCACCGCGGTGCTGCCGGAGAGCACGTTCGACACCGTGCGGGCGGTGACACCGGCCCGCGCACCGACGTCGGCCATGGTCACGTTCGACACCTTCTCGGTCACGCGTCACCCCCCGTTCGGTCGGCTCGCCAGTCGGATACCGGCCCATGATACGGGCGGCAACTCGACCCGCAGCAGTGTTCCGTCGAGCGTCGCGTCGAGGGGCCGCGGCGCGACGGCGAGCGGATCCTGTTGGGTGTTCACGGCGTGCGGGTCGTCGTGCGCGAGCACCTCGGCGGCCTCGATACCGACGCACGCGACCGCCGCCAGATCGACCTCGATCGTGGTCGCGGCATCCGTCGAACGGTTCGCCAGATGCACCAGCACCTCGGCGCCGTCGGGACTGCGGGTGACGCTCACCGACACGGGCGACCCGACCGGCGCCTCGACCGTGTGCACGGTGTGGCCGGCGCTGCGCGCCACCTGCGCGAACGGGTAGAAGGTGGCCTGGCGCCAGGCGGGAGCCCCCGCTTCGGCGCGGATGGCACCGATGACGTTCACGAGTTGCGCCATCGCGGCGATCGACACGACGTCGGCGTGCGCCAGGATGCTTTGCAGCAGGGTTCCCACGACCACCGCGTCGGCGAGCGTGTACTGGTCCTCGAGGATGCGCGGCGCATGCTCGAAGCCGCGCGACGGCTTCAGGTCGTCGTAGGCGCGGTAGTTCCAGACGTTCCACTCGTCGAGGCTGATGCGCACGTCGCGGGCGGCCTCGTCGGCGGCGCGCGCGTCGCGGATGAACCCGGCGATCTCGTCGAGGAACCCGTCGAGCACGCGCGACGAGTCGAGGAAGGCGGTCAGGTCGCCGTCGTCGTAGAAGTAGATGTGGCACGAGAGGTAGTCGACGAGGCCGACTGTGCGGGCGAGCACGGTGCGTTCCCAGTCGCCGAAGGTGGGCATCTGCGCGTTCGAGCTGCCGACGGCCACCAGTTCGAGGTCGTCGTCGAGCATCCGCAGGGCCGTCGCGGCCGACGCGGCGAGGTCGGCGTACGCCTCCGCCGTGCGGTGGCCGAGCTGCCAGGGCCCGTCGAGTTCGTTGCCGAGACACCACAGGCGCACGTCGTGGGGCTGCTCGGATCCGTTCCGGATGCGTTCGTCGGAGAGCGTCGTTCCGCTCGGGTGGTTGGCGTATTCGACGAGGTGGAGCATCGAGGTGATGTCGCCGAGACCGAGGTTGACGGCGAGCATCGGTTCGACCCCGGCCGCCCGGCACCAGGAGATGAACTCGTCGGTGCCGAACTCGTTGGTCTCGATCGACTTCCAGGCGAGGTCGAGGCGACGGGGGCGCTGTTCGCGCGGCCCGATCCCGTCGCGCCAGTCGTAGCCCGAGACGAAGTTGCCTCCCGGGTACCGCACCACGGTCACGCCGAGCTCGCGCACCAGCTCGAGCACGTCGCCCCGGAATCCGTCGGCGGTCGCGGTGGGGTGGCTCGGCTCGTAGATGCCGCCGTACACGCCGCGTCCCAGGTGCTCGACGAAGGAGCCGAACAGCCGGGGGTCCGCCACAGCGAGCGGGGGGCCGGCTACCGCGGTGACGCGGGTCGGGGGGACGGGTGGGTGCACGGGAACTCCATTTCATCGGTGAAACTGACAGGACGGTATGCGGCGCGCTCCGGACTTGTCAAGCCGCCGGGCCGAATCAAAACTTTCCCGAAGATGTGCTTGACGAAAACCCTTTCGGTCTGCAAGATGCCATTCGAGGCCTTCGGCTTCCGGTCACTTCATCGATGAAATGCCGGAGCCGGGGCCCACCCCCACTCACCGATAGAGAGGCGACACGCAATGACGCAGAATCGTCGTCGATCAGGCGCTGCCCTGATCGCGATCGGAGCGGCCAGCATCCTGGCGCTCACCGGCTGCACCCCGAGCGAAACCGGGAGCGACACCACCACGCTCACGGTCTGGCACTACTACAACACCGACGGACAGGTCGAGGCGCTCGAGAAGCTCGCCGACTCGTTCGAGGCGGAGCACCCCGGCGTGACCGTGCAGTACGAGTACGTCCCCGTGGACCAGTTCACCACCAAGGCCGTCACCGCAGCCGGGTCCGAGACCGGACCCGACGTACTCGTCTTCGGCGCATCCGGCACCTACCCGCTCGCCGAAGCCGGCGCCATCGAACCCATGGACGACTGGTGGAACGGCTACGCCGACAAGGACCAGTTCCCCGAAGGCGTCATGCAGCGCATCGACGGCGACCTCTACGGCGTGCAGGGCTACGTGAACCTGCTCGGCCTCTGGTACAACCAGGACATGCTCGACGAGATCGGCGGCGAGGTGCCGACGACCATCGCCGAACTCGAGACCGTCATGCAGAAGGCGGCCGACGCCGGCCACCAGGGCATCACCCTCACCGGTAAGCCCGGACTGGAGAGCCAGTGGCAGGGCTTCCCCTGGTTCACCTCGCACGGCTTCAGCTACGGCGACCCGCAGGCGGCCCCCATGGCCGACACCTACACGATGCTGCAGGACTGGGTGGCCAAGGGCTACCTCTCCCGCGAAGCGTCCACCTGGGACCAGACGGTGCCGTTCCAGCAGTTCGCCGCAGGCGCATCCGCCTTCGCCGTGAACGGCAACTGGCAGATCGGCGCCGCCAAGGAGGCCGCGTTCGGTTACGGCGTCGCCCCGCTCCCGATCACGAGCGACGGAGGCGTCCTGCTCGGCGGCGAGGTGCAGAACGTGGGCGCCTTCTCGAAGAACAAGGAACTCGCACAGGACTTCCTCGAGTCGACCTTCTTCTCGGTCGCCGGGCAGCTCACCCTGCTCGACTACTTCGGATCGATCCCGGCACGAGCGGATGCCGCATCCGACTCGAAGATCGGCGACGACCCGATCCTGAGCGTCTTCGTCGACATCGTGCAGAAGCAGGGTCGCCCCTCGCCGAGCCCCGAGGTGCCGTCGAAGAACGTCAACGAGGTCGAAGGCCTCGTCGGCGACTTCTGGAGCAAGGCGGTCGCCGGTGACGGGGCCCCCGCCCAGTTGGCCGACGACCTCCTGGCGCAGCTCGTCCCGCTGCTGCAGGGCTGACGGGAGGATGGCTGGGATGAGTTCCTCCTCGGCGGGTCCGTCCCGACCATCCACCACCAGGCTGTCCTCCCCGGGTCTCCTCGTCCCGGGGAGGGCGGCCGCCCGGCGCGGCGGCGCGCTGCGAGGCGACCACCGCCTCGCCCTCGCGCTTCCCGCCGCGGCGATCCTCGTCGCGCTCGCGCTCTGGCCGCTCCTGCAGCTCGGTTCGATGAGTGTGCACGAGGTGACGGCCGCGACCCTCAACTCGGACTGGCTGTTCGTCGGCCTCGACAACTACGCAGCCCTCCTCGCCTCACCCGACTTCCCGCGGGCCGTCGTTAACACGCTCGTTTTCGTCGTGATCGTCACCGTGATCGGCATGGTCGGCGGATTCGCGGTCGCCGTCGCGGTCTCCTCACCCACGCGCGGGGCCTCGTACCTGCTCGGCATGATGGTGTTCGTCTGGGCGCTGCCGCCGGTCGTCAACGGGTCGATCTGGAAGTTCCTGCTCGGCGACCGGGGACTCCTCAACGAGGTGCTGCGCGCCCTCGGCGGCGACCCCGCCGGCGTCGGATTCCTCTACGACCCGCAGCTGGCCCTCTGGTCGGTGGCGCTCGTGAACGCCTGGGCCGTGATCCCCTTCAACGCGCTCATCTTCCGTGCCTCCCTGCTCGCCGTCGACAGCGAGGTGCTCGAAGCCGCCGAAATGGACGGCGCGGGCCCATGGCGACGGATCCAGCACGTGCTGATCCCTCACGCCCGCCCCACCGCGACCGTGCTCGCGATCCTGACCGTCGTGTACGCGTTCCGCAGCTTCGACTTCATCTACGTGATGACCTCCGGCGGCCCCGGCACCGCCTCCACGACCCTGCCCTACCTGGCCTACGTCGAGGCGTTCCTGCGCCTCGACTACGGAGGCGGGGCGGCCACCGCACTCATCGCACTCGCCGTCGTGATCGTGCTCGCCCTGTTCTACGCCCGCGACGTGCGTCGCTCCGAGGAGGCCTGACCATGTCCGCCGCAACGACGTCCCGCGCGCCCGCCCGGCGCCGCCGCCGCGAACCCGTCGCCTTCGGCATCCGGCTCGTGCTGTGGGTGATTTACGGCCTGCCACTGCTCTGGATCGTGCTCACCTCGCTGAAGAGCCAGGGCGAGGTGCTCACCTCGCAGGCGTCGCTGTTCTTCACCCCGACCCTCGACGCGTACCTCGAGGCGTTCGCCGACCCGGCGCTCGGCACCTCGCTGCGCCAGTCGATCGTGATCAGCATCGGCACCACCCTGGTGTGCCTCGCGCTCGCCACCCCGGCCGCCTACGCGCTCGCCCGAGTGCGGAGCCGCATCGTGGTGATCTCGCTGGCGGTACTCGTGATCCTGCAGATGATCCCGCAGACCGCCAACCTCATCCCGCTGTTCTGGCTGCTCTCGCAGTGGGGCCTGCTGAACACCAACCCCGGCCTGATCCTCGCGGATGCGGTGCTGTTCCTGCCGTGGGCGATCCTGCTGCTGCGGCCGTTCTTCGGCGCGATCCCGGTGTCGATCGAGGAAGCCAGCCGGATCGACGGCGCCGGCACCCTGCGTGCCTTCTTCGGGGTGGCTTTGCCACTCGCCCGCAACGGGGTGCTCACGGTGACGGCGATCATCTTCCTCGTGTCGTGGGGCGAATTCCTCTACGGGATCACCTTCATGCTCACGCCGTCGAACTACCCGATGAGCGCCCTCATCGCCGTGCAGGCGGGCGCCTACGGCATCGACTGGCCGGGCATGATGGCGTTCGCCGTCATCTCGGCGATCCCCGTGTTCCTGGTGTACATCGCCAGCTACCGACTGCTGCGCACCGGCCTCACCATGGGCGCGGTGAAATAGCACCGGCTCAGCGGATGCGGGGGTTCGTCGGCGCTCCCCCGCATCCGCTGTTCGCTCACTCGACCGCGAGCGCCGTGATCGGGCTGACGCGCGTGGCGCGTCGGGTGGGGGCGATCGTCGCGACCACCGTGAGCACCGCGGCGCTCAGCACGACCGCACCCAGCACCACCCACGGCACGCCGGGTGCCACGATGCCGGGCGAGCCGTACATCGACCCGAGCAGCGACTGCGCGCCCACCCAGCCGTAGACGGTACCGAGCAGCAGCCCCACGACGACGGCGGTGGCCGTCAGCTGCAGGCTCTCCGAGAAGACCATGCGGCGCAGCTGGCCGCGCGAGAAGCCCAGCGCCCGCAGCAGGCCGAGCTCGCGGGTGCGCTGCAGCACGCTCAGCGACAGCGCGTTCACGAGCCCCACCGCGGCGATCAGCGCGCTCACCCCGACGAGCGTCGAGAACACGGCCGTGACCGCGTCGAGCATCTGCTCCGTGCCCTGGTAGACCTCCGGCTGGGCCGCCTGCGCCTCCTGGATGAGGATGCGGAAGCTGGCCATCGCGACACCGAACATCGTCACGAGCGTCACCCCGATGACGACACCGATCGTGGTGCGCGAAGAACGCTCCGGGTACCGCAGCGAATTCTCGGCCGCGAGCCGCGCCGACGGCGAACGCCCCAGTGTCCGACCCACGAGGCGCAGCGCCGGCGGCATGATCAGGTGCGCACCCAGCACGAGGCCGGTGAACGAGAGCACGCCCCCCACGACCCCGATGAGCACCCCGAAGGGCGAGACGAGTCCGACCAGCATGCCGAGCACCAGGATGATCCCGCCGAGCGACATGAGCACGATCGCGATCGCGTTGCGGCCCGGGCGCGCCCGCAGCTCCTCGTTCGACAGCGGCTGCGACCCGCCGATCGCCTGCAGCGGCGTGACCGACAGCACGCGCCGGGACCCGATCCACGACGACAGCCAGGTGGTGAGCACGACGGCCGCCACCGGGATCAGCAGCACCGGATCGAACCAGGTGTGCGCGATGTCGGGCAGCCAGCCGGCCGCGACGGCGATGCGCTCCAGGCCGAGGGCGAGACCCGTGCCCACCACGGCGCCCGCGGCGGCACCCAGCAGGCCCACCAGCAGACCCTCGCGGGCGACCGCGCGACGCTGCGATCGGGCACTCGACCCGATGAGGCGCAGCAGCGCGATGAGTCGCGCACGCCCCGCGACGATCGTCGCGAACGTGTTGACCGTGACGATCGCGCCCACGTAGACGGCGATCACGATGAAGACGGACGCCACCAGCTGCAGCATCAACTGCACCATGGGGCTCGAGCCGGTGACGTCATCCGCCGAGATCACGTCGGCGAGCACGCCGGTCACCTGGAGCAGAGCCACACCGAAGGCCGCCGAGAGGCCGGCGACGAGGATGGAGGAGGCGTGCTCGCGCAGCCCCGACGAGGTGGAGACGGCCATCAGGCCACCTGCTCCATCGCCAGCATGTAGTTCGCGATCTCGGGCGCGCTCATGCCGGAACGGTCGTCGACGAGACGCCCGTCGGCAAGGAACAGCACGCGGTCGGCGTAGCTCGCGGCGATCGGATCGTGGGTGACCATCGCGATCGACTGACCGTAGCTGCGGGTCGCGGACTGCAGCACCTGCAGCACCTCGCGCCCGGTGCGGGAATCGAGGTTGCCGGTGGGCTCGTCCGCGAACACCAGCTCGGGGCGGGTGACCAGCGCGCGGGCGATCGCCACACGCTGCTGCTGGCCGCCCGACAGCTCGTGGGGGCGGTGCGCGAGCCGGGAGTCGAGACCGAGCACGCTCTCGAGCTCGTCGATCCACTCGCGCTCCCGGTTGCTGGGGGTGCGGCCGTCGAGCTCGAACGGGAGCAGCAGGTTGCCCTCGACGTCGAGCGTGGGCACCAGGTTGAACGCCTGGAACACGAAACCCACCCGGCGGCGGCGCAGCAGGGTGAGCTGCTCGTCGCCGAGCGAACCGATCTCGGTGTCGCCGAGCCACACGCGCCCCGAGGTGGGCGAGTCGAGCCCCGCCATGATGTGCATGAGGGTCGACTTGCCCGAGCCGGACGGGCCCATGACGGCAGTGAACTCGCCCCGCCGGATGCCGAGCGACACCTCCCGCAGCGCGTCGACGCGGGCGCCGTGGGCGCCGTAGCTCTTGGTGAGGTTCTCGACGCGCGCCACGAGGCTCGCACCGGCGGGGTCGGTGATGGTGGGGATGCTGGTGGTCAGGTCCATGATCTCGACCGTACGAAGCAGGCGGGGGCGGTCGCGTCCGGCACAGGGCGCATCCGCATCCGCCCGGAGGATGACTGCGTCAGTCGACCAGACGGTGCTCGAAGGCGTACACCACGAGCTGCACCCGGTCGCGCAGGGACAGCTTCGCCAGGATGCGCGAGATGTGGGTCTTCACCGTCGCCTCGCTGACGTACTCGGTGGTGGCGATCTCGGCGTTGCTCAAGCCGCGGGCGGCGAGCAGGAAGATGTCGCGCTCCCGGGCGGTGAGGGCGGCGAACTCCGGCGGCTCCCCCGCGACGGCGCTGCGCGAATCGAAATGCTCGAAGAGCTCACGGGTGGCCGACGGCGCGAGCACCGCCGTGCCCGCGTGCACGGTGCGGATCGCCGCCAACAGGAACTCGGGGTCGGAGTCCTTCAGGAGGAACCCGCTCGCCCCCGCCCGGATGGCACGGGTCGCCGCCTCGTCGAGGTCGAACGTCGTCAATACGATCACGCGCGGCGTCTCGCGCCCCACCGACGTCGAGGCGCGGATGATGCGCTCCGTCGACTCGATGCCGTCCATCACCGGCATCCGGATGTCCATGAGCACCACATCCGGTTGGGTGCGGGCGGCGAGGGCGACACCCTCCAGGCCGTCGCCCGCCTCCCCCACGAACTCGAGGTCGTCCTGCGAGTCGACCAGCATACGGATGCCGGTGCGGAACAGGGCCTGGTCGTCAACGAGGGCGACACGGATGGTCATGCGGTGGTCTCTTCCTGGGTGAGGGGCGCGAGGGGGGCCGTGGGCGTGTGCGGGAGGAACGCGGTGACGATGAAGCGGTCGCCCTCGACGCCGGCGCGCAGCCACCCTCCGGTGAGGGTCGCGCGTTCGGTCATGCCCGCGATGCCGTGCCCCACCGGGGTGGCGGTGAGCGGGATCATGCCGGTGCGGGGGCGCGCATCCGGCAGGTGGCTGACGATCGAGAGCTCGAGCCCGTGCGAGGTCCACATGAACCGCACCGCCACCTCGCGTTCGACATCCGCGTGGCGGAGGGCGTTCGTGAGCGACTCCTGCACGATGCGGTAGACGGCGATCTGCTGGGAGGCACCCAACGGCAGCGGGCCGCCCGAATCCTCCCGCACCACCCGCAGACCCGACGCGCGCAGCTGCTCGAGCAGCCGGTCGAGGTCGCCGAGGGTGGGTTGGGGGCCGTCCTCCTGCTGGTAGCGCAGCTGCGCGAGCAGCAGGCGCACGTCGCCGAGAGCCTCACGCGCGGTCGCCGCGATGGTGCGCAGCGCCGTATCCGCCGCCTGTGGATCGGTGCGCGCCGCATAGCGGGCGCCATCGGCCTGCGCGACCACGACGGCCAGCGAATGCGCCACCACGTCGTGCATGTCGCGGGCGATGCGGGTGCGCTCCTGCTCGGCCACCACCTCCTGCTCGGCGGCGATCGCCGCCTGCCTGCTCGCGCGGGCCCGGATGCGCGTGCGCACCAGCTGACCGATCGTCCAGGCGAGCAGGAACGCGAACGCGAACGCCACGAACCACCCGACGGCACGGCCCGCCAACTCGGGCACGTAGGTCACGCAGTACGAGTACTGGAACTGCAGGCACATGCTCAATTCGCCGATGCCCTGCGTGATCAGGATGTAGCCGGTGATGGCGAGCGGCGCGACGAGAGCCGACGCGAGAGCCAGCCAGCGAGTCGACGAGCGGCCGTAGGCGGCGGCCGTGTAGACGACGATGAAGGTCGCCACATCGGCCGGGTTCGGAGCGACGTTGCTCAGCATCTGCACGACCGCTGCGACCCAGGCCACACCCAGCGCCAACCCCGGGGCAGCCCGACGCAGGGCCACGGCGCACGCCATCCCGAGCAGCACGACGAACGACCACCGAGTGTCTCCGGCGCTCCAGACCAGGCTCGTGCCGAACAGCACGAAGCTGCAGAACATGAAGAAGACGACCGCGATGACGATGTCGACCACCAGTTGGGTGGTCGTCAGCCTGCGGAACATGCCCCTCACGGTACGCGCCCGCCCGCCGGCACCCCGCATCCGCCGGGCAAAATCATCCGCCCGATGTACCCCCGCGAGATGTCACACCATGCAGAAAGGAAGCCCGAACTGTGCAACTACTGGCGTCTCGCGAGCTGGATGCGGGAGATGATCCGCGGAAAGTCCCGCACGTGCTCCCGAGTCACGCGCACGAAAGACCAATCGTCGGCGAGCTCCTCGTAGCGGGAGATGTCGTCGACATACGTGTCACGATCGGCTTGGTGGTGCGTGCCCTCGTACTCCACGACGACGCTCCAGCGCGGCCACACCAGATCGCCGAAACGCTCACGCCTGCCGGGACGCGAGATCACGGGATTCACGAGTGGCTCCGGGAGCCCGCGGAGCACCAGGCCCCGGCGCAGACGGGTTTCCATCGCCGAATCCGCTCCCGAACGACTCACGGAGTAGGCGGCCCGCAACCGACGGATGCCACGCTGACCGCCATGCTTGGCCAACATGAACAGCAGTTGTTCCTCGCTGACCAGCCGGCCGCTGCGCCGGCGGAGCGAATCGAGCACGACAGCCAGATCTTCGACGCCCAGCGTCGGCGCGAGAGTCCGAGCCGCCTCCAGAGACGACGCCACGCGGAGGCCGCTGAGGAGCGACCACTCGGATCGATCTTCATCGATGTGGTGGCCGACGACGCCGGGGATCCGCGGCGCGCGTCCGGTGTCGATGGCCGTCACGTGAAGCGGCTCGCCTCGTCGGTACGACATCGGTAGCCACAGCCCCCGCAAACGGGCGGCCGTCAGATGGCTGAAGTAGTGACCATCCGGCATCCGAGCCGCATATGCGCGGCACATCGCCAGCAGGTCGTCGTCTGCGTCGGCGGGTGTGCGCACGCCGCGAAAGGGTGTCGCCAGGGTGCGGCGTCGCAGATGCGAGACAGGCACACCCGCCGCGGCGGCTTCGCGCACACTGAACGCACGCCGTTCGAGCTCTGGGGGAAGGGGTTGCATCGAGCCACCCTGAAGCCCGCGCCCGGCTCCCTACGCGAGAGCCCCCGAATCTGTGGATACCCCTCACTCCACAGTCGCCCCCGAGATGGCAGTTGATGCAGAAGACACCGCCCACTCACGCAAGAGGTGACATCTCGCGGGAGGCGGAAGGCTAGAAACCGAGCCGCGACAGGTGCTTCGGGTCGCGTTGCCAGTTGGGTGCGACCTTCACCCGCAGCGACAGGAACACCTGCTTGCCGACGAGCGGCTCGATGCCGGCGCGGGCGCGGGCGCCCACCTCCTGCAGGCGGGCACCACCCTTGCCGATGACAATGCCCTTCTGGCTGTCGCGCTCCACCCACAGGTTGGCGTAGATGTCGACCAGGTCCTTGTCGTCGCGCTCGACCATGTCGTCGATCGTCACCGCGAGCGAATGCGGCAGCTCGTCGGAGACCCCCTCGAGCGCGGCCTCGCGGATGAGCTCCGCCACGCGGTGCTCGAGCGTCTCGTCGGTGACGGCGTCGTCCGGGTACAGGGCGGGCGACACCGGCAGCAGGCCGATCAGCTGCGACAGCAGCGTGTCGAGCTGGATGCGGCTCGTCGCCGACACGGGGATGATCGCCTCCCACTCGCGCAGCTCGCTGATCGCGAGCAGCTGCTCGGCGACCGCGGGGCGCGGCACGGCGTCGATCTTGGTGACGATCGCCACTTTCTTCGCCCGGGGGAACTGGTCGAGCTGCTCGTTGATGAACCGGTCGCCGGGGCCGATCTTCTCGTCGGCGGGCAGGCAGAAGCCGATCACGTCGACATCGCCCAGGATCGAGGTGACGACGGCGTTCAGCCGCTCGCCCAGCAGGGTGCGGGGCCGGTGGATGCCGGGGGTGTCGACGATGATCAGCTGCCCATCACCGGTGTGCACGACGCCGCGGATCGCGGAACGTGTGGTCTGCGGCTTCGACGAGGTGATCGCCACCTTCTCGCCGACGAGCGCGTTCGTGAGCGTGGACTTGCCCACGTTCGGGCGCCCCACGAATGTGGCGAACCCGGCACGGAACTCCTGCTGACCGGTCATCGTTCCTCCTCCGTGCCCGCGAAGGCCTCCAGCGCATCGATGAGGCTCGCATCCCGCTCCACGACGACCGTGGAGAGATGCTTGCGGCGACCCTCGGTGCGTTCCGCCTTGAGCACCAGCCCCGAGACCCGGGCGACGGAACCCGGCACCGGCAGGCGTCCGAGCGTCTTCGTGAGCAGTCCGCCCACGGAGTCGACGTCGTCGTCGTCCAGTTCGATGCCGAACAGGTCGCCGAGCTCGTCGGTGGGGAGCTTCGCGCTCACCCGGAAGACGCCCTCCGACAGCTGCACCACATCCTCGGTGTCGCGGTCGTACTCATCCGAGATGTCGCCCACCAGTTCCTCGATGAGGTCCTCCAGGGTGACGAGGCCCGCGATGCCGCCGTACTCGTCGACCACCAGCGCCAGATGCGTGGAGTCGAGCTGCATCTGCCGCAGTGTGTCGTCGGCCTTCTTCGACTCGGGCACGAACGACGCCGGACGTGCGAGGTCCTTCGCCGAGATGGATGCCGCATCCAGGGGCTGCTCGTGCGTGATCCGCGCCACATCGCGCAGGTAGAGCACCCCCAGCACCTCGTCGACGTCACGGCCGGTGACCGGGATGCGCGAGACGCCCGTGCGGAAGAACTGGCCCAGTGCGGCGCTGATCGACGCATCCGCATCGATCGTGATCATGTCGGTGCGCGGGATCATCACCTCGCGCACGACCGTGTCGCCCCACTCGAAGATCGAGTGGATGAGCTCGCGGTCGTCCTCCTCGAGCACGTCGAGCTCGGTGGCCTCGTCGACCATCGAGAGGAGCTGCTCCTCGCTGGAGAACGTCACCGCCGTCTTCGGGCGACCCGGCGTCACCCGGTTGCCGAGGGCCACCAGGCCGTCGGCGATCGGGCCGAGGAGCACACGGATGGCGCGCACGATGAGCGCCGAGAACGAGACGATCCCCTTCGCGTGCGCGCGCCCGACGCTGCGCGGGCTCGACCCGACGAGCACGAACGACGTGCCCGTCATCACGACCGCGGACGCGAGCAGCACCCACCACCACTCGTCGAAGACCTCGGCGAAGGTGAGGGTGACCATGACCGCGGCGAGCGTCTCTGACACGACGCGCATGAAGTTGACCGCGTTGACGTGCGCGCCGATGTCGGCCGAGATCGCCAGCAGCGACTTCTTGGCCCGGTGGTGCGCCGCGAGATCCACGATGTCGGTGCGGGACAGCACCGACAGGGCCGCGTCGACGGCCGCGAGCAGACCGCCGAAGGCGACGGCGACGACCGCGGCGGCGATGAACAACCCGAGCATCGCCGGCTACCGTCGTCGCTGCGAGTGGGCGAAGCCGACGAGGATGTCGCGCTGCAGCCCGAACATCTCCTTCTCCTCGTCGGGTTCGGCGTGATCGAATCCGAGGAGGTGCAGGATGCCGTGGGCGGTGAGCAGCTGGAGTTCGTCCTGGGTGGAATGCCCCGCGGTCTTCGCCTGCTCGATCGCGACCTGCGGGCACAGCACGATGTCGCCCAGCAGCCCCGCGGGAGTGATCTCCTCCTCGGTGCCGGGACGCAGCTCGTCCATCGGGAAGCTGAGCACATCGGTGGGGCCGGGCTCATCCATCCACTGCACGTGCAGCTGCTCCATCGCCGACTCGTCGACGAGCACGATCGCGAGGTCGGCATCCGGGTGCACGTGCAGGAAGTCGAGGGCGAAGACGGCGAGCCGCTGCAGTCCCGCCTCGTCGACCTCGACGCCGGACTCGTTGTTGATCTCGATCGACATCGCTATCTCTTCCCCATGCCCTTGCGGCGGTCGGCCCGGTTCGCGAACTCCGACGCCTCACGGCGCTCGTGGGCCCGCGCCTGCTTCTCGGCGTCGTACTTCGTGTAGGCGTCGACGATGCGGCCGACCAGCGAATGCCGCACCACGTCGTCGCTCGTGAGCCGCGAGAAGTGGATGTCGTCGACGTCGTTCAGCACGCGCGTCACCAGCTGCAGACCGGATGCGCCCGCGGGCAGGTCGATCTGGGTGATGTCGCCGGTGACCACCATCTTCGTGCCGAAGCCGAGACGCGTGAGGAACATCTTCATCTGCTCGGGGGTGGTGTTCTGGGCCTCGTCGAGCACCACGAACGAGTTGTTGAGCGTGCGCCCGCGCATGTACGCCAGCGGGGCGACCTCGACCGTGCCCGCCGCCAGCAGCTTCGGCACCAGCTCCGGGTCCATCATCTCGTTGAGGGCGTCGTACAGCGGACGCAGGTACGGATCGATCTTGTCGGTGAGGGTGCCGGGGAGGAACCCGAGCCGCTCGCCCGCCTCGATCGCCGGGCGACTGAGGATGATGCGGTCGACCTCCTTGCGCTGCAGCGCCTGCACCGCCTTGGCCATCGCGAGGTAGGTCTTGCCGGTACCGGCCGGCCCGATGCCGAAGGTGATCGTGTGGTCGTCGATCGCATCGACGTACGCCTTCTGCCCGAGGGTCTTCGGACGGATCGCCTTGCCGCGTGCCGTGAGGATCGACTGGCTCAGCACGTCGGCCGGGGCTCCCCCGCTGTCGAGGATGCGACGCGAGGTCGTCACCTCACCGGGGCCCAGATCGACGCCCTTCTTCACCAACTCGACGAGCTCGTCGACGAGACGGCCCGCGGCATGCACCTGCTCGGCGGGACCCTCCAGGGTGACCTGGTTGCCGCGCACCAGCACCACCACATCCGGGTACTGGTGCTCGAGCGTGGTCAGCAGGCGGTCCTGGGGGCCGAGGAGGCGCACCATCGCGACACCGTCGACCTCGAACTCGACGCGCTCGTTCGGCACGCCGGCTGTGGGGGTTCCGTCAGACAAGGGAGCCTTCCGAGAGGGAGCCGCCGAGCACATGCGCGTGCACATGGAACACCGTCTGCCCGGCGCCGGCGCCGCTGTTGAACACGAGCCGGTAGTCGCCGTCGGCGTGCTCGCCGGCGAGCTTCTTGGCGACCGAGACGACATACGCCAGCAGCTCGGGGTCGGCGGCGGCGAGAGACGCGACATCCGGGTACTCGGCCGTCTTCGGCACGACCAGCAGGTGCACCGGCGCCTGCGGGGCGATGTCGCGGAAGGCGATCACCCGGTCGTCCTCGTAGACGATGTCTGCGGGGATCTCACGCGCGATGATGCGCTCGAAGATCGAGGGGGCGTCCGGCATCCCCCCATTCTACGGAACGCACCGCGCGGGCCGCTCGGGCCACCCGGCTGACGTTCTCTCGTGTTGATCGCACCCATGGCCCCCGGACGGGGGGTGTGCGAAACTGCGGACGTATCCTCCGGAGGTCGCGATGGCCGAGGTTTCCAGGAAGACGAGCGCTACGGGGCGCCGCCTGACGGGCCTCGTCGCGGTCTCCGCGCTGACCCTCGGTCTCGCCGTCGGCGTGACGAGCGCCGCCTGGGTCGACGACGTGAACCTCGCCGCGACGGCCTCCGGCGGCACCTTCGACATCCAGGCCCGCTTCGCCTCCGACGCCGAATGGGAGGACGTGGGCCTGCCCGGCGACCCCGACACCTTCCTGCCCGGATTCGAGGTCACGATCCCCCCGGTCGCCGACGCACTGCCCGGACACAGCTACGTGGGCGACGTGTTCCTCTGCAACGCGGGCGAGATGGACGGACGGATCACGCAAGCCGAACTCATCGAGGTCACCACCGACAGGGACGGAGAACCCACCCCTGCGGACCAGCGGCTGGTGACCCCCGGATCGATCGAGGTCGAGTCGATCGACGTCGGCACGATCATCCCCGCGAACTCCTGCGAACCCTCCTCAGTGCCCGACCCCGCCGACGACGTCGAAGGCCTCATCCACTTCACGACCGTCGACGACTTCACCGGCCAGTACGGTTCCACCAGCACCATCCTCATCCGCATCTGGGTGACCTCGGAGCCCTGATGGACGCACGGGCGCGCAGGATCCTCATCGCGGCGGTCGCCGCGGTGAGCGGCATCGCGCTCGGGGCGAGCCTCGGCCCCACGCTCGCCGCCTGGGAGGACCGCGGCGGCTCCGTGATGTCGATCACGGCCATCGAAGAACCCCCACCACCCGTCATCGCCCCCGTGACCCCGGGCGACGCCACCAGCTTCACGGGCCCCACCTGGTCGGGGCTCAACTCCGCCCCCAACCCGACCCCCACGCAGGCGTGTTTCACCGTCGTGATCAACACCACCTCGGCGACGCCCATCGCCTGGACGGTGCGCATGCACACCGGCCAGCCGCCGTTCGACAACAGGCCGCCGTTCACCGGCTTCCAGGGACAGGTGTTCGGCGAGAGCGCCAGCTACGTCTTCACCCAGGCGCCCGACTACGCGACCAGCGGCATCATCCTCGTCACCCCGTCGCAGACCAGCCAATACGCCTCGACCACCCAGAGCTACACCGCCAGGATCTGCGTCGTCAACACACCGGAACCCGCGTGGCAGCCGCCCGGGCCCAACACGTACACCCAGCGCCCCGTCATCGAGCTCATCCGCAACGGCAGCCAGCCCTGCGTCGCCGCCACCGTCGACGGACACCGGCCGTACTACGTCGGCTTCACCGTCGTCTTCGACTGGCGGGCCTTCCTCGACGACCGGCTCGCAGCGAGCGCCATCACGCAGGCCGAATACGACCAGTGGCTGGGCTACAACCACTGGGCGGGCGGACCCGCCGGCTACTTCCCCTCACAAGGGGCCACCGGAACCGACTACGTGACCACGCTGCAGGGCTATCAGGTCGAGTCCCGCACCATCTCGAACATCGCCCCCGTGACCATCGCCTCGTGCGCCTACTGAACCTGATTCCGCATCCACGAACCACCAAGGAGGAAACCATGAACACCACACCAGCCCGCCGGCGGGCCACCCTCAAACTGGTGCTCGCGGGCGTCGCCATCGTCGGCGTCGGCGCGGCCATCACCACGGCCGCCTGGACCGACGACGTGTTCTTCGGCGCCACCGCCACCGCATCCAGCTTCGACCTGCAAGGCGCGGCGGCGTCCACCGGCCCCTGGTCGGATGTCGGTGTGCCGGGCGACGAGGCCGTGATCACGATCGACGCCGCCGGCCTCGACGAACTGTCGCCGAGCACCACCATCGACGTTCCGTTCTACCTGTGCAACATCGGGACGACCGCCGGAACGGTGACTGCCGTCTCCACCCCGGCGATCGGCGACCCGCTCGGCACCGCGGCGGGTGCCGAACTCACGGCGACAGTCACGACGCCGCTCGTGGGTGCCGCGCTGCCGTCGGACCCCAGCTGCGCGGCCGCGGTCGCGGGCACACTGCGAGTCGTCACGACCGCTGCGTTCCCCTCGGATGCGCAGGGCCTGAGCGGATCGATCACCTTCTCGGTGACCGGCACCTCCGACTGAGCCGCCCACGACAGACGATGAGGTCGCCGTGAACGTGCTGCGCCGGACAGGCGGTGCCCTGCTCTGGGTCCTCGCCGTCTTCGGCGCGCTCTCGGGCGCCCTCTTCGTGGCGAACCTCGCGGCCTGGGTGAAACCGCTGATCGTCGTGTCGGGATCGATGCAGCCCGACATCCAGCGGGGTGACCTGCTGATCGCGATGCCGGTCGCCGCATCCGAGGTCGACGTCGGCGAGGTGACGACGCTGCCCAACGCCACCTCCGGCGCGCTGGTGACGCACCGGGTCACCGCGGTCACCCGTGACGGTCCGCAGCTGCTGATCGAGATGGCGGGCGACGCGAACCAGGTCGCCGACCCCGAGCCCTACCGGGTAGACGCCGACGCGGCGGTACTGCAACCGGTGGTCACGATCCCGCTGGTCGGCAACGCGATGCTCACCCTCGCGCGACCCGCCGTCGCGATCCCGCTCGCCATCGCCACGCTGGCGCTCATCGGGCTGTCGCTCGTGCCCCCGGGACGACCGGCGCGGCATGTGGCGACCGCGGAGGAGCCGGGATGAACGGCGCGCGCAGGATCGGATCGACGGCGCTGGGCGCCGCGATCGCGGCCGCCCTCGCGCTCGGACTCGGGCTGCTGCTCGTGCCGGAAGGATCGGCGAGCGCGGCACCCTCCCCTGAGTTCACGCTCGAGTACACGGGCCTTCAGACCGGCGTACCGCAGACCGAGACGGGTGGATTCACGCTCGACCGCGACGCGCAGCTGGTGCTGTTCGAATGGCTCCAGCAGACCGGCCTCTTCGCCCCGGACCGCGCGACGCTGGACGTCGACGTCTGCGACTCGGGAGACACCTGCCTCGACCCGCGCACGTTCGCCGGGCCGGTGATGCTCGCCGCCGGTCCGGTCACCGTGTCGGTCACGGTCACCCTCACCACCCCGGCCGACAACGGGGAATCCGGCAGCCTGTCGGGGCGGCTCTCCTTCACCGCCGACGACGCGCTCGCCGCATCCGGGTCGACGTGGGCGCCGTGGATCGCGGCCGGCATCGCCGCCGTGTCGGTGGGCGCACTCGTGCTCGCCCTGACACGAAGACACGATCAGGTGGCGTTCCACAGCTCCCGGTAGAAGCGGATGCGGTCGGCGTCGGGCGCGATCCCGTACGCCGCGAAGAACTCCGCTTCCCAGTCAGGTCCGTAGTTCCAGCCGAGGCTCATGCTGGCGACCGCCAGGTCGGCCCAGCGGTCGGCGAGGCCGAGCGTCTCGAAATCGACGTGGCCGGTCCAACGGCCGTCGTCGCCGACGATCGTGTTCGGTGCACAGGGGTCGCCGTGGCACACGACGACCCGATCGACCTCGGGCGGGGAGCCGAGATCGACGTCGTACCCGGTGAGGCGCGCCTCGACGCTCCACTCGAACGGGCAGTCGTCGACCGGGAAGTCCTCGTGCAGGGCACGCAGCCCCTCCCCGATCGCGCGCACCGCGGTGCGGGGTTCGGCGATCCAGCGGTCGGACACCGCGCTCGCCCCCGGGAGCGCCGCCGTGACCAGCAGCTCGCCCTCGGCATCCGCTTCGTAGTCCAGCACTCGCGGCACCGGATGGAAGCGTGCCGCCCACTCCAGACGCTCGTGCTCCGCCGAGAGGGACGCGGCAGAGCCCGCCGGATTCCACTTGAGGAACCGGTCGCCGTCACGGAACGTGAGCCCGCCGACCATGTTGCGCCACACCGCCACCGCGCCCGGAGCCAGACGGCGGACGGCCTCCGGGAGTTCGACGGGTTCCCGCGGCGCCGCCGCGATCGGCATCACCAACGGCCGAGACGCGCGTTCAACACCGCGAGCGCCGCCGGTCCCGCGGTCGACGTGCGCAGCACCTCAGTGCCGAGGCGCGCGATCACCGCCCCCGCATCCGCGAGACGCTCCAATTCGCGGGGAGCGATGCCCCCCTCGGGCCCGACGACGAGCGTCACCCGGTCGGCGCCGTCGATCGCGACACCGCTCAGCGGCACCTCGCCGGTCGGTTCCAGCACCACAACCAGACCGTCGAGCGCCGCGAGCTGCGCGACGGTGCTGAGCGACGCCACCTCGGGCACCCGCGAGCGGATCGCCTGCTTGCTCGCCTCGCGCACGATCGAACGCCAGCGCTCCTCACCCTTCGCGACCTTCGCCCCCTCCCAGCGCGAGACCGAGCGTTCGGCCGCCCACGGGATCACCCCCGCGACCCCGAGTTCGGTGGCCGCCTGCACGGCGAGTTCGTCGCGGTCACCCTTGGCGAGAGCCTGCGCGAGCCACAACGCGGGACGCGCCTGCGGTTCGTGGACGACCTCATCGACGACGATCGCGAGCACACCCTGACCGGCGTCGACGACCGCGCCGCGAACGACCGTGCCGCGTCCGTCGCTCACCGCGAGACGCTCGCCCGGACGAACCCGCGCCACCTGCAGCGCGTGGCGCGCCTCATCGCCCGTCACCTCGACCCGCGAGCCGACCGCGGCATCCGCGTCGCCCAGGCCGGGGTGCAGGTAGAGGCTCGCCACGGAAGGTCAGGCCCCCATGAAGCGGTCGCGAAGCTTCGCGAACAGACCCTGCTGGAACTTGGAGAACTGGGGCTTCGCCGGCGGGCGCTTCGACGCGAACTGCTTGATCAGCTCGAGCTCGCTCGAGTTGAGGCGCACCGGAGTCTGCACGTGGATGCCGACCTTCAGGTCGCCGCGACCGCCACCGCGCAGACGCGTGATGCCGCGCTCCTTCACAGTGACGATGTCGGCCGACTGGGTACCCGGCTTGATCTCGATCGACACATCGCCGTCGAGCGACTTCAGCGACACCGACGACCCGAGGATCGCATCCGTCATCTGCACCTCGAGGGTGGCGAGCAGGTCGTCGCCGGAGCGGCTGAAGATGTCGTCGTGACGGACCTTGACCTCGAGGTAGAGGTCGCCGTTCGGACCGCCGGCGGGACCCGCCTCGCCCTCCGCCGGAAGGTGCAGCCGCATACCGGTGTCGACACCGGCCGGCACATCCACCGCCACCTTGCGCTTGGCACGCACGCGCCCCTGCCCGGCGCAGGTCGCGCACGGGTTCGGGACGATGGTGCCGTAGCCGCGGCAGGTGCCGCACGGGCTCGACGTCATCACGTTGCCGAGCAGCGACCGCACCGAACGCTGGATCTGGCCGGTGCCGCGGCAGATGTCGCACGTCGTGATCGACGTGCCGGGCGCGCAACAGGAGCCCTTGCACGTCTCGCAGAGCACCGCCGTGTCGATCTCGATCTCGTGCTTCGTGCCGAAGATCACCTCATCGAGGTCGATCTCGATACGCAGCAGCGCATCCTGGCCGCGCTCGGTGCGGGACCGGGGACCCGCCGTGCGCCCCTGCGCGCCGAAGAAGCTGTCGAAGATGTCGCCGAAGCCGAAGTTGCCGCCGCCGAAACCGCCGGCACCACCCATGTCGTAGCGCTCGCGCTGCTCCGGATCGCTCAACACGTCGTAGGCGTGGGTCACCGACTTGAACCGCTCGGCCGCATCCTCCGACGGGTTCACGTCGGGGTGCAGCTCGCGCGCGAGCTTGCGGTAGGCCTTCTTGATCTCCTCAGGCGACGCGCTGCGCTCGACGCCGAGGACCTCGTAGTGATCTGCCAACGTTCCTCTATCTGATCTCGTCGTCGCCGATCAGGCGCGACAGGTAGCGGGCGACCGCACGGACCGCCGCCATGTTGCTCGAATAGTCCATACGAGTCGGCCCGAGGACACCCAGCCGCGCCACCGCGCCGCCGGGGGCTGCGTAGCCGCTGGCCAGCACACTCGTCTCGCCCAGGCCGAAGTCATCGTTCTCGCGCCCGATGCGCGCCGAGACGCCGATGTCGTCCGGGTCCATCTCGCCGAACAGGCGCAGGATCGTGACCTGCTCCTCGATCGCCTCCAGCACGGGGTAGATGGAGCCGGTGAAGTCGCGTTCGGTGCGGGCCAGGTTCGCCGCCCCCGCCATCACGAGACGGTCGTGACGGGTCGCGGCCACCTGATCGGCGATGCTCGCGATCAGCGGGGCGGCCAGCTCGCGCTCGGCGGGCTCGATCGCCTCGGCCAGACCGTGAAGGGCGGCCGCCGCATCCGAGAGCGCCTTGCCTCCCAGTTCGGTGTTGAAGATCGCCCGCAGCCGCGCCAGCAGCTCCGGGTCGTCGCCCGCCGCCGTCTCGGCGGTGCGCTGGTCGACGCGGCCGGTGTCGGTGATCAGCACCGTCATCACCCGGTGCGGGGTGAGCGA
This sequence comes from Actinomycetes bacterium, assembly GCA_023386365.1. GTDB lineage: Bacteria > Actinomycetota > Actinomycetes > Actinomycetales > Microbacteriaceae > Homoserinibacter. The sequence continues at coordinate 1,041 of JAEWJX010000111.1, read as the reverse complement.
CACCAACTCGACGTGCCGCACGCGCGCGGTGCCGAACGACGGGTACTGCGCGAGCGCCACCTGGTTCGTGAGCTGCGACAGCAGGCGCACGGAGCGCCCCAGCACCTCGTCGAGGTCCGACGGATCGCCGAGGAACGCCTCGATCGCGTTGCGCTGGGCGGGGCTCAGCGGACGCAGCTCGGTGAGCTCGTCGACGAACACGCGGTAGCCCTTGTCGGTGGGGACCCGCCCCGACGACGTGTGGGGAGCGGCGATCAGCCCGTCTTCCTCCAGCTGCGCCATGTCGTTGCGGATCGTGGCCGACGACACCCCGAATGAGTGCCGCTCGACGATCGACTTCGACCCGACCGGTTCGCTCGTCGAGACGTAGTCCTGCACGATGACGCGGAGCACGGCGAGGCTTCGCTCGGAGACCATGTGCACCGCCTTTCCGCAGGGTCGAACACCACCCTGCGCCGGTGGCACTGGCACTCCGGGTACGTGACTGCCAATACTACCGCGCACCGCCCCGGCGAGCCGTTGCACGCGCGGAACGGCGGGCGCTAGCGTGTATGCGCTCCCCCTCGCGTGCTCTACAGAGAGAAAGGCACCACCACCATGACCGATCCCGCGCAGCCCGCGCCGCAGCCGGCAGCACCGCTGACCGAAGCCGAAGACAAGCAGTGGGCCTCGTTCGCCCACCTCGGCGGCATCCTCTGGCTGCTCCCCTCGCTGATCATCTGGCTCATCTTCAAGGACCGCGGCCCCAAGACCAACGTCGAAGCGAAGGAAGCCCTCAACTGGCAGATCACCTTCCTCATCGGATGGCTGGCGCTGACGATCATCGGCACCATCCTGCTGTTCGTGGGGATCGGCCTGATCTTCACCCTGCTGAGCTGGGCGCTGTACATCCTCAACGTGGTCTTCTCGATTCTCGGATTCGTGAAGGTCAACAACGGCGGCAGCTACCGCTACCCGTTCGCGCTGCGTCTCATCAAGTAACGCGAACGCCCGCAAACACGGTGCGGCGGGCGCCCCCCCGGGGGCCGCCGGGGGGTTTAT
>JAEWJX010000094.1 GCA_023386365.1 Actinomycetes bacterium | reverse complement strand
GGGGCCGCCCCCCCCCCCCCCCCCCCACGCCAGGGACTTAGCCCTGGGCGTTGACGATGTAGCTGACGGCGTCGCCGACGGTCTTGAGGTTCTTGACCTCTTCGTCGGGGATCTTCACGTCGAACTTCTCCTCCGCGTTGACCACGATGGTCATCATCGAGATGGAATCGATGTCGAGGTCGTCGGTGAACGACTTGTCGAGCTCGACGGTGTCCGCCGCGATTCCGGTCTCGTCGTTGATGAGCTCAGCCAGGCCGGCGAGGACTTCTTCGGTGGACAGTGCCATGTTCATTTCTCCTAGGGGTGTCGAGTGACCGGGGACAAGTTTAGGGGAGCCGCACGACCTGGGCCCCGAAGACCAGGCCCGCGCCGAAACCGATCTGCAGGGCGAGGCCGCCGCTGAGCTCCGGGTGCTCCTCGAGAGCGCGGTGCGTCGCGAGGGGGATGGATGCCGCCGAGGTGTTGCCGGTGGTGGCGATGTCGCGGGCGACGACGACCGACTCCGGCAGCCCGAGCTGCTTGGCGAATTCGTCGATGATGCGAATGTTCGCCTGGTGCGGGACGAAGAGTGCGAGGTCTGCGGGCTCGACGCCGGCGACATCGAGCGCTTCACGTGCGACCTTCGCCATCTCCCACACCGCCCAACGGAAGACGGTCTGACCTTCCTGGCGAAGGGTCGGCCACTCGGCCGCCCCGTCGCGGAACTCGACGAGCGTGGCGTTCATGCCCACGGCATCCGCCTTCGAGCCGTCGGAACCCCAGACGGGAGCCGAGATTCCCGGTTCGTCGGCGGGGCCGATGACGACGGCGCCCGCTCCGTCCGCGAGGAGGAACGAGATGGTGCGGTCGGTGGGATCGACGATGTCGGACAGCTTCTCCGCGCCGATGACGAGTGCGTAGTGCGCGGCGCCGGCACGGATGAGGGCGTCGGCCTGGGTGACCGCGTAGCTGAACCCGGCGCAGGCGGCGTTGGCGTCGTACGCGGCGGCGGGGTTGGCGCCCACCCGGTCGGCGACGACGGCCGACATCGACGGCGTCTGGCGCACGTTGCTGATGGTGGCGACGATCACAAGGTCGATGTCGGTGGGAGCGACGCCCGACTTCTCGATCGCTTCGCGTGCGGCGTCGGTCGCCAGGTCGACGGCGAGCACGTCGGCCGAGGATCGAGTGCGGGTGATGATGCCGGTGCGCTGGCGGATCCACTCGTCGCTGGAGTCGATGGGGCCGATCAGATCGTCGTTGGGGACGACGAGGTCACCGCGGGCCGCGCCGTAGCTGTAGATGCGGGTGAACTGCGGGCCCTGGGCCTGCTTGAGGGTCGTCACGCTGCGGACTCCTGATCGATGAGGGCGTGGGCCGCGGCGAGGTCGTCGGGCGTCTTGACCGCGACCGTGGGGGTGCCCTTGAGGCCGCGCTTGGCGAGGCCGACCAGCGCTCCGGCGGGAGCGAGTTCGATGACCCCGGTGACACCCTCCGCGGCGAAGGTCTCCATGTTCTTGTCCCAGCGCACGGGCGAGGCCACCTGCCCGACCAGCAGGTCGACGAACGCGGCACCGGATGCGACAGCCGAGCCGTCGCGGTTGGTCCAGATACGCACGGTGGGGTCGGCGACGTTGACGCCGTCGGCGGCCTGACGCAGGGTGGCGACGGCCGATTCCATGTAGCGGGTGTGGAAGGCTCCGGCCACCTGAAGCGGGATCACCCGAGCGCCCGCGGGCGGGTCAGCCTGGAGCGCGGCGAGGGCGTCGAGCGCGCCGGCCACCACGATCTGTCCACCGCCGTTGAAGTTGGCGGGCTGGAGTCCGAGCGCTTCGAGCTTGGTGAGCAGCTCGGCCTCGTCGGCGCCGATCACGGCGCTCATCCCGGTGGAGGCGAGCGCGGCAGCATCCGCCATGGCCCGACCGCGGGTGGCGACGAGACGCATCGCGTCGTCCTCCTGGAGGATGCCGGCACCTGCAGCGGCGGCGAGTTCGCCGACCGAGTGGCCGGCGATACCTGCGACCTTGTCGCGTCGGCCGCCGTCGAGCACCGCACCGAGCGAGAGTATCGAGGCGGCCACGATGAGCGGCTGCGCGACAGCGGTGTCACGGATGGTGTCGGCATCCGACACCGTTCCGTGGGTGCGCAGGTCGACGCCTGCGGCGTCCGCGAGAGCATCCAGGTGCTCACCGAAACGGGGTTCGGCGAGCCAGGGTTCGAGGAATCCGGGGGTCTGCGAGCCCTGTCCGGGCGCGACGATCACGACGGTCACCAGACCATCCTGCCAACTGCTCGCGATCCCGGTGGCATATGGCCTACCGAAAATCCGTCGAGACCTTGGCGGATACCTACTACGGGCGCCGACCGCGGTCGCTCGTGTCGGCGATCGAGCCCACGACGAGTGCGGTCTGCAGGATGAGCGCCTCGCGCGCTCCCGTCGCATCCCAGCCGATGACCTCGCTGATGCGCTTGAGGCGGTAGCGCACCGTGTTGGGGTGCACGAAGAGTTCCCTGGCCGTCGCCTCGAGGGACCGTCCGTTGTCGAGGTACGCCCACAGGGTGGTCAGCAACTCGGTGGAGTGGTTCTGCAGGGGCTGGTAGATGCGCGTGATGAGGGTCGCCCGCGCCAACGGGTCGCCAGCGAGTGCGCGCTCAGGCAGCAGGTCGTCGGCGAGGGTGGGACGCGGTGCACCACGCCACGCCTTCGCGACCGCGAAGCCCGCGAGAGCCGCTTTCGCACTGCGTGCCGCATCCACGAGCGACGGAACCTCATGCCCCAGCACCAGATGCCCGGGGCCGAACCCGGGCTCGAGCTGCCGCGCGATCTCGATGAACGGAAGCGGATCTCGGACCTCGGCATCCTCGGCGGGCTCCACACGGCCGATGACCAGCACGAGTCGGCTTCCCTGCACGCCGATGAGCACGTCCGCGTCGAGGTGACGCGCGGTGCGCCGCAACTGGTCGACGTCGAGCATTCGGGGCGCGGTGCCCACGAGGACCGAGACCGCGCCGTGCCCGTTCCAGCCGAGAGCTGCGACACGGCTCGGCAGTTCGCTGTCGTACTCGCCGGTGAGGATCGAGTCGACCACCAGGGCCTCGAGGCGAGCGTCCCAGAGGCCGCGCGCCTCGGCAGCCCGCGCGTACACGTCGGCGGCCGCGAACGCGATCTCGCGCGAGTAGAGCAGGATCGCCTCGCGCAGGTCGTCGCCGCGACTCTTGACGCGATCCTCGACGACCTCGACCGTCACACGGATGAGCTGCAGGGTCTGCTGCAGGCTCACCGACCGCAGCAGCTCCCGAGGTGCGGCGCCGAACACGTCCGCCGCGATCCACGGGGTCGAGCTCGGGTCGTCGTACCAGGAGATGAACGAGGTGATGCCCGCCTGGGCGACGAGGCCCACCGCGCTGCGGCGGCCGGGAGGCATCTCCCGATACCAGGGCAGGGTGTCATCGAGACGCTTCAGCGTGGTCGTGGCGAGCTCGCCTGACAGCGTCCTCAGCCAGGCGAGCGTCTGCGCCTTCGTCTTCTCCGGCACGATCGATTCGGCTTAGCTCTCGCCGCCCGCCGATCCGGTGGTACCTGCCGTCACGTCGTGCAGCTTGTACTTGTCGATCGCCTGAAGCACGTAGGCCGGGTCGACCTGTCCGCGCCGTGCGAGCGACTGCAGCGTGCGCACCACGATCGACGGGCCGTCGATCTTGAAGAACCGACGGGCGGCGGGACGCGTGTCGCTGAAGCCGAAGCTGTCGGCGCCGAGCGTGGCGAACTCACCCGGAACCCAGGCGCGGATCTGATCCGGAACGGCGTGCATGTAGTCGGTAACCGCGAGGAACGGTCCCTCTGCCCCGCTGAGCTTCTGCCACACGTACGGCACGTGGGGCTGCTGCGTCGGGTTGAGGAAGTTGTGCTCATCGGCGGCGATTCCGTCGCGACGCAGCTCGTTCCACGAGGTGACGCTCCACACGTCGGCGGCCACGCCCCAGTCCTTCGCGAGAAGTTCCTGAGCCTCGAGAGCCCACGGGACGGAGACTCCGGATGCGAGCAGCTGCGCCTTGGGGCCGCGGATGGTGGCGTCCTTCAGCTTGTAGATGCCCTTGAGGAGGCCGTCGACGTCGAGGTCCTCCGGCTCGGCAGGCTGCACGTTCGGCTCGTTGTACACCGTGAGGTAGTACATGACGTTCGGGTCTCCGTGCGCTCCGCCGTACATCCGCTCGAGGCCGGCCTTCACGATGTGGCCGATCTCGTAGCCGAAGGCGGGGTCGTACGCCACGACCGCGGGGTTCGTCGACGCGAGCAGCGGCGAGTGTCCGTCGGCGTGCTGCAGGCCCTCGCCGGTGAGCGTGGTGCGGCCCGCGGTGGCTCCGATGATGAAGCCTCGCGCCATCTGGTCACCGGCGGCCCACATCGCGTCACCCGTGCGCTGGAAACCGAACATCGAATAGAACACGTAGACCGGGATGAGCGGCTCGCCGTGCGTCGAGTACGACGTGCCGATCGCGGTGAACGCGGCGAAGGCGCCGGCCTCGTTGATGCCGACGTGGACGATCTGACCCTGCGGGCTCTCCTTGTAGGCGAGCAGCAGCTCCCGGTCGACCGACGTGTAGTGCTGGCCGTTGGGGTTGTAGATCTTCGCGGTCGGGAAGTAGGCGTCCATGCCGAACGTGCGTGCCTCATCCGGGATGATCGGCACGATCCGCTCGCCGAACTCGGGCGAACGCAGCAGGTCCTTCAGGAGACGGGCGAACGCCATCGTCGTGGCGACCTCCTGCTTGCCCGAGCCCTTCTTGGCGATCTCGTAGGTGGAGTCCTCCGGGAGGCGCAGCTCGACATGCTTCGAGCGGCGCTCGGGGAGGTATCCGCCGAGCTCGCGGCGACGCTCCTGCAGGTACTGCACCGCCGGGTCGTCCTGACCGGGGTGGAAGTACGGCGGCAGGTAGGGGTTCTCTTCGAGCTGCGCGTCCGTGATCGGGATGCGCAGTTCGTCGCGGAACTGCTTGAGGTTGTCGAGCGTGAGCTTCTTCATCTGGTGGGTCGCGTTGCGGCCCTCGAAGCTCTTGCCGAGGCCGTAGCCCTTGATCGTCTTCGCGAGGATGACGGTGGGCTGGCCCTCGTGCTCGACGGCCGCTTTGAAGGCCGCGTAGACCTTGCGGTAGTCGTGGCCTCCGCGCTTGAGGTTCCAGATCTGCTCGTCGCTGAAGCCGTCGACGAGCTTCAGGGCCTCCGGGTCGCGGCCGAAGAAGTTCTCACGCACGTAGGCGCCGTCTTCGGTCTTGTAGGTCTGGTAGTCGCCGTCGGGCGTGACATTCATCAGGTTGACCAGCGAGCCAGTCTCGTCCCGCGCGAGCAGGTCGTCCCACTCGCGGCCCCAGACGACCTTGATGACGTTCCAGCCGGCACCGCGGAAGAAGCTCTCGAGCTCCTGGATGATCTTGCCGTTGCCGCGCACCGGACCGTCGAGACGCTGCAGGTTGCAGTTGACCACGAAGGTCAGGTTGTCGAGCTTCTCGTTGGCGGCCCACTGGAGCGCACCGCGGCGCTCGACCTCGTCCATCTCGCCGTCGCCGAGGAACGCCCACACGCGGCTGTCGCTGCGGTCGACGATGCCGCGGTTAGTCAGGTACTTGTTGTTCTGGGCCTGCCAGATGGCGTTGAGAGGACCGAGTCCCATCGACACGGTCGGGAACTGCCAGAACTCGGGCATGAGCCGCGGGTGCGGGTACGAGCTGAGGCCGTGCGGCGCGCGCGACTTCTCCTGACGGAATCCGTCGAGGTCTTCTTCGCCGAGGCGGCCTTCGAGGAAGGCGCGGGCGTACATACCGGGGGAGGCGTGGCCCTGGTAGAAGATCTGGTCGCCGCCGGACGGGTGGTCCTGGCCGCGGAAGAACCAGTTGTGACCCACCTCGTAGAGCGATGCGCTCGACGCGTAGGTGGAGATGTGACCCCCGACAGCGATGCCGGGACGCTGGGCGCGGTGCACGGTGACCGCGGCGTTCCAGCGGATCCACCGGCGGTACTGGCGCTCCAGCTCCTCATCGCCGGGGAACTCCGGCTCGTTCTCGGGAGCGATCGTGTTGATGTAGTCGGTCGTCGGCACCATGGGCACGCCCAGGTGCAGCTCCTTCGACCGCTTCAGGAGGTTGAGCATGACCTCGCGGCCGCGCCCCCGTCCCTTCTCTTCGACGAGCGCATCGAGGGACTCCTGCCATTCGGCGGTCTCCTCCGGGTCCTGATCGGCGTTGTTCACCGAATACGGATCCTGGTCGTTCACCGTCACCCTTGACCTCTTCCTGATCGTGTCGTGGCCATCGTCGAGTCTATGCCCGCTCGCATGCACGATTCCGACAGAGGCCGCGGTCCACCGGCGACTCCGCGGTTCGCGGCGTATGATCGCTCCTCGTGGCTTTGGAGAACGATACTCAGGCTCCCGACTTCGACCTGCCGAACCAGTTCGGTGAGCACGTTCGGTTGAGCGACTTCCGCGGACGTCGTCCGGTGGCGCTTGTCTTCTTCCCGCTCGCCTTCTCGAGCACGTGCACCGGCGAGCTGTGCGCCCTCCGCGACAACCTGAACCTCTTCAAGGACCACGGTGTCGAACTGATCGGCATCTCCGTCGACTCCAAGGCGGCACTGCGGTCCTGGGCCGAGCAGGAGGGCTACGACTTCACGCTCCTGGCCGACTTCTGGCCGCACGGCGCCGTCGCCAAGGAGTACGGGGTGTTCCTCGAGGAGAAGGGCTTCGCGAACCGCGCGACCTTCGTGATCGACGAGAACGGCATCATCCGTGCGTCCTTCATCACGGCGCCCGGCCAGGCCCGGTCGGTGGAGGAGTACCGCGCCGCCCTCGACGAGGTGCGCCCCGTCTCGGTCTGATCCGTCTCAGCCGATCACGCTGACCGCGCGCGCGATGACGAGCGCGAGGATCACGAAACCCGAGAAGGACTCCACGAGCATCAGGCCCTTCGCCCAGCGGGTGAGCGGCATGGTGTCGGTCGGGCTGAACGCCATCGAATTGCTGGCGGAGAAGTAGAGGTAGTCGAAGAACTCCGGCGTCCAGTCGGCGCGCTGCGACGAACCCGCCGCGACTTCGTCGATCGCGTCATGATCCTCATCCTGCGGGAAGCGGAATGCGGCCGGCGGCAGTTCGGAACGCGGCTCGCGTCGGCGTACGACCGGACCACCGCGGTCGATCTCCCAGTACACGATCGCGTAGGCGATGACGTTCGTGGTCCACACCTGGAGCGCCAACAGCAGGATGCCGCCGGCGTCCTGCAGGTGCGCGTTCAGAAGGTCGGCGATCAGGGCGATCAACGCCAACTGGTTCGCGGCGAGCAGAAGCACGGCCAGCGCGATCGACGCGATCCGTGACCAGCGTGTCTCGCGGTTCAGTCGGTGGGGGTTGAGGAACACGAGGGCGACGAGTACCGCCAGAGATGCCCCGACGACGACCCACTGCAGCCACGGGATGAACGGCGAACGTTGCAGCAGGTACAGGCCGAGCGCCGCCGCGACGGCGATCGCGACCGGCCAACGGTGCTCGGGGGTGGTGCGGAAGTCCCGCGGTGTCGACGTCACGTCCGGAGCCTATTCCCGGACGGGTAGCATCGTGGGCGCGGGCTCTTAGCTCAGTTGGTTAGAGCGCCACGTTTACACCGTGGATGTCGGGGGTTCGAGTCCCTCAGGGCCCACCTCGCAGGTCTTCACCGCTCTCGAGCGTGTTCCGTGCCGTCGCCCCCTCTAGGGTCGGAGGATGACGGTGGGGCGCGGGGGAGCGGTTTCAGCCGTCGTTTTCGCCGCCCTGCTCTGGGGGACCACCGGAACGGTAGCCACCTTCTTCCCAGACGAGGTGACGCCGATCGCCATCGGGGCGGTGACGATGGGCGCCGGCGGGTTGCTGCTGTTCGCCACGGCTCCCCGGCTGAGCGTGGGCGTTCTCCGGGAGCCCCGAGCCCGACGCTGGGTGATCGTCGGCGCGGTGGGGGTGTTCATCTATCCACTGGCCTTCTACTCGGGGATGGAACTCGCCGGCGTCGCGATCGGCAACGTGGTGGCGCTGGGGACGGGACCGGTGGTGACGGCCCTGTGCGAGTGGTTGTTCGAGCGGCAGCCGCTGTCTCGACGGTGGGCGGTGTCGACGGCGCTGGCGGTGGCCGGGGTCGCACTGCTGTCGTTCGGTCGGCACGCGGATGACGGCGGAAACGACATCGTCGCGGGCGTGCTGCTGGGCCTGCTGGCCGGTGTCGCCTACGGCCTGTACACGTACGCGTCGTCGCGGGCGATCGGATTCGGTCACCCGTCGCGCGGGGTGATGGGGGCGATGTTCGGATGCGGCGCGCTGCTCCTTCTTCCGGTGCTGGTGGCGACGGGCGGGCCGATTCTGGCCGACCCGACCTCCGTCGGTCTTGCGGCCTACCTCGCGCTGGGGCCGATGTTCCTCGCCTACCTGTTGGTCGGGGTGGCTCTGCGCTCCTTGCGCTCGTCGACGGTGACCACGGTCGCGCTGATCGAGCCGATCGCCGCCACCGTCCTCGCGGTCGCGGTGGTGGGTGAGCGTCTGGAGCCGATCGCCTGGATCGGGATTGGCGTCATCATGGCTGGAATCGTCGTGCTCGTGACGGCCCGTCCTCCCCGGATCCAGACGCGAGCACCCCTAGACTCCGAGCCATGACGGAGGTTCCACCGGGCGATGACGGGCGCTCGTCTGCAGACGAGGACGACCCGACCGCCGCGAAGCCGAGCGTGTCGCCGTTCGGCTACGCCGCCTACCCGCCGCCGTTCGGCGCCGACACGGCCGTGGATGACGACGACCTCGCGACCGCTCTGGCCGCCCAGACGGCGATGTACACGGGACCGATCACCATCCCGGTGATCAACTCGGACCCGGTGTTCCGCCCGGACCCGAGCGAAGTGCAGGACGACGTGCCGCCGCCGGCCGAGGATGCCGCGCCCGCAGCGGAGACCGTCGTCGACGAGCAGATCGTGCTGCCGCCGGTCCCCGTGCCGCCGCCACCGCCGCCGACGGAGTACATCGCCCCCGACGTGATCGCCGCGGACCCCGAGCCTCCGACCATCGAGCCGGTGCCCGAGTACCGACCCGACGCGTACGTACCGCCTCCGGTCTTCGACGCGACGCCCGCATACGTGGCGCCGCCCGCGTACGAGCCGCCCCCCGCGTATGAGCCTCCGCCCGTGGTCGCGGCGCCGATCGGCGACGCGGACGACGAGTTGAGCCGCACCGTGGAGAGCGAGGCGGCCGCGGGTTCCACCCTCGATGCCATCCTGCTGTTGGAGAACGAGCTTAGGCGGCGACAGGGACTCGATCCGGTGGACCCGGCCGACGAGCCACCCGCGGGCATCGATGCGGCGTTCGGCGCCGCACCGGCCGCCGTGGGTTTTGCGCAGCCCGGTCCCGATTCGTTCGCAGCTCCTGCAGAGGTGGTTCCCGAGCCGTCGGCCGCAGAATTCGGCGCGGAGGATCCGCCGGTCGCGGAACCGATCGTCGATGCACCGGTCGCACAGCCCGGCTGGACGCCCGCGCCCGACCCGGAGAACGAGGGCCTCGTGCCGGAAGGGCCGGAGCCGCAGCCGTGGATGTCGGCGCCGCCGCCGAGCTTCACACCGCCCCCGTTGGTGGAGCCTCCCGTCTCTGTGGAGCCTTTCGACGCGGCGCTTCTGACGCCGCCGCCCATCGCCGAGCCCGATCCGGCGGACGCCATCGATCCGTCGACGCTGCCACCCCCCGTCGGTGTTCCCGCCGAGGCGGCGCCGCCGGACTTCGCCGACGCGCCACCTCCGGTCGTCGCGGCGACACCGCTCGCGCCGCCGCCGCCCTTCGAAGCCCTCATCGTGGGCCCGGAGGTCGTCGATCCGGATGTGGAGGGAATCGACGACCTCGACCGTGCCGATCTCGCGGCACCCATCGCGGTCGACGACACCGGCATCGCCGACGTTCCGCCCGCGCCGGTTGCGGTCGCATCCGCGGCGGTCGCGGTCGCGGCGACGGATGGCGCCGAGCCGGTGCTCGCCGATCCGGAGCCGTTCGTCGTGGAGAAGGCGTCGCTCGAACCGACCGCCGCGGAGCTACGCGCCGGTCATGCCGCGCGGATGTTCTGGCTCTGGTTCGCCGCCAACTCGTCGTTCGTCATGGTCGCCGTGGGTGCCACACTCTTCGGGCTCGGCATGAGCCTCCGGCAGACTCTGGTGGCGATCGTCGCGGGGGTGGCCCTCTCAGCTCTGCCCCTCGGGCTCGGCACGCTGGCGGGCAAGTGGAGCGGTCAGCCGACGATGGTCGTGTCGCGTGCGAGTTTCGGCCTGGTCGGCAATGTTCTGCCCGCGATTCTCGCGATCGTGGGCCGCGCCCTGTGGGGCGGTGTGCTCCTGTGGTTGCTCGCCGTCTCGACCGCGGCGCTGATGGGCTCGGAATCGGGTGCGTTCGCACTTCCGGCTGTCCTCGCGCTGGTCGTCGGCGCCGTTCTCGCCGGTGTGGTGGCGATCGTCGGGTTCGGGCTGCTGTATCGCGTACAGCGCGTCCTGGGCATCCTCTCGACGCTCCTGCTCGTGATCACCATCGTGTTGACCGCCGGCCACGTCGACATCGCCGCCGCACTCACCGCGGACGACGGGTCGTGGGTGCTGGCGATCGGCGGTGCGGTGGTCGTGTTCAGCGTCGTCGGGCTCGCGTGGGCCCAGTCGAGTTCCGACCTCGCGCGCTACCAGAGTTCTGGAGGCTCGGGCGCCGCCAACATGCTCTGGGGGAGCTTCGGCGTGATCGTCCCGACTCTGCTGATCCTCGCGTGGGGGGCGCTGCTGGCCGCATCCGACCCGGAGTTCGCCACGCAACTGGCCGAGCGGCCCCTGACGGCCATCACGACCATCGTCCCGAGCTGGTTCATCCTTCCGCTGCTGGCGGTGACCGCGTTCGGACTCCTGTCGGGTGCGATCATCACTGTGTACTCCGGTGGCCTCGCGGTCGCATCGAGTGGACTGCGGATCTCCCGGCCCCTCTCCACGCTCGTCGCGGCGGTGCTCGTCGCGCTCGTCGGGGTGGCGCTGCTGGCGCTGGGTGCCGACACCCGTTCCGTGGTCCAGGATGTCGCGACCACCGTCGCGGTGCCCGTGGCCGCCTGGGCGGGCATCTTCGCCAGCGAGATGATGATCCGTCTGCGGCGTTTCCACGCACCGTCCCTTCTCGCCCCGGGCGGGGCGTACCCGGCGGTGCGGTGGGTGAACCTCGTCGGTCTGGTCCTGATCTCGGTGGTGGGCCTCGGTTTCACCTCGGCACAGCTCGCCGGGCTCGACTGGCAGGGGTACCTGTTCCGGGTCCTCGGGGTGGCACCGGGAGACGCATGGCTCGCGAGCGATGTCGGCGTGCTGGTGGCGTTGCTTCTCGGCCTGCTGCTTCCCCTGGTCGCCGGGATCCCCGCGATCCGGAGGCAGGAGCAGACCCTCGAGGCGCCCACCGGTGGAATGCCCGCCGTGGACGCGCTCGTAGACTGAGGACGTGCCGCCCACACTTGCCCGCGTGACCGAGGTCGCGCACACGCTTTGGCCGCTCGGCGGCGCCGAGGGCTGGGATGCGCCGGGACTGATCGTCGGCGACCCCGACGCCGAGGTGTCCGCGATCCATCTCGCCGTCGATGCCGTGCTCGACACCGCCGCGGAGGCGATCGACGTCGGTGCCCAATTGCTGCTGGTGCATCATCCGCTGCTGCTGCGCGGAGTGACGAGTATCGCGGAGGACGGCTACAAGGGCGCTGTCGTCGCGCGGTTGATTCGCGGCGATGTGGCTCTCATCGCTGCGCACACGAACGCAGATGTCGTCGCGGACGGCACCTCTGCGGTTCTCGCGCAGCGTTTGGGACTGCGTGATCCGCGTCCGCTGGTCTCCTCGACCACCGACCCGACCTTGGGGTTGGGGCGCGTCGGCGATCTGGACGAACCCATCGCCCTCGGTGATCTCGCGCGTCGACTCGCCGACGTCCTCCCCGCGACGGCGCAGGGCATCCGCGGCGCCGGCGACTTCACGACACCGGTGCGTCACGTCGCTCTGTGCGCCGGTGCCGGCGATTCGCTGCTCACACACCCCGCGGTGCAGGCGGCCGACGTCTACATCACCAGCGACCTGCGCCACCATCCGGCGTCCGAGGCACGGGAGAACGCGCGGCTCCGTCGCGGGCCCGCGCTGCTCGACATCTCCCATTGGGCTGCGGAGTGGTTGTGGCTCGATGTCGCCGCCGAGGCGCTCCGCGCCGCCCTTCCCGAGGTCACGGTCACGGTGAGCGAGCTGCGCACCGACCCGTGGGACTTCGCCCTCGTCTGAACACGGCTCACGCCGCCGAGAGAACGGAACGCACATGGGCCTGAAGGCCGCACCCGAAGACCAGGCACTGCTGCTGGAACTGCAGGAGTTCGACACCCGCCTGCAGCAGTTGGAACACCGCGTCCGCAACCTGCCCGAGACAGCCGCAGTCGCCGCGCTGGCGGCCGAGGGGGAGACGTTGCGTCGCACGCTCGCCGAGCAGACCGGCGTATGGGAGGACGCGAAGTCCGAACTGGGTCGAGTTGAATCGGATGTCGCGGTCGTCGAGGCGCGCATCGAACGGGATCGCGACCGCCTGCAGAACAGCTCGTCGGTGAAGGACGTGCAGGCGCTGGAGCAGGAACTGGCCGCACTCGCGCGCCGCCGTGACGAGTTGGAGGAGATCGAGCTCGCCGTCATGGAGCGCGTCGAGGGTCACGAAGAAGATCTCGCCGGAACACGTGAAGCGCTTGGGAGTCTCGGCGCGCGAACCGACGAGACCGTCGCCGCGCGCGACGCCGCGCTCGCATCCTTCGAGCAGGATCGCACCCACATCTCGGCCAACCGGTCGACGGTGGCCGGCAAGGTGCCCGCCGAACTGCTGGCGCTGTACGAGAAGCAGCGTGCACGCTACGGCGTGGGCGCCTCGCACCTGCGTGGGGGTGTGTCGAGTGCGAGCGGCGTCGCACTCAACGCGACCGACCTGAACGCCATCCGCGCCGCGGCGCCCGACGACGTGCTGCTCTGCCCGGACTCCAGCGCGGTGCTCGTGCGGACGGCCGAGTCCGGCCTCTGACGGTATCCTGAGCTTCGAACGGGTCGGCCAGGCGGTCGCGTCGCGAGCCTCCGGGCACGCGCCGAGGAACGTCCGGGCTCCACAGAGCAGGGCGGTGGGTAACACCCACCCGGAGCAATCCGCGAGAAAGTGCAACAGAGAGCAGACCGCCACGGTCCGCACCTTCGGGTGCGACCGGGGTAAGGGTGAAACGGTGGTGTAAGAGACCACCAGGGGCCCGAGTGATCGGGCTCGCTGGGTAAACCTCGCCCGGAGCAAGGTCAGACAGACACCGATGAGGCTGCTCGCCGAGGTGTCGGGTAGACCGCAAGAGGGCTGCGGCAACGTAGTCCCGAGAGAGATGGCCGTCCGGCACGGAAGTGCTGACAGAACCCGGCGTATCGGCCGGCCCGTTCCTCAGTCGGAAACGACGAAGGCGCCCCCGACATCGGAGGCGCCTTCGTTGTATCTATTTAGGCGATGCGGATGTTCGCGGCCTGCGGGCCCTTCTGACCCTGGGTGACCTCGAACTCGACGCGCTGGCCCTCTTCGAGGGTGCGGTAGCCGCCGGAGTCGATCGCCGAGTAGTGGGCGAACACGTCCTGTGCGCCGTCGTCGGGGGTGATGAAGCCGAATCCCTTTTCGGCGTTGAACCACTTCACGGTTCCAGTGGGCATGTGACTGCTTTCTTCGTAATGCGCGCGCCCCCAAGCCGGGGGTGCTTGCTCAACCTAACGCACACCCGCCACGGATCGGCAAGGTATGGCGCCAGATTTCACCGAACTGAAATCTTTTCTCACCTGGCCGAGTGCCGGTCGGCGAGCCATGCGGCTCCGAGAATGCCGGCGTTGTTGCGCAGCTCGGCGGGCACGATGGGCGTCGCCAACTGCAGCAACGGCAGGAACTCCTCGTGGTTCTTCGAGACGCCTCCGCCAACGATGAACAGGTCGGGGGAGAAGAGGAACTCGACCGTGCTGTAGAAGGTCTGTAGCCGCTCGGCCCACGTCGACCAGTCGAGTTCCTCGCGTTCCTTCACGGAGTAGGCGGCCAGATGCTCGGCGTCGCGGCCGGAGATCTGCATATGCCCGAGCTCGGAGTTAGGGATCAGGACCCCGTCGTAGAGGAACGCACTGCCGATGCCCGTGCCGAGCGTCGTCACGATCACAAGACCGTCGACATCCTTCGCGGCACCGAACTTCACCTCGGCGACACCGGCCGCATCCGCGTCGTTGACGAAGTGGATACCGCGGTCGAGGGCGGCTTCGAACAGTTGCTCCGCCTCGAGGCCGATCCAACGCTTCGAGACGTTCGCGGCCGACATGGTGCGTCCGTGATGCACGATCGCCGGGAAGCAGACACCCACCGGGACGCCGTTCGCCTCCTTGCCCATCTCGGCGACCATCTCGGCGACCGCGGCGAGGACCGCATCCGGGTCGCCGCCGTCGGGCGTCGGGACCTTGACGCGTTCGCCGACCAACTCGCCGTGCTTCACGTCGACGAGGGCGCCCTTGATTCCGGTTCCTCCGATGTCGATGCCGACGGCGAGGCTGCTCATTGTTCTCCTTGAGGGGTTAGGGGAGTGTGAGGATGTCGGCGCCACTCTCGGTCACCACGAGAGTGTGCTCGAACTGGGCCGTCAACGATCGATCACGGGTGGTGATCGTCCATTCGTCCAGCCACTCGTCCCACTCGATTGTCCCGGGGGATTCGGGGGTGCCGAGGGTGAGCATCGGTTCGATCGTGAAGACCATGCCCACCTCCATGACCGTGTCGTAGAGGGGGGCGGCGTCGTAGTGGGGAACGATGAGTCCGGTGTGGAACGCGCTGCCCACGCCGTGTCCGGTGTAGTCACGCACGACGCCGTAGCCGAATCGGCGGGCGTAGCTTTCGATCGCTCGCCCAATGATGTTGACCTGACGACCGGGGGCCACCGCCTTGATGCCGCGCGCGAGCGCCTCACGAGTGCGTTCGACGAGTTCGTGGGTCGCCGGTGCCGCATCGCCCACCAGGAACGTCTTGTTCAGGTCGCCATGCATCCCGTCGTGGTACGCGGTGATGTCGATGTTGAGGAGGTCGCCGTCCTGGAGCACGGTGTCATCGGGGATGCCGTGGCAGATCACCTCGTTGAGCGACGTGCATGACGACTTCGGGTAGCCGCGGTAGCCAAGGGTCGACGGGTACGCGTCGTGGGCGACGAGGAAGTCGTGCGCGATCACGTCGAGTTCGTCGGTGGTGATACCAGGACGGATCGCGGCGCCGACAGCCTCCACGGCCTGCGCCGCGATACGGCCGCTGGTGCGGATGCGTTCGATCTCCGACGGCGTGTAGATGTCAGAGCCGGTGAACGGTCGAGGGCCGGGTCGACCGACGTACTCAGGGCGCGGGATGGAAGCGGGCACGGGACGTGCGGGGGACACCCTCCCGGCGACGAGGTGACCGGCGGCGTCGCGAGGCATAGGCTCAAGACTACCGAGCGGAAGGACGCCGACATGGCCGAGTGGTGGTACAACCACAAGACCGGTGAGGTCGAAGAAGGCCCCCAGTCGTTGGGATCGGATCGCGACGGGCCGTTCGCGACGCGCGAGGACGCGGAGCGCGCACCCGAGATCGCGCAGGAGCGCGCGCGGGCGTGGGCGTCCGAGGACGAGGCCGACAGCTGAGACGCGGCATCCCTGCCGCCGGCTAGCGGATGGCGTGCGCCCCGGTTCGCAGGGTGTCGCGTGGCGGCCACTCGCTCGCCAGGATCGCGTAGTCGAGCTCGTCGCCCCAGCGCCCGTTGTACCACTCGTTCTGGATCTGGCGAGCCTCCAGCCGCATCCCGACACGTTCGGCGAGCCGCGCCGAGGCGTCGTTCTCTCCGTCGATGCGGGCGATGACGCGGCGGACGCCGAGCACGCCGAACGCCGCCCCGAGCAGCCCACGAACCGCCTCCGTCGCGTAGCCCCGCCCGGAGATGTCCGGCCGGATCACCCAGCCGATTTCGACGTTTCCGTTCGCGCGGTCGAGATGGAACAGCACCAGATCGCCGATGAGGTCGCCGCCGTCGCGTCGGAAGATCCCGACGGGGATACCCCCTCGCTCGCCATCGAGGCTCGTCGACCCGAGGATGTGCCCGATCCGCTCCCGGATGTCGTCGGCCGTCTGCGGTTCGAACGGCAGGTAGCGGCACACCTCCGGGTCGCCGCGGTATCGGGTCATCGCCGGGAGGTCGACCTCCATCAGGGGCCGCAGTACGAGACGTTCGGTCTCCAGTCGCAGCTCGGAGGGCGGGGCGGGCAACACGAAAGGCGGAGGGGGCGCGGAGGTAGTCATCGGGCCAATCGTTCCAGAAGCGACATCGCATCGAAGGGAGCACGCACCTTCTGGTCGTTGTCGAAGTACACGTAGGCGTCGCGGTCGTGGTCGAGGTGGTCGCGCGTCCACTCCTCCCAGATGTCGAGCCCCGCCTCGTCGTATCCGGAGGTGTACAGTTCCTTGTCGCCGTGGAGACGCGCGTAGGCGAAGTCGGTGGTGACCCAGTCCAACTTCGGCCAGCGTCCCGCAGAGTCGCCGAGGACCGCGGCGACCCGGGACGCTGCGAGCTGGTCGGCGAACTCCTGATCGTCGAAGCTGTGGGCTCGCGGTTCCACCGCGTGCCGAACGGGCCGAACGGCGTCGATCTCCAGGTACTCCTTGCCCGCCATCCGGTCGCCGCGTCTCCGCGCGATCTCCAGCGCCGACTCGGTGTCGTGGGGGAGGAGCGTCAGGAAGTCGCCGATGGTCGCCGGGTCGTACTCGAGGTTCGGCGGCAGCTGCCAGAGGATCGGGCCCAGCTTCGGGCCGAGGGCCAGGATGCCGGACGCGAAGAAGTTCGCGAGCGGTTCCGCGACGTCCTCGAGGCGGCGGATGTGGGTGATGAACCGCGGAGCCTTCACCGAGAAGAGGAAGTCGTCGGGGGTTTCGTTGCGCCACTTCTGCCAACTCGCGGGCTTCTGCAACGAGTAGAAGGAACCGTTCAGCTCGATCGAGGTGACGTGGTCGGCCGCGTAGCGGAGCTCATCGGCCTGGCGTAGGCCCTGCGGATAGAACTCACCGCGCCAAGGCGCGTACGTCCAGCCGGACATCCCCACCCGCGCAGTCGTCATCCGGCAGCCCTCCGACGATCAGGGACTAATCGTCGTAGGAGTGCTCGGGGCCGGGGTAGGCGCCAGATGCGACGTCGGCCGTCCACTCGCGGGCCGCGTCGCCGAGTACCGTCGACAGGTCGGCGTAGGGCTTCACGAACTTGGGGATACGCCCGGTCGTGAGGCCGGCCCAGTCGGTCCACACCAGGAGCTGCCCATCGGTGTGCGGTCCCGCACCCACCGAGATGGTGGGGATCGACAGCGCCTCGGTGACGCGGCGCGCGGCCTCGGCGGGGACCATCTCGAGCACGACGGCGAATGCGCCCGCTTCCTCGACAGCGCGGGCGTCGGCGAGCAGCTGCTCCACGCGTTCGCCGCGGCCCTGGATGACATGTCCGCCGAGCTGATGCTCGCTCTGTGGGGTGAATCCGATGTGCGCCATCACCGGGATGCCGGCAGAAACGATCCGACGGATCTGCTCCGCCGACCGCACCCCACCCTCGAGCTTGACGGCGTGGGCGCCGGTCTCCTTCATAAACCGGAAGGCCGTGTGCAGCGCCTCATCGGGGCCCGTCTCGTACGACCCGAACGGCATGTCCGCCACCACGAACGCGCGCTTCACCGCGCCCGCCACCGCGCGGGTGAGCGGGATGAGCTGATCGACCGTGACGGGGAGGGTTGTGTCGTAGCCGAACACGTTGTTGCCCGCCGAGTCGCCGACGAGCAGGAAGTCGATGCCCGCACGGTCAAAGATCGCAGCCGTGAGCTGGTCGTAGCTCGTGAGGCCGGTGATCTTGATGCCGTTGGCCTTTGCGTTCTGGAAATGCCGGGTGCGGACCTTCTTGACGACCTCGTCTGCCATCGGGCCAGTCTAGGCGCGCGACGGAGCCGGTGCCCGCCGCGGCATCGCCGTGCGGAGGATGCCGAGGACGATGAAGAACTGCGCCGCGAGGTACAAGCCCATGATGAGCACGTCCTCGGGCGGGGTCTGAAACAGCGGCGTGAAAAGCCGGAACGCGAGCAGCGAGTCGGACGCCACGAAGAGGGTGCCGCCGAGCATCGTGAAGGCGTTGCCGCGTGTCGAGGCTGCGGCCATCAGGCCGAGCACGGCGCCGTACACCGCCACAAGCGCCGCCATGTCCCCGAGGGCCGGCCAGAGGGCCAGCAGCAGCCCGGCGTACCAGGGCACGAGTCCGAGTGACCACCACGACGCTGGCCGGTGGAAGGCGAGATGGAACATCACGATGTAGAGCACGTGTGCGGCCAGGAAGAATCCGAGCCCGACGGCGAAGTTGCCCAGGGTGATGTCGCCCAGCCAGGAGAGGACGAGGCCACCGAGAAGGGTCAGCAGAACCGGCAGCGGCAACCGCATCCTGCCCACCAGGAGGACGACCGCGACACCCAGAATCAGTGCCGGGATCGTCAGCCCCTTCGTGGCGCGGTCGAGCTCGACGAGTCCGGCGAGCTTCACGGCGAGGTGGAAGATCGAGACGACGACGAACGGCGCGAAGGCGCCGACCATCAGCCCGATCCGTGGCATCAGATGAGGCCCTGCGCGAGCATCGCGTCGGCGACGCGGACGAAACCGGCGGTGTTGGCCCCGAGCACATAGTCGCCGGGGCGTCCGTACTTCTCGGATGCGGCGTAGGTGGCGTCGTGCACGTCGCGCATGATGACGCGCAGGCGCGACTCGCTGTCGTCGAAGCCCCAGCGCTGGCGGGAGGCGTTCTGGCTCATCTCGAGGGCCGACGTGGCCACACCGCCGGCGTTGGCCGCCTTGCCGGGGGCGAAGAGCACCTGCGCCTCCTGGAACGCTTCCACCGCCTCGGGGGTGCTGGGCATATTCGCGCCCTCGCTGACGGCGAGCACCCCGCCCTTGATGAGGTTCGCTGCATCCGTCGCGTCGAGTTCGTTCTGCGTCGCCGACGGGATCGCGACGTCGGCCGGGACCTCCCACACCCGACCGCCGGGAACGAAGCGCGCAGACGGACGCCGTGCCGCGTACTCGGCGATGCGCGCGCGCTCGACCTCTTTCACCTGCTTGAGCAGGTCGACGTCGATGCCCGCCTCGTCGACGACGTAGCCCGAGGAATCGGATGCGGTGAGCGGGCGTGCGCCGAGCTGCAGGAGCTTCTCGATGGCGTAGATGGCGACGTTGCCCGAGCCGGACACGACAGCCGTACGGCCGTCGAGCCCCTCACCGCGACGCTCCAGCATCTCCTGGAGGAAGAAGACGGCGCCGTACCCGGTGGCCTCCGTACGCACCTCTGCGCCACCCCACAGCACGCCCTTGCCGGTGAACATGCCCGACTCGTGACGGTTCGTGAGCCGACGGTACTGACCGAACAGGTAGCCGATCTCGCGCGCACCGACGCCGATGTCGCCGGCAGGCACATCCGTGTGCTCGCCGAGGTGCCGGTAGAGCTCGGACATGAAGCTCTGGGCGAAGCGTTCCACCTCCCGGTCGCTGCGGCCGTGCGGGTCGAAGTCGGAGCCGCCCTTCGCCCCGCCGATGCCCTGGCCGGTGAGCGCGTTCTTCAGGATCTGCTCGAAGCCGAGGAACTTGATGATGCCGAGGTTGACGCTCGGGTGGAACCGAAGTCCGCCCTTGTACGGACCGAGTGCCGAATTGAACTGCACGCGGAAGCCGCGGTTCACCTGCACCCTGCCGGCGTCGTCGACCCACGGCACCCGGAACATGATCTGACGTTCCGGCTCGACCAACCGCTCGAGGATGCCGGCGTCGACATACTCCGGATGACGCTCCAGGACGGGGCCGACCGACTCCAGCACCTCGTGAAGGGCTTGGTGGAACTCGGGCTCGCCGGCGTTGCGGGCGACGGCGGTGCGGTAGACGGACTCGAGGTAGGGCTGGAGCTGCACGGCGTGAAGGAGCTTTCTCGCCGCGGACGGCGGGTGGAACGGGCGGGCTCAGCCCGCCGGGCGGTACGTGATGGGGAGACGACGATCACGCCCGAACGCCATGCCCGAGATCTTCGGGCCGATGGCACCCTGGCGGCGCTTCCACTCGGAACGGTCGACCAGGCGGGTGACGAAGGCGACTGTCTCCGCATCGTATCCGAGCGCCACGATGTCGGCGGCACCGCGGCGACGGGTGACGTACTCCTCGAGGATGGCGTCGAGGAGCGGGTATGGCGGCAGAGTGTCCTGGTCGACCTGGTCGGGGCGGAGCTCGGCGCTCGGCGGCTTCGTGATCGACGCGTCGGGGATGGGCGGGGTCTCGCCACGGGCGACGGCGGCTTCGTTGCGCCAGCGCGCGAGCTCCCACACCAGCGTCTTCGGCACATCCTTGATCGGCGCGAACCCTCCGGCGGCGTCGCCGTAGATGGTCGAGTAGCCGACCGAGACCTCGGTCTTGTTGCCGTTGGTGAGCGCGAGGTGGCCGTGCGCGTTGGATGCGGCCATCCAGATCATTCCGCGTACCCGCGCCTGGACGTTCTCGGCTGCTATCCCCGTCAGGTGGAGTTGATTCTCGAACGCGTCGACGATGTCGCCGATCGGCTCGACGGAGTAGTGAAAGCCGATCCGCTCCGCGAGATCGGCCGCGTCGTCGACGGAGCCCTCCGACGAGTAGCGGCTCGGCATTGAGATCCCGTACACGTTCGCGGCGCCGATCGCATCGGCGGCGATGGCGGCGCAGACGCTCGAGTCGATTCCCCCCGAGACGCCGAGTACCACCGAGCGGAAGCCGTTCTTCTGCACGTAGTCGCGCAGCCCCAGAACGAGTGCATTCCACAGTTGCTCCCGATCATCAGGGAGCACGGCGATGTCGGAAGCCGGGGGAGCGACCGTCGACGGCTCGCCGAGATCGATCGACACCCGACGCACGTTCTCGAGTTCGCGTCCGTCGCCCGCCGGGTCGGGCTCGACGTCGACGACGAGCAGGTGCTCGAGGAACTGGGGTGCACGCGCCAGCACCACGCCCGATTCGTCGACCACCACGCTGTCGCCGTCGAAGACCAGATCGTCTTGCCCGCCCACGATGTTGACGTAGGCGACGATCGTGCTGGTTTCGGTCGCGCGCCGCGTGACCAGAGGCAGGCGCACCTCGTCCTTGTCGCGTTCGAACGGGGACGCGTTGATGACCAGCAGGAGTCCGGCGTCCGCATCGAGGACCCGACCGACGGGTCCGCCATCCCGCCACAGGTCCTCGCAGACGATGACGGCGACGTCGACGCCGCGGAGACGCAGGACGAGGAGTTCGTCGCCCGGGATGAAGACGCGGTACTCGTCGAAGACGGAATAGTTCGGGAGGTGGTGTTTGGCGTAGCGCGCGACCACCTCGCCGCGATGGAGCACGCTGGCGCAGTTCTGCGCGATCGCCGTCGGCGCGTTGGTGGAACCCAGGAGGCGGGGTTCGTGCGGCCCGTCGGGATGTCCGACGACGACGACCAGTTCACCGAGTCCCTCGTCCGCCAGACGCCGCGCCAGTTCGGGGACCGCAGCGGACGCCGCGCGGAGGAAGCTCGGCTGGGCGGCGAGATCCTCGATCGGATACCCGGTCAGCGCCATCTCGCCGGTCGCCAAGACGTCGGCTCCGGCGGCGGCTGCGCGCCGCGCGGCGTCCACCACCTGTGATGTGTTGCCGTCGATGTCGCCGACGACGGGGTTGGATTGCGCAAGTGCCAATCGCAGACGGGCCATGACGCTAGCCTAGGACGAGCGCGCCAGGCGTCGAGAAGGGACCCGAATTGGACAAGCAGCGAGACTTCGTTCTGCGCACCATCGAGGAGCGCGGGGTCAAGTTCGTGCGCCTCTGGTTCACCGATGTCGTCGGCACTCTGAAGTCGGTCGCGCTCGCTCCGGCGGAGGTCGAAGGAGCGTTCTCCGAGGGCGTCGGGATCGACGGTTCAGCGATCGAGGGACTCACCCGTGCATACGAGGCGGATGTGCTCGCGCACCCCGATCCCACCACCTTCCAGATCCTTCCCTGGCGGGGCGAGGTCGACCCGACGGCGCGCATGTTCTGCGACATCACGACCCCCGACGGGCAGCCGGCCGTGGCCGATCCGCGCAACGTGCTCAAGCGCACCCTCGCGAAGGCGGCCGACCGCGGCTTCACCTTCTACACGCATCCCGAGATCGAGTTCTACCTGCTCACCTCGAGCAAGCTGAAGAACGGCCGACCCGTGCCGGTCGACTCCGCGGGCTACTTCGACAACGTGCCCGGTGGCACGGCCCACGACTTCCGCCGCCGCAGCGTGCGGATGCTGGAAGACCTCGGCATCTCCGTCGAGTTCAGCCACCACGAGGCGGGTCCGGGACAGAACGAGATCGACCTCCGCTACGCGGACGGCCTCACCACGGCCGACAACATCATGACCTTCCGCACGGTGATCAAGGAGGTGGCGATCGAGCAGGGTGTCTACGCCACCTTCATGCCGAAGCCGTTCTCCGAGCACCCCGGTTCGGGCATGCACACCCACGTCTCGCTGTTCGAGGGAGATACCAACGCGTTCTTCGACGCGGGCGGGGAGTACCAGCTCTCCCCGATCGGTCGCCAGTTCGTGGCGGGCCTTCTCAAGCACGCCCCCGAGATCACGGCGGTGACGAACCAGTTCGTGAACTCCTACAAGCGGCTGTGGGGCGGTGACGAAGCCCCGAGCTACGTCACCTGGGGCCACAACAACCGTTCGGCGCTCGTCCGGGTGCCGCTCTACAAGCCCGGCAAGGGCCAGAGCGCACGCGTGGAGTACCGCGGAATCGACTCCGCGGCGAACCCCTACCTCGCCTACTCGCTGCTGCTCGCCGCCGGACTCAAGGGCATCGAGGAGGGCTACGAGCTGCCGCCCGAGGCCGACGCGGATGTCTTCAACATGTCGAGCGCCGAGCGACGCGCCCTCGGTTACCAGGCCCTCCCGTCGAGCCTCGACCGTGCCCTGCTCATCATGGAGGAGTCGGAGCTCGTCGCTGAGACGCTCGGCGAGCAGGTGTTCAACTACGTGCTGCTCAACAAGCGCCGCGAATGGGCCGGTTACCGCGCCCAGGTGACGCCATTCGAGCTGGAAGCCAACCTGGAGGCGCTCTGACCCGGAGTGCGATCACCCTCACCGAGCTAGCTCGGCTGGGGTTCGCCGACCTCAGTGGTGCGGCCGATGCCCTCCCCGGGGTGCCGGAGCACGTCATCCCGCTGTTCTCGGGCGTTGCCGACCCGGATCAGGCGCTGCGGCTGATCGTCGAGTTGCGGGCGAAGGATTCGGCGTCCACGGATGCGATTCTCGCGATCGAGGATTCGGCACGGCGGCTCCTCGACGTGCTAGGTGCGTCCGAAGGTCTCGCCACATTCCTGCTGCGGCATACGAGCCAGTTGGCCGCCCTTCGCGAACCGCTCAGCGTCCCGAGTGACGCCGCCAGCTATCGGGTTCGACTCGTCGAAGCGATCCGCGGGCTGCACGGCGAGGACGCCCGGAACGCGCTGCGGATCGCGTACCGACGTGAGTTGACCCAGCTCGCCGCGTGGGATCTCGGCCACCCGCAGCCGATCGAGATCGTGGACACCGTGGCGGCAGCCTTGGCGGATCTTGCGGCGGCCGCGCTCGACGCCGGCCTGGAAGTCGCGCGCGCCGACTCGCGGTTCCCCGCCGCCGATGTCGCCTCCACCCGTCTCGCGATCATCGGAATGGGCAAGTCCGGTGCACGTGAACTGAACTATCTCAGCGACGTCGACGTGATCTTCGTCGCGGCAGGAGACGGCATCCCCGACTCCCGTGCGGTGGAGGTCGCCACAAGACTCGCGATCGACACCATGCACGCCATCCATGAGCTCGCGGTCGAGCCGCCGCTGTGGGAAGTCGATGCGAATCTGCGCCCCGAGGGTAAGGATGGCGCGCTCGTACGAACCCTCGAGTCGCACCTGGCCTACTACGACAGGTGGGCGAAGAGCTGGGAGTTCCAGGCATTGCTGAAGGCTCGCGCGCTGGCGGGCGACCGTGACCTGGGTGAGTCGTTCGTCGCGGGGGTCGCACCCAAGGTCTGGGCGGCGTCGTCGAGAGACGGCTTCGTGGAGTCGGTGCAGAAGATGCGCGAGCGGGTTCTCGCGCACATCCCGCACGACGAGGTCGACGTGCAGTTGAAGCTCGGACCCGGCGGCCTGCGCGACGTCGAGTTCACCATCCAGTTGTTGCAGTTGGTCCACGGGCAGGCGGACCCCGAGATCCGCCAACGCGGCACTCTCGCCGCTCTCGCGGCACTCGCCGACCGCGGATACATCGGCCGGGTCGAGGCGGCGGAATTCTCGCGCGACTACCGCTTCCTCCGGTTGGTCGAGCATCGGGTGCAGCTCGCGCGTCTTCGACGCACCCACCTCATGCCGCGTGATGCCGATGCACTGCGGGCCATCGCACGGGGCTCCCGCCTGGCCACCACGGGCGACGGGCTCACCATCGCATGGCGCGAGGTTCAGCAGGAGGTGCGCAGCCTCCACGAGAAGCTGTTCTATCGCCCGCTGCTGTCCGCTGTTGCAGCGCTCCCCGAAGACGGCTACTCGCTCACCAACGAACAGGCTGAGGCGCGTCTCGCGGCGATCGGCTTCCAGGATCCTCGTGGGGCCCTTCACCACATCGCAGCGCTCAGCGGGGGAGTGTCGCGCCGGGCGGCGATCCAGCGCACTCTGCTGCCGGTGATGCTGCAGTGGTTCGCGGACGGTGCGGATCCGGACTACGGTCTGCTCGCCTTCCGTCGCCTCTCGGACGACCTCGGCGAGGCGTACTGGTTCCTGCGGATGCTTCGCGACTCGTCCGGCGCAGCGCAGCGGCTCACGCAGGTGCTCGCGAGTTCCCGTTTCGTCGGCAGCCTGTTCGAGCGATTCCCGGAGGCGGCCGCGTGGCTCGAGAACGACGCCGAGCTTCGGCCGCGTGGCCTCGTCGAGCTGTTGGAGGAGACTGACGCGACGATCGCACGTCATGCGGACGATGTCGACTCGGCTGCACAAGCCCTCCGCACCGCCCGCAGGCGTGAGGTGTTGAGGATCGCGCTCGGAGGCATCGTCGGTCTCGTGACCATCGAGGAGATTGCCGACGCGCTCACCGCGGTCACGACGGCCATTCTCAGCGGGGTCCTTCGGCTCGCGCACCAGTGGGGCGACGAAGTCGAGTTCGGAATCGTCGCGATGGGCCGCTACGGGGGTGCCGAGCTCGGATTCGGCAGCGATGCCGACATCATGTACGTCTACCGCCCCGCCGGATGCGAACCGGAGGTGGCGCAGAAGCGCGCCGAGCACATCGTGCGCGAGATCAAGCGGCTCACCGAGGACCTCCGGCTGCCGTTCGACCTTGATCTGGGGCTCCGGCCGGAAGGCAAGAACGGCGCGGTCGTGAGGTCGCTCGACTCCTATCGCGCCTACTACGCGAGATGGTCGCTGACGTGGGAGGCGCAGGCCCTTCTGCGTGCTCGGGGCGTCGCCGGTGAGCCTCAGCTGCTGCAGGACTTCGAGCGGATGGCCGACGAGATCCGCTACCCGTCGGCGCTACCCGCCGACGCGGTGCGCGAGGTGAAGCGCATCAAGGCTCGCGTCGAGTCGGAGCGGCTGCCGCAGGGTGCCGACCCTTCCCGTCATCTCAAGCTCGGACGTGGGTCGCTCTCGGATGTGGAGTGGTTCGTGCAACTGCTCCAGCTGGAGCACGGTCACCGTGTGCCGAAGCTGCGCACGACGTCGACTCTGGGTGCGCTGGCGGCAGCCGTCGATGCCGAGCTGGTGACGGAACCGGAGGCGGACCGCCTTCGCGCGGCCTGGATCATGGCGTCGCGAGCGCGCTCGGCGATGACCTTGTGGACCGCGAAGACCGCCGATGTGCTGCCGACCGAACGGCGCGCTCTCGAGGGCATGGCGCGCCTCATGGAGTACCCGCCGCACTCGGCGAGTCGGCTCGAGGAGGACTACCTGCGCACGACGAGACTCGCGCGCCAGGTGTTCGAGAGGCTCTTCTACGGCGCTCGCATCTGATTCTGCGTGGCGCGACACGCCCGAGCCCGCGCATGCGACCGGAAGTTTTTTGTGAGAGTTCGATGAGACAAGGGACGTACCCCGAGCCGGTCTGATCGCCCCTCAAACGGGGTACAGACCTGTCTACCTCCGTCGAGGAATCCACGTCGGAGAGGTCAACTCGGGGTCGGTTTCGATCGGACCCGCGACCGGGAGTTTTGCGGATCGGCGCGAGCCGTAGGTCGGCATCCTGAGCGCCGCGGCGGAGCGTGTCGGCCATTCTGCCCACGCCCCGCTGGCGCGAAATGTGAGCACTCATCGCAGAACGGGCGAAGCGGCGGCCTCCCCGGCGGAGCGGCCTTGTGGGCGCATCGAGCCGATGCACAGAATCGATTCACGAACTGAAGAACCAGGTATCCCCAACGTCGCGGATGCAGCCGGCACACCACCGGCGACGACGACGAGAAGGGGGATCCGCGTTGTTCATTTTCTTGCTGCAGTTGCGGCACATGACCGAAGGCCATCCGGAGCTCTACCTGTTCGCGGTCTACTCGGCACTCATCTGGGTGCTGTGGGTGGTCAAGGTGGTGATCTCTGCGCGCTACCGACCATTCACGGGGGAGTTCCACGGCACCACGAGTGTGGTCGTCCCGGTCGTCGACGAGCCGCTCGAGCTGTTCCGTGACGTCCTGGCGCGGATGGTGGATCAGCGCCCCGACGAGATCATCGTCGTGATCAACGGGGCGCCCAACCCGGGGCTGGTCTCCGTCTGCGAGGAGTTCCCGCTCGTGCGTTGGGTGCACACGCCGATCCCCGGCAAGCGCAACGCCGTGAAGATCGGCACGGAACTGTCGTCGGGCGACATCACGATCCTGGTCGACTCCGACACGGTGTGGACCGACAACGCACTCTCGGAGCTCGTGCGACCGTTCGCCGACGCGACGGTCGGTGGGGTCACCACCCGCCAGCGGATCCTCGAACCGACGCGCAGCTGGATCACGCGCTGGGCGGACTGGCTGGAGAACTCCCGCGCCCTCTACTCGATGCCGGCACAGAGCGTCCTCGGCCAGGTGGGGTGCCTTCCCGGGCGCACGATCGCATTCCGGCGCTCGATCCTGATGCGCGTCATGGACGACTTCATGAACGAGCGGTTCCTGGGCGTGTTCCTCGAGGTCTCGGACGACCGCACCCTCACGAACCTGACCCTCAAGGCGGGATACCGCACCGTTTACCAGTACACGAGCCTCGTCTACACGGATGCGCCGCTGCAGGTGAAGAAGCTCTTCAAGCAGCAGCTGCGCTGGGCCCGCGGAAGCCAGTACAACACGCTGCGGATGCTGCCGTGGATGCTGGGACACGCACCCGTGCTGGCGCTGTTCTTCGTCATGGACATCGTGCTTCCGTTCCTCCTCCTCGGCGTGATCCTCGGGTGGAGCTACCGTGCGATCACCGGCCAGGGCTACAACTTCTACGCCGGATTCCTCGAGGAGTACGGGCTGCAGTCCGGAGTCTTCCTGGTGCTCGCTCTGATGGTGGTGTCGTCGGTGCTCAGCATGGCGATCCGGCAACTCCGGCACCTCTCCGAGAAACCCAGCGACTTCCTCCGACTGCCGGTGTTCATCATAGTGTCGACCTTCTTCTTGATGCCGATCCGTGTGCTCGGGTTTTTCCGGATGGCGCACGCGAGCGGCTGGGGAACCCGCGCCGGTGCCTACGCCGGCGGTGACGCACCCACGGGTCCCGAACCGGTCGTGACGGGGGCGCCGAGCCGACTCGCGCTGTCGAGTGGTCAGCACGCCGCAACGACCACGATCGTCCGGGCGGCCCCGGAGGGGAGCGTCACGGCGCTCGTACCCACGGCTGCCGTGAAACCGGCGCGCCGCCGCCTGAACCCGCTCGCAGCGGTGCCGTACCTGATCGGCGCCGTGATTATCGCTCTGGAGGCGATGTTCCTTGTCTAGACTCACCGCTCCCGCGTCCTGGTGGGCGCTCTCCCGCGCCCGCTCGCGCGGCACCGTCGTCGCCGCGGCGACGATCATCGCGGCGCTCGTCGCCGTCAGTGTGTTCGTGTGGACCTCGCCGGAGATCTCTCCCGTGCAGCAGACCATCCGTGTGGCGGAGACCATCGACAAGGCGGCGCGCGCCGCCGAAGACCGGCAGGGGCTGCTCGCCCGTATCGACGCGCTGGAAGCGGAAGTCGCATCGGCACGGGAGGGCAAGTCCGATGCGGAGTCCCAGCTCGCCGAGAGCGACGGCGCCCTCCAGGCGGCTCTCAAGGAACTGGCTGTTCGCGGCACGACGAAGACCACTCCGCGCAACGGCACTCCCGCGAGCACGGGGACGAGTACCCCGCCCGCTGCGGCACCCCCGGTGGCGGTCCCGGTCACCGCTCCCAGCCGGGATGAGCTCATCGCGCCCTCGGCGTCTTATTTCGGGATGTACACCGAACAGGCGCCGCACAACTGGGCGACCCTCGACGCGACCTCCGTGAAGGCGGGCGGCTCTCCGTCGCTCGTCGGCTACTTCGGCGGTTGGGATGAGGAGTTCCGTGCCGACGCGGTCACGCGTGCCTGGTCGCGGGGCAAGTTGCCGATGCTGACCTGGGAGTCGCGGCCCATCGCGGCCCAGAACGACGTCGTGGAAGAGCCCGAGTACTCGCTTCCGCGCATCCTCGACGGTGCCTTCGACGACTACCTGCACCGCTTCGCGCGTTCCATCGCCGCCAACGGACTGCCGCTCGCGATCCGCCTGGATCACGAGATGAACGGAACCTGGTACCCCTGGTCGGAGCGCCGCGGTGACGGGTCCGCGATCAACGGGAACCGCACCGGCGATTACGCGGCGATGTGGCGGCACGTGCACGACATCTTCGAGCAGGAGGGTGCGAACGACCTTGTGATCTGGGTGTGGGCGCCGAACCGCGTCGACAAGCTGCCGGCGTCACTGCAGGACCCCGCCTACCTCCAGAGCCTGTACCCGGGCGACGAGTACGTCGACTGGATCGGCATGTCTGGCTACCTTCGGCCCCCGTTCGCGAACGGGGAGGCTATCACCTTCGACGCCACCTTCGGTGCGACGCTCACGCAGTTGCGGGCTGTCGCGGACAAGCCGATCATCCTCGCCGAGGTCGGTGCATCCGAGATCGACGGGCACAAACCGGAGTGGGTGCGGAGCTTCTTCGAGGGGCTCAGCCGTCCGGAGAACTCCGACATCGTCGGGTTCGCGTGGTTCAGCCTGGCGATCACCACCTACGTGCAGGGGGAGCGCGCCACCAACGACTGGCGCATCGACTCCCGTGCCGATTCGCTCGCAGCCTTCCGCGACGGCCTCGCCGCGCTGGGGGACCGCTACAACGTGCAGCCCGTCGGATGACGGACGACGAAAACAGGGAGGGAGAACGAATGTTCGCGAAAGACGAGGGGACCGCGGTCCCGCCGCGGCCCCGCATCAACGTGGTCGGAACCGGCTACCTGGGTGCCACCCACGCGGCCGCCATGGCCGAGCTGGGCTTCGACGTGATCGGAGTCGACACCGACCCGGCGAAGGTCGAGGTGTTGTCGAGCGGCCGCGTCCCCTTCCATGAGCCCGGGCTCGAGGAGCTGATCGCGCGGCACCTGGCAACGGGGCGGCTTCGCTTCACCACGGATCTCGCCGAGGCGGTCGCCATGAGCGACATCCACTTCGTCTGCGTGGGAACGCCGCAGCAGGCGACAAGTCACGCCGCGGATCTGCGCTTCGTGGAGAGCGCCGTGGCAGGTATCGCTCGCGGCCTCAGCCACGACGGCATCGTCGTCGGCAAGTCCACGGTGCCGGTGGGAACCGCCGCGCGGCTGCGCGAGCTCCTCGGCGCGCTCACCCCGGATGGGGTCTCGGCTGAACTCGTCTGGAATCCGGAGTTCCTCCGCGAGGGCAAGGCGGTCGACGACACCTTGCACCCCGATCGGGTCGTCATCGGCGGCGCTTCCCCCGCTGCGGAGGCGGCGCTGCGTGAGGTCTACGCTGGGCCGATCGCGGAGGGCGCCCCGTTCCTCTCCGTCGACCTGCCCACGGCGGAGCTCGTGAAGGTGAGTGCGAACGCTTTCCTGGCGACGAAGATCTCGTTCATCAACGCGATCGCGGAGCTCTGCACCGTCGCGGGGGCAGACGTCTCGACGCTGGCCGACGCCCTCGGGCTCGACTCCCGGATCGGGCGGCGCTTCCTCGACGCCGGCCTGGGCTTCGGCGGCGGATGCCTCCCGAAGGACATCCGGGCGCTCATGCATCGCGCCGGGGAGCTGGGCGCGCTCGACGTGGTCGGGCTGATGCAGCAGGTCGATGAGATCAACATGGCTCAGCGTCAACGGGTCGTGCAGCTCGCACTGGAGGCGTGCGGGGGTTCGGTCCTCAACGCCCGTGTCGGCGTGCTGGGTGCCGCGTTCAAACCTCTCACTGACGACGTCCGGGACTCCCCGGCGCTGAACGTCGCAGCCGCTCTGCACCTGCGGGGTGCGCAGGCGACCGTGTTCGATCCGGCGGCGGGGGAGACCGCGCGGCGGATGTTCCCGACCCTGTCGTTCGCGGACTCCGCGGTCGATGCGCTCGAGGGTGCGCACGTGGTGCTGGTCCTCACCGAGTGGGACGAGTTCCTCACTGCCGACCCGCGTGAGCTCGGCGAGGTGGTTCGCAATCGCGTCGTGATCGATGCGCGCAACAAGCTCGACGCTTCGCGCTGGGCGGCCGACGGCTGGACGGTGATCGGGCTCGGTACGGGCGTGACACCCGCCGCGGGTGCCCCGCTGGTCGAGACGCGCATCAAGGAACTGGTCTGATGGTGTCCTAGCGGTGCAACGAGAGCGGGGCGGGATCCGATGAGGATCCCGC
>JAEWJX010000045.1 GCA_023386365.1 Actinomycetes bacterium | reverse complement strand
CCCCGAAGGCTAGCGGGGTGTGCCCGTAACCGCCAACACCCCTCTTAGGCGATAAGTGCGGAACGTGCCGCGGTCAGTCGCGCGAGATCGCGAGCATCCGCAGGATCTCGAGGTACAGCCAGATGACGGTGACCATGATGCCGAAGGCACCCGTCCACGCGTACTTCTTGGGGACGCGCTGCTGCACGCCCTTCTGGATGAAGTCGAAGTCGAGCACCAGCGAGTAGGCGCCGAGCAGCACCGCGAAGATACCGAGGATGAAGCCGAGCGGGATGCCGGCGATCTCCACGTCGCCGCGGAGGCCCCACGGGTTGGCGTTCGCGCCTCCGAAGATCATCACGAACACGTTGATCACCGAGAAGGCGAGGTAGCCGACCATCGCGATGAGGAAGATCTTGGTGGCGCGCTTGGAGGCGCGGATCTTTCCGCTCGCGAACAGGGCCAGCGTGACACCGACGACGACGAACGTCGCGAGCACCGCCTGGCTGACGATGCCGGGCCACTGCGCCTCGTAGAAGGCGGAGATGCCACCCACGAACACGCCCTGCGCCGCGGCGTAGGCGAGGATCAGAACCGGCGACGGCTCCTTCTTGAAGATGTTGACGAGCGCCAGCACGAAGCCGACGACGGCGGCACCGATCCACAGGAACGGCACGACCGGCACGGTCACCCATCCGATGGCCGCCGCGACCAGGAGCACGGCGAAGTTGCCGAACGACACGCGGATGGTGCCCTCGATGGTCATCGGCTCGGAGCTGGCGGGCGTGGGCGCGGGCGCCGACGGCAGGTCGAACTGCTGCTGAAGCTGCTCGGCAGAGGGAGTCGGAACCGCGGGCACCCCCTTGCCGTTGAACGCGGGGCTGCTGGAGAAGGCAGGGTTGTTGAGGGCCATGGCGATTCCTTACGTCGGGGTCCTGGTCTCAGAGTAGCGGCGAGATCCCCGTCGCGGCTGGGGATCCGCCGTCAGCGAAGCGCCCTCAGCCGCGCACCGGACGGCGTCGTGCAGCCACCACGGTGGCCACGCCACCCAGCGCGAGCAGCGCGAACGCGAGCAGCACGGATGCGCCCGACTCGAGACCTGTCGACGGCAGCCCCGGCACGGCGGCGGGCGCCGCGTCGTCCTCCGTCACGGTGACGGTCGCCTCCGCGCGGCTGATCGTGGGCGCGAAGGTCGAGGCGGCATCGCTCAACCGCACGACGAACGTGCGTTCCGCGGCGTGGACGGTGTCGTCGACCAGCGCGATGTCGATCGTCTTCGTGGTCTCCCCCGCGACGAACGCGAGCGTGCCCGACGCGGCGGTGAAGTGCCGCCCCGCGATCGCCGTCCCGCTCTCGGTCGCGAAGTCGACCGTCGCCGCGGCGACCACATCCCCGGTGCGCGTGACCGTCACGGATGCCGTGCCGGCATCCTCCGCCACCGTCAGGTCGGCGATCGCGAAGTCGGCGGGCACGTCGTCGTCGGCGATCGTGCCGACCCCGTCGGCGCGGCTGATGGTCGGCGTGTAGGCGCCGGTCGGCGCGCTGAGACGCACCGTGAAGGTCTCGGTGTCCTCCTTCGCGACGTCGTCGAACACCGCGACACCGACCGTCTTGCTGACCTCACCGGCGGCGAAGCTCAGCGTGCCGGATGCGGCAGTGAAGTCGGCGCCGGCGAGAGCGGTGCCATCGATCGTCTCGAAGTCGACGGTCGCGGCGTAGCTCGCGTCTCCCCCACGGGTCACCGTGAACACGGCGGTGCCGTCGCCCTCGGACGCCGACGCATCCGCGATCGCGAAATCGGCCACCGGGTCGTCGTCGGTGATCGTGGCCGTCGCGGTCGCCCGGCTGATGGTCGGGGTATCCGTGCCGGTCGCGCCCGACAGCGTCAGCGTGAAGGCCTCGGAGTCTTCATGGACGGTGTCGTCGACGATCGCCACCGTCACGGTCTGCGTCGTCTGCCCCGGGGCGAAAGTGAGGGTGCCCGAGGTCGCCGCGTAATCGGATCCGGCCGTCGCCGTGCCATCGGAGGTGGCGTAGGTGACGGTGTTCGTCTCCGTGAGGTCACCGCCTCGGGTCACCGTGAACGTCGCCGTTCCGGCATCCTCTGCGGTCGAGGCGTCCGCGACGCTGAAGTCGGCGGGCACGAAGTCGATCGCGAGCCCCCAGTTGTTGAGCGTTCCGGTGTCCTCCGTCGACATGTCGGTGACCCGCAGCGTCCATACTCCGGCCGTCGACTCACCATCGAACGCGCTCAGCGCCTGCATCGGCCGGTAGGTGCCGCCCCACGCGTTGTAGTCCTCGATCGAACCCGCCGCCGCGTCGTCGAGCGTCGCCGCGATCTCGTCGGCGCTGCTGCCGCAGTTGGTGGCGCGGTTGACGCGGTCGATGAGGTTGATGGTGGTGCCGTCGGGCGACGTCAGATCAACGACGATGTCCGAACGCCACGAGTGCGAGATGCCGACCGTGACCCGCACGTCGGCGATCGTGCCCGTGTCGGGCACGGTGATGGTGCTGGTGACGGGCGTGCTGCTCGTGTTGACGTTGCAGTCGCCACCGACGGCATCCGGGATCGCCACCGCCGTGGAGTTGGTGTAGGTGTGCGTGGCGGCAAACGCGGGTGCCGGCGTCGCAAGACCGACGGACAGCAGGGCGAGAGCCGCGACGGGGATCATCGCGAAGGCCCGGCCGGAGGGCAGGGCTGAGCGGGTACGGGTAACGGGCATGGGTCGGGCTCCCAGAGGTCGGGTGGTGCGGGGAGCCGACGGGTAGTGCGCGCCGACAGGGCAATCGAGTGCGCTGGCCCCCCGCGACGCAGCGTAGCAGGCACGCCCGCCGGAACCGTCGTCGCCCGCGCATCCCTCGACGGACGCGGTGTGCGTACGCCGAGCGGGGTCGCCTCGGGGTAAGCGGGCGACGGACGGGACGACGACGGACCGGCCGGGGGGTGACGACCATCCTGGGGCGCCAGGACGCCGGAGAACAGTAGGGATTCGGCTTATTCGGCGGCCGGGGACGCGGCGGCGGCCCGCAGGATGCCGACCCGGCTCGTGACCGCGAGGCGCCGCATCACCTCGTGCAGGTGCTTCTCGACCGTCTTCACACTGATGCCGAGGCGTTCCGCGATCTCGGCGTTGCTGGCACCGGTCGACAGCTGCTCCACGACCTCCGCCTGCCGGGGGGTGAGTCCCGCGACGCTGTCGCCCACCGGCATCGGCATCCGGGCGGCCAGCGCGAAGCGCGACGCGACTCCGAACGCGGCGAGCACCCGCGACACGTGCACCCGCACCGTGTGCGGCGAGAGGAACAGCACGGATGCGATGTCGGCGTTGCTGAGGCCGTCGAGCAGCAGCCGCGCCACCTCCTGCTCGCGGTCCGACAGACCCTGCCACTCGGTTCCGGCGAGAGGTCGCAGGCGACGGCCCGCCGCGCGCAACTCGCGGGCCGCCGCCTCGACGGCTGCGCGGTGCCCGCCACGGTGCGCCTCTTCGGCCATCGCCTGCAGGCGACGCGCCGCCGAGCCGTCGTTCGCGGC
>JAEWJX010000036.1 GCA_023386365.1 Actinomycetes bacterium | reverse complement strand
GATGCTCTTCGGCGTCACCTCGACCATCTCGTCGTCGTCGATGTAGGCGATCGCCTGGTCCCGCGTCATAACCCGCGGCGGGGTGAGGCGGATGGCGTCGTCCTTGCCGGTCGAGCGGAAGTTGGTCAGCTGCTTCGCCTTCATCGGATTGACCTCGAGGTCGTCCGTCTTGGCGTTCTCGCCGATGATCATGCCTTCGTACAGCGCTTCGCCATGCCCGACGAACAGGATGCCGCGCTCTTCGAGCGGACCCAGCGCATAGCCCTGCGCTTCGCCGGCGCCGTTCGAGATCAGAACGCCGTTCTTGCGCCCTTCGATCTGCCCCTTGTGCGGGCCATACTTCTCGAACAGCCGGTTCATGATGCCGGTGCCGCGCGTGTCCGACAGGAACTCGCCGTGATAGCCGATCATGCCGCGCGACGGGGCGGAGAAGGTGATGCGCGTCTTGCCGCCGCCCGACGGGCGCATGTCGGTCATCTCGGCCTTGCGCAGGTTCATCTTCTCGACGACCGTGCCCGAATATTCCTCATCCACGTCGATGATGACGGTTTCGTACGGCTCGGTCTTCTTGCCGTCCTCGTCCTCGCCGAACAGCACGCGCGGTCGGCTGATGCCCAGCTCGAACCCTTCGCGGCGCATCGTTTCGATCAGCACGCCCAGCTGCAATTCGCCACGGCCGGCGACCTCGTAGCTGTCGCGGTCGGCGGCTTCGGTCACCTTCACGGCGACGTTCGATTCGGCTTCGCGGAACAGGCGGTCGCGGATCATGCGCGACGTGACCTTGGTGCCCTCACGGCCCGCCATCGGCGAATCGTTGACGGCGAAGCGCATCGACAGCGTCGGCGGATCGATCGGCTGCGCGTGCAGCGGCTCGGTCACCTGCGGGTCGCAGATCGTGTTCGACACGGTGGCGACGGTCAGGCCGGCCAGCGAGATGATGTCGCCCGCCTTCGCCTCTTCCACCGGTACGCGGTCGAGGCCGCGGAACGACATGATCTTCGACGCACGACCGGTTTCGACGATGTTGCCGTCGTTATCGAGCGCGTGGATCGGCTGGTTCAGCTTCACCGTGCCCGAATTGACGCGGCCGGTCAGGATGCGGCCGAGGAAGTTGTCGCGGTCGAGCAACGTGACGAGGAAGGTGAACGGCACGTCCTCCACTTCCACCTTGGGCGCGGGCACGTGCGACACGATCGTCTCGAACATCGGGATCAGCGTGCCTTCGCGCGCGTCCATGTCGGTCGAGGCATAGCCGTTGCGACCCGACGCATAGAGTACCGGGAAATCGAGCTGTTCGTCGTTGGCGTCGAGCGACACGAACAGGTCGAACACTTCGTCCAGCACTTCCTGGATACGCGCGTCGCTGCGGTCGACCTTGTTGACGACCACGATCGGCTTCAGGCCCAGCGCCAGCGCCTTGCCGGTCACGAACTTCGTCTGCGGCATCGCGCCTTCCGACGAATCGACCAGCAGGACGACGCCGTCGACCATCGACAGGATGCGCTCGACCTCGCCGCCGAAATCGGCGTGGCCGGGGGTGTCGACGATGTTGATGCGGATCGATTCATCGCTGCCCGGCGGGGTCCAGTCGACCGAGGTCGGCTTGGCGAGAATGGTGATCCCGCGCTCCTTTTCGAGGTCGTTCGAATCCATCGCGCGCTCTTCGACGCGCTGGTTGTCGCGGAACGTGCCGGACTGACGGAACAACTGATCGACGAGCGTGGTTTTGCCGTGATCGACGTGGGCGATGATCGCCACGTTGCGAAGGCTCATGCTATTTCCTGGATCATGCGGGAGTGCAGTTGGGCGGGCGCTTAGCGTATTTCCTTGGAAACCGGAAGTCCCCCCTTTGCTGCGCTGCGGCGGGGCATTGGCCCGAGAAAGAAGTAAGAAGTTTTTTTTCACGCGAAGGCGCGAAGGCGCGGGGGATGTCCGCCCAGCACGAACCTCTCCGCGCAGCGGCTTCCTTGCTCCCGGTACGACGAACGCAAACGTCGCCCGATCGCGAGCGCTCTCAGCAAGCGCAACTCTCCGCGCCTTCGCGCCTTCGCGTGAACCAAAATCCTTCTTCTTACTGTATTATTCCAACAGCACACTTGAACCGCCCCCCGTTCCCCGCCATCAATACGCCAAGGACCGCTGGAGGAATTATGGCAACGCAGACGACCGAAGAGCCAGCGCTGGTGCTGACCCCGCCCGATCCGGTGCCGACCGTCGCGCCGGCCAAGGCCGCCGGGCTGGTCCCGGTCGACGATACCAAGCGCACCGAACTGCAGCGCCGCGTCGACGACTTCATCGACCAACTGGTCGCGCAGGACGCGAATTCGCCCGAATTCGGCAAGCGCGTCGACGCGATCAGCAATCTCGGCGCGCGCGAAATCCGCGAGGCCGCCGGCCAGTCGAACCGCTTTCTCGACCGGCCGGTGAAGGCGATGGACCAGGAATCAGGCGTCGGCGCCGACCTCGCCCAGCTGCGTCGCACGATCGAGGACCTCGATCCCGGCAAGCAGGGCAATTTCCTCGAACCCAAAAAGCTGTTCGGCATGATCCCGTTCGGCAACAAGGTCCGCGACTATTTCGACGGGTACAAGTCCGCGCAGAGCCACATCGCCTCGATCCTGAAGCGGCTCCAGTCCGGCAAGGACGAGCTGTTGATGGACAATGCCGCCATCGACACCGAACGCGCGAACCTGTGGACCGCGATGGGTCGCCTCGAACAGATGATCCATCTGTCGAAGGAAATGGACCAGAAGCTGGAGGATCGCGCCAACGAACTCGACCACAGCGACCCGGCCAAGGCGAAGGCGATCCGCGAAACCGCGCTATTCTATGTCCGCCAGCGCAGCCAGGACCTGCTGACGCAGATGGCGGTGACGGTGCAGGGCTATCTCGCGCTCGATCTGGTCAAGAAGAACAATGTCGAGCTGGTGAAGGGCGTCGACCGCGCCAGCACCACGACGGTCGGCGCGCTGCGCACGGCGGTGACGGTCGCACAGGCGCTGACCAACCAGAAGCTAGTGCTCGACCAGATCACCGCGCTCAACACCACCACCGCCAACATCATCGATTCGACCGGCAAGCTGCTGCGCAGCCAGACCGCGACGATCCACGAACAGGCGGCGGCATCGACCATTCCCGTCGAGGTGCTGCAACGCGCGTTCCAGAACGTCTATGACACGATGGACGCGATCGACACGTTCAAGCTGAAGGCGCTCGATTCGATGAAGACCACCATCGGCACGCTGTCGAACGAGGTCGAGAAGTCGCGCGGCTATATCGCCCGGGCCGAGGGCGCGTCGCAGAATGCGCAGGGCGGCGAGACGTTCAAGCTGGAGGCGATGTAACGCGATGTCGCGCAGCGACGAAGTTCTCGAACGCGCGAACCTGACGCTGGAGCGCGCCCGCGAACGC
>JAEWJX010000033.1 GCA_023386365.1 Actinomycetes bacterium | reverse complement strand
GGGGCTGACGCCCCGGCCTCTTTCGCTGTCCCTGGCGAGGGGTCGCAAACTGCGCCAATAGCGGCGTGTCTCGCGCACTTTGCGACCCCTCAGCGAGCGGACGCGGGCTAGAACGACTGCAGGTTGGCGCGGAGGCCGCCGGGCGCGAACTCGGTGCGCAGGATGCCGCGGCGGCGCAGGATCGGCACCAGCTCGTCGAGCATGCGATGCACCGTCACGGGGTGGATGTCGCCCCAGAACAGGAACCCGTCGTTGTCGGCTTCGTCGCCGAGACGCTCGATGAGGTCGGCCAACTCTCCGGCCGTTCCGACGAAGCCGGAGCCGTCCGATAGGCGCCCGAGGCGCGCGAGCGCGGCCAGGTGCGCCCGCAGCGGCGCGGTCGCCGCATCCCGCGGGCCGATGAGACGCGCGATCGACCCGTGCGAGACGTGGTCGCCGAAGTAGCCGGCGGGGATCGGCCTGTCCAGGTCGAGGGCGGTGAGGTCGGTTTCGAGGTCGCTGGACTGCTTCTCAGCGATCCCGCGCAGCACCGCGTCGTCGGGGTTCGCGGATGCGGCGACCAGCCGGTCGGCCTCCTCCGCTGAGGCGACGAGCACCGGCTGGATCGCGAACAGCACCTTCACATCCGACGGCTTCCGTCCCCGCTCGACGGCGGCCGCGTGGATCTTCGCCCGGTACGCCCGGATGCTGTCGGGGTCGAGCGGCGCGAGCGCCAGCTGCACATCCGAGTTGGCGCCGGCGAACGCGAGTCCGCGCCCGGAGCCGCCGGGAGACACGATCGTCGGCTCCCCGTCGGTGAACGGGATCGCGTTGAGCGGCCCGTCGAACGCGAAGTACTCGCCGCGGTGCCGCACCGCATCCAGCACCGTGCCGTCGGCGTAGCGTCCGCGCGCCGGGTCAGCGATGAGCGCACCGTCGGGCCACGACCGCCACAGGTCGCGGATGCCGCCCAGCCATTCTTCGGCGCGGTCGTAGGCGGCGTCGTGGCTGAGCGGGGGAGCGGACCCGAAGTGGCGGGCGCTGCCGGTGTCGGTGACGACGTTGAGGCCCAGCCGGTGCCCGCTGAGGTGCTGCAGCGTCGCGAACTGCCGTGCAGCCGTGTACGGGAGGTACGCGGCCGGGTTGACGGTGGGCACGATGCCGAGGTGCTGGGTGGCGGCGAACAGGTACGGCGCCAGCAGCAGAGGGTCGTGTTTGGGGCTCCCGAACGCCTGCCGCACACGCAGGTCGATGGTGGCGGGGCTGCCAAGCGAGGGGGCGTCTTCGATGATGAGCAGGTCGATGCCCGCCTGCTCGAGTTCGCGCACCGACTGCTGGTAGAGCGCCGGTTCGGTCCAGCGCCAGTTCCAGTCGAGGTACGGGTGCCCCCAGCCATGCGGACCGAATCCGCGGGCCAGGAACCACCCGAAGTGCTGCAGCCTGCTCACGCGGCGACCGTCTCGCGGGCGGCGCCGACCCCGCGTTCGAGGTCGCGCAGCAGGTCGGGGAGGTTCTCGATGCCGATCGACACCCGCAGGGTGCCCGGCAGGATGCCGGCGGTCTGCAGTTCGTCGTCGGTGCGCAGCGTGTGGCTGGTGGTGCCGGGGTGCAGGATGAGCGAGCGCACGTCGCCGAGGTGCGTCATCGGCGTGAACAGGGTGAGCGCGTTCACGAAGCGGCGCGCCGCATCCAGCCCGCCGTGCAGGGTGAACGAGAACACCGACCCCTGCCCGTCGGGCAGGTAGCGCTGCGCGAGGGCGTGCGAGGGGTTGCCGGGCAGCCCGGAGTAGTCGACGGATGCGACCTCCAGCTGCTCCGCGAGCCAGGTGGCCACGCCGAGCGCGTTCGCCGACTGGCGTTCCACACGCAGTGAGAGCGTCTCGATGCCCTGTGCGAGCAGGAACGCGTTCAGCGGCGAGATGGTGGGGCCGAACCGCACGGCCACGTTCTCGCGCAGGTAGGCGATGCGGGCGCGGCCGCCGAAGCGGTCCACGTAGCTGGGGCCGCCGACGCGGCTCGGGGCGGTGAGGTGCGGGTAGAGGGCGCCGGAGCGCAGCACGTCGAAGCGGCCGTTGTCGATGATCGCGCCGCCCAGTACCGACCCGTGCCCGGCGAGGAACTTGCTGGTGGAGTGCACCACGATGTCGGCGCCGTGTTCGAGCGGACGCAGCAGGTACGGGGTGGCGAGGGTGTTGTCGACGATCAGGGGGATGCCGTGGGCGTGCGCCACGTCGGCGACGAGGGCGATGTCGACGAGGTCGTTGCGGGGGTTCGGGATCGCCTCGATCACGAGCGCGCGCGTCTCGGGGCGGATGAGCCGCTCCCACGCATCCGCGTCGTTCGCGTCGCCCACGAAGTCGGTGGTGATGCCGAGCCGCGCCAGGTTGTCGCCGAGCAGCCCGCGGGTTCCTTCGTAGATGCTGGCGCCCGACACGATGTGCCCGCCCGCGTCGACGAGTCCGAGCAGGGCGACCGCGATCGCCGCCTGTCCGCTGCCCACGAGCACCGCTTCGGCGCCACCCTCGATGGATGCGATGAGCTTCTCGGCCGCGGCGGTCGTCGGATTGGCGACCCGCGTGTACGAGAAGCCTTCACCGGTGCCGAAGTGGTCGGCCGCCTGGTCGAAGTCGTCGAACGGGAAGCCGGCCGACAGGTAGATGGGGGTGGTGCGGGAGCGCACCTCGCCGTCGGGGGTGGGCGCGTGGAGCTGACGCGTCGAGAATCCGAGCGCGACGTCGACGGCGGGCGGCTGGGTCATGGTGGATTCAGGGTGCCACGAGGGCGCGCGGGGCGCCCTTTCCGCTACGTCGTGTGACGTGGTGGAGGGTCAGGCGGAAGGCTCGTCCGGCTCTTCGGTGGTCGTCGCATCCCCGTCCCCGCGGTGCGCCCAGTGCCGCGCCTCGGAGCGCTCCAGCAGCTTCTTCACGACCACCACGGCCAGCAGGAACGCGACGATCACGCCGACGAAGATGTACCCGGCGTAGTGCAGCTGGTCGGCGAGCTCCCGGTAGGAACCGGCGGCGGCCGACCCGACCGACACGTACGCGAAGGCCCACAGCACGCAGGC
This sequence comes from Actinomycetes bacterium, assembly GCA_023386365.1. Classification (GTDB taxonomy): domain Bacteria; phylum Actinomycetota; class Actinomycetes; order Actinomycetales; family Microbacteriaceae; genus Homoserinibacter. The sequence goes on along the minus strand of JAEWJX010000033.1, from coordinate 21,526 downwards.
GGGCGTCGTCCACAGCATGAAGCGGCGGTAGCTCATGGTGCTCATGCCGACCGTCAGCGGCACGAGCGAGTGCAGCACCGGCAGGAACCGTGAGATGAAGACGGCGATGCCGCCGCGGCGGTCGATGTAGTTCTCGGCGCGCACCCAGTTGTGTTCGCCGATGCGGCGCCCGAGCCGGGAGTGCCGGATCTTGGGCCCGAAGTACCGGCCGAGCGCGAATCCGACGCTCTCACCGCCGAGTGCCCCGAGGATCACGGCGGCGATGAGCGCGAAGTACTCGACGGGCCCGTCGACCGCGGTGGACGCGACGATCACGATCGTGTCGCCCGGCACGACGAGCCCCACGAGCACCGAGGTCTCGAGGAACATGCCGAACCCGGCGAGCAGGGTGCGCACCACCGGGTCGACCGACTGCACGGCGTCGAGCAACGCGGTCAGCACTTCGTTGAACCAGGTCACGGCGCGGCCTCCGCGGGTGCGGGCAGCGGGCGTCGCAGGGCGTCGAGGCGCAGCCGCCAACGTGAGAGGCGCCCCGGCTCTTCCGCGGTCGAGACCGGTCCGCCCTGCCAGGCGGTGACGATCCGGATGCCGTGCAGGGCGTTCAGCGCCCACACCTCGAGGCCGTCGAGCTCCTCCGGCAGGGTCTTCTCCCAGACCACGTCGATGCCGAGCGCGGTCGCGAGGGCGAGCACGGTACGGATGGTGACCCCGTCGACGCGGGACAGCTCGCGGTCGGGGACGCACAGGGTCGATCCGCGCCACCAGCAGAGGCTGGTGGTGGAGCCTTCGACGATCCAGCCTTCGGGGCTGACGATCACGGCCTCGTCGGCGCCGTGGGTCTGCGCCTCGGTGCGCAGCCGGATCATGGCCGACAGGTCGGGGCCTTTGACGGTGGGGTGGGTGCGCGGGTCGCGTCCGGTGTGCGTGGTGAGCACGAGGGAGCGTTGCAGGGTGGGAGCCTCACGCAGCCGGAACAGCAGCTGCGGTGCCTCGAGCTGCTCGCGGAGCTCCACACGGGGGAACCAGGTTCCGGTGCGAGGGATGGAGGCGATCGCCGCATCCCAGAAGGCGTCCGGGTCGAGCCCGCGGGCGCGTGACCGGGGGATGGAGGTGAGGAAGCGCTCGCGGTGCAGGTCGAGGCCGCGCGCGGTGCCGTTCTCGACGAGCCACGAGTCGGCCACCTCGATGGTCGCCGGGGCGACATCGCAGTCCCCACGCGGCACCAGCGCGCCCGCCTGCCACAGCGACGTGGTCGCCACGGGGGTGGGGGGCGCCGCGCTCATAAGATCAAGGCTATGCGTCCAGGGCTCCTGCGGCATCCGCTCGGCGGAGGATTCGACGCACGCTCCGTGTTCGAGGCGCTGCATCCGCTGGGGGATGCGTTCTGGCTCGATTCGGGCCCCGGCGGTCGCGCGTTCCTCGGCACGGGAGAGCGGGTGGTGCTTCCGGCGGGGGAGGTGCTGGCCACGCTGCGGCACGAGCTCGACGCGGTGCGGGTCGACGGGCCGCTCGGCGCGGTCCCGTTGGGTCTCGTCGGCTGGTTCGGGTACGAGCTGCGTGGCGAGACCACCGGGATGCCGGTGCGCGAGCGCGGTGCCCTCCCGGATGCGGCGTTCCTGCGGGTCGACCGGCTGCTGGTGGTGGAGGCGGATGCCACCGCCGAGCTGCTGGCGCTGGGCGCCGCGTGGGAGGGGGAGCTCGCCGAGTGGCGTCACACCGTCCTCCAGGTGGTTGAGGAGCGGGCCGCAGGCACGCGTCTCGAAACCGCCGGCCCCACGTCCTCACCCACCTCCCCGCCGATCTGGCGCGACGACGACGCCACCTACCTCGCGAACGTGCGCGCCTGCCAGGCGGCGATCCACGAGGGCGAGGCGTACCAGTTGTGCCTCACGACGGAGGCGCGCGTCGAGGGCGCCTTCGAGCCGCTTGCGGTGTTCGACGCTGTCCGGGCGTCGAGTGCCACCCACCATGGCGGCCTCATCCGCATCGGCGACGTGGCCCTGGTGTCCGCGTCTCCGGAGCGTTTCCTCGAGGTGACCCCCGACCGCGTCGTACGCACGAGTCCCATCAAAGGCACCCGACCCCGCGACCCGCGCCCCGACGAGGATGCGCGCCTGCGGGGCGAGCTGGTCGCGAGTGAGAAGGAGCGGGCCGAGAATCTGATGATCGTCGACCTGATGCGCAACGACCTGTCGCGGGTGTGCGAGATCGGGTCGGTGGCGGTCACCCGCCTGCTGGAGGTGGAGTCGTACCGGCACGTGCACCAGCTGGTGTCGACCATCGAGGGCGCGCTGCTGCCGGGGCTCGGTGCGGTGGATGCGGTGGCCGCGTGCCTGCCCGCCGGATCGATGACGGGCGCCCCGAAGTTGCGGGCGATCGAGCTGCTGGATGCGTTGGAGCAGCGACCGCGGGGTCCGTACGCGGGCGCGTTCGGGTACCTGGCCGCCGACGGCTCCGCCGACCTCGCCATGACGATCCGCACCATCGTGATCGACCCGGATGGCGCATCCGTGGGGGCGGGCGGCGGCATCACCGCACTGTCGGTCCCCGAGGAGGAGCTCGCCGAGGCGCACCTGAAGGCGGCGGCGCTGCTCGCCGCCCTCACCGCGTAGGCTCGGACGCCGTGGCTGCAGGAGCAACGATCTACACCTTCACGGTGCAACTGGCGGATGTCGACCGGGGCGTCTACGAGGAGCTGCCGCTTCGTGTCGCGCAGCATCCGTCGGAGACCGACGCGTACATGCTCACCCGCGTACTGGCGTACTGCCTCGAGTACGAGGAGGGGATCGTCTTCGGCGACGGCATCTCCGCCACCGACGAGCCGGCGGTGCTGGTGCGCGACCTCACCGGCCGTATCACCGCGTGGATCGAGGTGGGCGCTCCCGACGCCGCCCGGCTGCACCACGGCAGCAAACTGGCCGACCGCACCGTCGTCTACACGCATCGCGACCCCGCGAAGCTGCTCCCGCAGTGGGCGGGCAAGAAGATCCACCAGGCCGACGAGATCACGTTGCACAGCTTCGACCCCGGCTTCGTCGACGACGCCGTGGCGGCGCTCGACCGACGCAACACCGCGACCCTCTCGATCACCGAGCGCCAGGTCTACCTCGACCTGAACGGCGCGGCGCTCAGCTCCGCCGTGCACGACCACCCCGTCGAGTGAGCCGCGGGCACAAACCCGCCCCCGCGTTCGTTGACTACTCTGTACAGGTTGCATTCCTTCCACAGATAGAGACGCACGCGTGACGCAGCACGAGCAGGCCCCCCACGATCCCGCCGCCGACGGATACGACTTCCGCCGCATCCAGGAGCAGTGGCTGCCGGTGTGGGACGAGCTGAAGCCGTTCTCCACGAACGATCCGGCCGACAAGCGCCCCCGCAAGTACGTGCTCGACATGTTCCCGTACCCGTCGGGCGACCTGCACATGGGTCACGCCGAGGCGTATGCGCTCGGCGACATCATCGCGCGCTACTGGCGGCTGCAGGGCTTCAACGTGCTGCACCCGATCGGCTGGGACTCATTCGGTCTGCCCGCCGAGGGGGCCGCGATCAAGCGCGGCATCGACCCGCGCGAGTGGACCTACGACAACATCGCCCAGCAGCGCGCCTCGATGCGTCGCTACGCGACCAGCTTCGACTGGGACCGCGTTATCCACACCTCCGACCCCGAGTACTACAAGTGGAACCAGTGGCTGTTCCTGAAGCTGTACGAGAAGGGCCTCGCCTACCGCAAGGCCAGCTGGGTCAACTGGTGCCCCTTCGACCAGACGGTGCTCGCCAACGAGCAGGTGATCGACGGCCGCTGTGAGCGTTGCGACAACCTGGTCGTCAAGAAGAAGCTCACCCAGTGGTACTTCAAGATCACCGACTACGCCGACCGCCTGCTCGACGACCTGAACCAGCTCGAAGGCAAGTGGCCGTCGAAGGTCATCGCCATGCAGCGCAACTGGATCGGCCGTTCGGTCGGTGCGGATGTCGACTTCGTGATCGAGGGTCACGACGAGAAGGTCACGGTCTTCACCACGCGTCCCGACACGCTGTTCGGTGCGACGTTCATGGTGGTCGCCCCCGACTCCGAGCTGGCCGCGCAGCTGGCGGCCGAGTCGACGCCGGAGGTGCAGGAGGCGTTCGCCGAGTACCTGGCGCAGGTGCAGAAGTCGACCGAGATCGAGCGTCAAGACACCACGCGTGAGAAGACCGGCATCCCGCTGGGACGTTTCGCGATCAATCCGGTGAACGGCGAGCGCATCCCCGTGTGGACGGCCGACTACGTGCTGGCCGACTACGGTCACGGCGCCGTCATGGCGGTGCCCGCCCACGACCAGCGCGACCTCGACTTCGCCCGCAAGTTCGACCTGCCGGTGAAGGTGGTCGTCGACGTGACGGCCCCCATCACGGGCGCGATCCCGGTGATCACCCCCGAGATGCTCGCGGCGGGCGAGGTGCCGGCCGACCTGGTCTCGATGGACCCGACGGTCACCGGCGAGGCGCTCGCCGGCGACGGGCGGATGATCAACTCCGGCCCGCTCGACGGCCTCAGCAAGCAGAACGCGATCCGTCGCGTCATCGAGCTGCTGGAGGGCGCCGGCACCGGCCGTGCCGCGAAGACGTACCGTCTGCGCGACTGGCTGATCTCGCGCCAGCGCTACTGGGGCACGCCCATCCCGATCCTGCACACCGAAGACGGCCGCGAGATCCCGGTGTCCGAGGATGCGCTGCCCGTGGCGCTGCCGGATTCGCACGGACTCGACCTGCAGCCGAAGGGCACCTCGCCGCTGGGCGCCGCCGAGCAGTGGGTCAACGTGACCCTGCCCGACGGCACCGCCGCACGCCGCGACCCCGACACGATGGACACGTTCGTCGACAGCTCGTGGTACTTCCTGCGCTTCCTCAACCCGAACGACGACACGCAGGCGTTCGATGTGGCGGAGGCCGAGAAGTGGGCGCCCGTCGACCAGTACGTCGGCGGTGTCACGCACGCGATCCTGCACCTGCTGTACGCGCGTTTCATCACGAAGGTGCTGTTCGACCTGGGCTACCTGACCTTCACCGAGCCGTTCACGGCGCTGCTCAACCAGGGCATGGTGCTGATGGAGGGCTCGGCGATGTCGAAGAGCCGCGGCAACATCGTGCGGCTGTCCGACCAGCTCGACGAGTACGGTGTCGACGCGGTGCGCCTGACGATGGCGTTCGCCGGCCCGCCGGAGGACGACATCGACTGGGCGGATGTGTCGCCCGCCGGTTCGGCGAAGTTCCTGGCGCGAGCCTGGCGTCTCGCGAACGACGTGACCTCCGACGCGGGCGTGTCGTTCGGGTCGGGCGATGCGGCGCTGCGGCGTCAGACACACCGTCTGCTCGCGGATGCGCCGGGCCTGGTGGAATCGTTCAAGTTCAACGTGCTCGTCGCGCGGCTCATGGAGCTGGTGAACGGCGTGCGCAAGACGATCGACTCGGGTGCGGGCGCAGGGGATCCGGCGGTGCGCGAGGCGACCGAGGCGGTGGCGTTGCTGCTGTCGCTGTTCGCGCCGTACACGGCCGAGGACATGTGGGCGAAGCTGGGCCACGAGCCGGCGGTGGCGCTGCAGTCGCTGCCGAAGGCCGACCCGCGGCTGCTGGTCGAGGAGTCGGTGACGGCGATCGTGCAGGTCGACGGCAAGGTGCGTGACCGTCTCGAGGTGTCGCCGCAGATCTCGGGCGACGAGCTCGAGGCCCTGGCGCGCGCATCTGAGGCTGTGATGCGTTCGGTGGGCGACCGCGAGATCGTGAACGTGATCGTGCGCGCGCCGCGTGTGGTGAACATCGCCACGAAGGGCTGATGCTCCTCCCCAGATGCTGAGCGACCCTGCTGTCCTCCGCAGGGGGCAGCGCGCGGATGCCGAGGGGCGTGGTCTTCGTAACCTTCCGGGGTGAGTGACCGCCCCGACCCCGGCATCTTCCGCGCCCGGATGCGTCGCGGGGCCGGGGCGGCGCTCGTCATCCTGCTCGCGGGCGCGGCGATCGCGGTGTTCGCCACCGCGGTCACCCCGCAGGGGGGCGCGCGCGAGGTGACGGCCTCCGGTGCCCCGGTCGACGTGGATGCCCCGATCCTCTCGGGCGATGTGCCGATCTTCGTGCATGTGCTCGGCCAGGTCGCGCAGCCGGGACTGTACGAGCTGCGCGACGGCGATCGCGTCGTCGATGCCATCGCCGCGGCCGGCGGGCTCACCGCCGACGCCGACCCGGCGGGCGTCAATCTGGCGCGGCTGCTCTCCGACGCGGAGCAGCTCGCCGTGCCGGCAGTGGGAGAGGTGCCTGCCGCGGGGGCCGCCGCGCCCGGGGTCGCCGCCGACGGGCGCGTCGACCTCAACACCGCCGACGTGTCGGTGCTCGGCACCCTTCCGCGGATCGGGCCCGCGATGGCACAGCGCATCATCGAGTGGCGCGACGCGAATGGACCGTTCTCATCCGTCGACGACCTGCTCTCGGTCAGTGGCATCGGGTCGAAGACCGTCGAGTCGCTGCGGCCCTTGGTCGCACCGTGAGTGAAACGACGTCGATCCGGGTGGCGAGTTGGCGCGAACTGCGGCTCCTTCCCGCAGCCCTCGGCGCGTGGCTGGCCGGCGGGCTGCTCATCGGTGTCGATCCGGGTGGTCCGATCGGGATGGTCGCCGGCGTGCTCTGGGCGACGGCTGTTGCCGCCGCGCTCCTCACGCTACGGATCCGGTGGGTCGCCGCCGTGTCGCTCGCCCTCACCGCCGCAGCCCTGGTGGCCTCGGTGGTGGCGGTCCACGCGCCCCTCCGTTCACCCCACGGGTTCCCGGATGCGTCGGATGGGCCTGTCGGCCTGGCGTTCACGGTCGCGGGCCCGGTGTCCCAGGGGCGTGTACCGGTGCAGGCGACGTCCGACCACTCGCCCGAGGTGGGGAGCGCCCCCGTCCTCCTCTTCCTCGACGGACCGAGCCCGCTCCGAGTCGGCGAGCGGGCGACGGTCACGGCGGTGCTGCGGGCGGTCCCCCCGGGAGACGACGTGGCCTTCCTCGCGTTCGCACGGGGTCCGGTGGCCGTGATCGCCGATGCACCGCCGGGTCTGGCGATCGCCGAGCGACTCCACGACGGGCTGCGCGAGCTCACGGCGGAGCTCCCGGGCGACGGCGCCGCGTTGCTCCCGGGCCTGTCGGTCGGTGACACGAGTCGCGTCGACGCGCGGCTCGACGCCGACATGAAGACCTCCTCGCTCAGCCACCTGACCGCCGTCTCGGGCGCGAACTGCGCCATCGTCGTCGGCGCCGTCTTCGCGATGTGCGCGGTCGCGGGGTTGCGGCGCGGCTGGCGGGTCGCGTTGTCCCTTGCGGCGCTCGCGGGATTCGTCGTGCTCGTCACCCCCGAGCCGAGTGTTCTGCGTGCCGCCGTGATGGGCGCGATCGTCCTGTTTGCGCTGGCGCTCGGACGCCCCGCCCGAGGTCTACCGGCGTTGTGTCTCGCGATCGTGACGCTGCTGACGATCGATCCCTGGCTCGCTCGTTCCTACGGCTTCGCGCTCTCCGCGTTGGCCACGGCCGGTCTGCTGCTGCTCGCCCGGCCGCTCGCCGACGCCTTCGCGCGCTGGATTCCGCATCCGCTCGCTCTCGTGGTGGCGGTGCCCCTGGCCGCGCAGCTCGCCTGCCAACCGGTGCTGCTCATGCTGAGCCCCACGCTGCCCGTGTGGGGTGTCGTCGCGAACCTGCTGACGGGTCCGGCGGCACCCCTGGCGACGGTCATCGGCCTGGTGGCGTGCCTGCTCGCGGGATGGTTGCCGGGCGTCGCCGCAGCTCTCGCCGGACTCGCCTGGCTGCCGGCCACCTGGATCGCCGCGGTCGCCACGTTCTTCTCGGGCCTCCCGGGAGCCAGCCTGCCGTGGCCGGGCGGACCACTCGGCATCGCGGCCTTCGTGGCGCTCACCATCGTCTCGCTGCTCGCAGCGCTCAGCTCACCGGGCACCCGTCTCCGTCGCGGCTCCGCCGCCCTCGCGCTCATCGGACTGCTCGGCTATGCGGGCGCCGTGGGCGGCATCCGTGTCGTGCAGCTCGTCACCCGACCCCCGGACTGGCAGTACGCGATGTGCGAAGTCGGTCAAGGGGATGCGCTGGTGATCCGCTCCGAGGGGCGCGTCGCCCTCGTCGACACCGGGGTCGAGCCGAACGCCCTCACGGCGTGCCTCGACGACCTCGGCATCGGCGTCATCGACCTTCTCGTACTCACCCACTTCGACCTCGATCACGTCGGCGGTATCGACGCGGTCCACGGGCGCGTCACCACCGCGCTCATCGGACCGGTCGGCGAACCCGACGACGAGCGGCTTCGCGATGACCTCCGCGCATCCGGAGCCCGCGTGATCGACACGGTGGCCGGGATGACGGGCGCGCTCGGCGAGCTCAGGTGGCGTGCCCTGTGGCCGCCTCCACGCGGCGTGGAGCCGGGCAATGCGGCCAGCCTCGCCCTGCACCTGACGCCCGCCCCCGGATGCCCGGACTGTCTGAGCGCGCTGCTCCTCGGCGACCTCGGCGAGGAGTCCCTCGCGAGGATGCGCGGCAGCGAACGAATCGCCGCGGTCGACGTGCTCAAGGTCGCCCACCACGGGAGCGCCGACTTCAGCGACGCCGTCTACCAGGACGCCGCGGCGTCCGTCGCCCTCATCGGCGTGGGCGACAACAACTACGGTCACCCCACGGCGTCGGCGCTCGGATCGCTGACCACCTCCGGCGCCGCCGTCTTCCGTACCGACCTCGACGGCCTCATCCTCGTCGCATCCCCGTCGACGCCGGATGCCCCGCCGCGAGTGTGGACGGCCCGCAACGTCGGCACCGCTCACTAGGCTGAACGGGTGGCAGGAAGAAGCACCGCGGTGAAGACGTCGATCCCGCAGCTCGCCTGGCACGCCGTCACCCCGGCGCCGGTGATCCTCGTCACCGGGCCCGAGACGTTGCTCGCCGAACGCGCCATCCGTGCCGTCCGCGAGCAGCTGCGCGCCACCGACCCCGCCCTCGAGGTGTCCGACATCGACGCGGGGCAGTACGCGCCCGGCGAGCTGCTCACTCTCGCCAGTCCGTCGCTGTTCGCCGAGCCGCGACTCATCCGCGTCAGCCAGGTCGAGAAATGCACCGACGCGTTCCTCGACGAGACCCTCGCCTACCTCGACGCCCCCGCCGACGACACCGTGCTCGTCCTGCGGCACGGGGGAGGGGTGCGCGGCAAGAAGCTGCTCGACGCGATCCGCGCCGGTCGCGGCGGCGGTATCGAGGTGGTGTGCGGCGAACTGAAGCGCGAAGGCGACAAGATCGACTTCGCCGCCGCCGAGTTCCGGGCCGCCAAACGCAAAGCAACGCCCGGCGCCGTCCGGGCGCTCGTCTCCGCGTTCACCGACGACCTCGCGGAGCTCGCCGCCGCCTGCCGCCAACTCGTCTCCGACACCGACGGCGACATCACCGAACAGGTGGTCGACCGCTACTACGCGGGCCGCGCCGAAGTGACGGCGTTCGCCGTCGCCGATGCAGCCATCGCCGGCCACACCGGCGACGCACTCGGTCTGCTGCGGCACGCGCTCGCATCCGGCTCCGACCCGGTGCCGATGGTCGCCGCCTTCGCCATGAAGGTGCGCACCATGGCGAAGCTGGCGGGCGCCAGGGGCTCCTCCAACGACCTGGCCCGCCAGTTCGGGCTGCAGGCGTGGCAGGTCGACCGCGCGCGCCGCGACCTGCAGGGCTGGACCGATGAGGGCCTCGCCCGCGCCATCGAATCCCTCGCCGCCGCCGACGCGCAGGTGAAGGGTGGCGGCCGCGACCCGGTCTACGCGCTCGAGCGCATGGTCGCCGTCATCGGCTCCCGCGGCACCGCCGCCTGACACGCGCGCCCACTCGCCACAAAGAGAACGGGCCCCGCACCCGAGGTGCGAGGCCCGCCGAAAACGCTGGCTCGGATCAGAGCGCGGCAACCTGCTTCGCGATCGACGACTTGCGGTTCGCGGCCTGGTTCTGGTGAATGACACCCTTGCTCACGGCCTTGTCGAGCTTCTTGGTGGCCTTGGTGAGGGCCGCCTCGGCGGTGGCCTTGTCGCCAGCGGCGATGGCCTCGCGGGTGGCGCGGACGGCGGTCTTGAGCTCGCTCTTGACGGCCTTGTTGCGCTCCTGCGCCTTCTTGTTGGTGCCGATGCGCTTGATCTGCGACTTGATGTTCGCCATAGGTGTGTCCTTCGTTCTGAAACGGATGGGTGAGTGCCGTCTGCGGTAGAGGGGCGCATCCCGGCGAATCGCGTGTTGTGGGACACGCGGAAACCAAGGGTCTACGTTACCAGGTCGGCGACCGGTGCGGCAACGCGGCCGGGCAGCCGCCGCCGGGCGGGGGAGGACCGCCGTCGGCCCGTTCGGGGGTTCGCCCCATACCGGGTGCGGGTCGGCGCGACGAATCTGGATGCATGACCGACACGACCTCCACCCCCGAAGCCTCGCCCGCCGTCGAGCAGACCGCCGCGACGCAGACCGCCCCCGCCCCCGCCCCCACCACCGTCCCCGAGAACCCGTACGCGGTCCCCGCGGCCGCTCCCGCTGCATCCGCATCGAACGGATTCAGCATCTCGGCGCTCGTGCTCGGCATCGCCTCGATCCCCACGGGGCTCGCGATCGCCGGCATCGCCGCGATCGTGTTCGGCTTCGTCGCGCGTAATCGTGAGCCGCAGGGCCGCACGATGGCCAACTGGGGGGTCGCCCTCGGCTTCGTCGGCCTCTTCGGCTGGATCCTGTTCGCGATCATCGGCTTCGCCTTCTTCGCCCCGTTCGCGCTCTGGGGCGCAGGCTGGGGTTGGGGCTTCGACGGCTTCGACGCCGTCAACGCGTTCGACGTCTTCTGAGTTCCCGCCGACGGGCAACGAGAAGGGGCGGATCCGACTGGATCGGCCCCTTCTGTCGTTTCGTCGACGTCAGTCGTTGGTCCGGCGACGCGCGCGGGTGCTGAGCACGAATGCGACGGCACCGAGCAGCACTGCAGCGACCGCGGCGAGCAGCCACGGGGTCGAGTCCTCGGCGCCGGTCGCGGCGAGGGCCGGTGCGGCGCCCGGCGTTTCCTCGATGACCGCGGCCGAGACGACCAGGTTGTCCAGCTGGGGCATGACCTCGGCGCCGTAGAGCACGCCGTCGTCGTCGAGGTAGTAGCAGTAGGTGCCGACCGGGATCTGCTCGTCGAAGATGACGGTGACGGAGAAGGTGCCGTCGGCAGCCGCGACGCCGCTGCCGTCGTAGGAGTTGTCGAAGTTCTCGCCGCCGTCCTCACACTCGAACACGGAGATGTAGATCTCCGCGCCGGGGAACCAGCCCGACCCGGTGAACACCAGGCCGGTCGTGGTCGTCTGCTCCGGCGTCACCGGGTTGGGGGTGATGGTGCGGACGGGGATCGGGGTGAACACGCTGACCTCGTCGAAGGCCTCGACCGCGTAGACGGAGACGTTCGCACTCGAGACCCAGAGGCCGTACGCGAGCACCTCCGGTGCGCTGCCCTGGGCGAGGGCGGCGACGAGGTTGCCGAGGGTGTCGCTCGCGCCGGCGGCGTAGAGCGGGGTTCCGAGTCCGTCGGTGATGACGCCCGACGTGATCCACTGGCCCGCCGAATCGGTGGTGCCGGCGGATGCGGGGCGAAGCGTGGTGAATTCGGAGTCCGGTTCACCGAACACCGGGATCTGGAGCACCCAGTCGCCGGCGGACGCATACACCTCGATGTCGTCGACATCTGCGATGAACCCTGCGGCGTCGGTGACCAGGAACGACTGGTTGTTGAGGATCTGCGAGGCGGCCCCCGCGCCGGCGGCGGCGATGTTGAGGCCGGTCGCGCTCGACGTGATCGAGGCCTGCGTCCAGGCTCCGCCGAGCTGCCCGTGGAACCAGTCGTTCGAGGGGTAGCCGGCGCCGGTCTCGGCGCCGAAGTCGGCGGTCGTGTAAAAGGTCGCTTCGCCGACGTCGGTCGAGGCGCCTGCCGAGGCCGCGAGGCCCAGGGTGGAGAGTCCTACGAGGGCGGCGGTGGTGGCGACCGCGAGAGTCTTCTTCATCGGGTGGGGCTCCAGGCTGTGGTGATGAGCAATCGTTCTCTCGACGCTATCGGGCGTGTGGCGCGGGTGGCGCGCGGTCGACCGACCCCGGTGCCCCCAATCCGGGGGTGAACCGATCGGTCTGAGGTCTCCGTCTCCGCCCGGGACCGGTTCGTCCCCATGCAGGGGGTGGGTACGAACCGGCTCCGGGAGGGGCGGCGGTGGGTGGTGCGGCGTTGTGCTCCCACGGTTCCGGATCATGGCGATCCGCGCGCTCCCGCCTTCGGGGGACACCTTGGCGCCAGTTCGGGGTACGTCGCATCGTGCGCGCCGACGGCGTCCGGGAGCACCCCGCGCATGGGAGAATCGTTCGGATATGTCTCCCCGCGCCCTGAAGCCCCTGTCGCCTGCCGCCACCGACCCGGCGAGCATCCGCAACTTCTGCATCATCGCGCACATCGACCACGGCAAGTCGACGCTCGCCGACCGCATGCTGCAGATCACCGGTGTCGTCTCCGACCGCGACATGCGCGCCCAGTACCTCGACCGCATGGACATCGAGCGCGAGCGCGGCATCACGATCAAGAGCCAGGCCGTGCGCATGCCGTGGCAGGTCGAGGGCGGCACCTTCGCCCTCAACATGATCGACACCCCCGGCCACGTCGACTTCACCTACGAGGTGTCGCGTTCGCTCGCCGCCTGTGAGGGCGCGATCCTGCTGGTCGATGCGGCGCAGGGGATCGAGGCGCAGACGCTCGCCAACCTGTACCTGGCGCTCGAGAACGACCTCGAGATCATCCCGGTGCTCAACAAGATCGACCTCCCTGCTGCCGACCCCGACAAGTACGCGCGAGAGCTCGCGCAGCTGATCGGCGGCAGCCCCGACGACGTGCTGCGGGTGTCCGGAAAGACCGGCATGGGCGTGGAGGACCTGCTCGACCGTGTCGTGGAGCGCATCCCCGCCCCGGTGGGTGTCGCCGACGCCCCGGCCCGCGCGATGATCTTCGACTCCGTCTACGACTCGTACCGCGGCGTCGTCACCTACGTGCGCATGGTCGACGGCAAGCTGAACCCGCGTGAGCGCATCCAGATGATGTCGACGAGGGCCACCCACGAGATCCTCGAGATCGGGGTCAGCTCGCCCGAGCCGACGCCGTCGAAGGGTCTCGGCGTGGGCGAGGTCGGCTATCTCATCACGGGTGTGAAGGATGTGCGCCAGTCGAAGGTGGGCGACACCGTCACGACCCAGTCGAAGCCGGCGACCGAGGCGCTGCCCGGCTACACCGACCCGCTGCCGATGGTGTTCTCGGGTGTGTACCCGATCGACGGCAGTGACTACCCCGACCTGCGGGAGGCGCTCGACAAGCTGAAGCTGTCGGATGCGGCCCTCCAATACGAGCCGGAGACGTCGGTGGCGCTGGGCTTCGGTTTCCGTTGCGGCTTCCTCGGCCTGCTGCACCTCGAGATCATCACGGAGCGCCTTCAGCGCGAGTTCGGTCTCGACCTCATCACGACGGCGCCGAGCGTTCCCTACCAGGTCACCACCGAAGACAAGAAGACGGTCACCGTCACGAACCCGTCGGAGTACCCGACGGGCGCGAAGATCTCGGAGGTGCTGGAGCCGATCGTGAACGCGTCGATCCTGGCGCCGAAGGATTACGTGGGCGCCATCATGGACCTCTGCCAGAGCCGACGCGGCACCATGAAGTCGATGGACTACCTCGGCGAAGACCGGGTCGAGTTGAAGTACACGCTGCCGCTGGGTGAGATCGTGTTCGACTTCTTCGACCAGCTGAAGTCGAAGACCCAGGGCTACGCGTCGCTCGACTACGAGCCGGCCGGTGAGGCTCCCGGCGATCTGGTGAAGGTCGACATCCTGCTGCAGGGTGAGACGGTGGATGCGTTCAGCGCGATCGTCCACAAGGACAAGGCGTACGCGTACGGCACCATGATGGCGACGCGGCTGCGTGAGCTGATCCCGCGCCAGCAGTTCGAGGTGCCCATCCAGGCGGCGATCGGTGCCCGCATCATCGCGCGCGAGAACATCCGCGCCATGCGCAAGGACGTCCTGGCGAAGTGCTACGGCGGCGACATCACCCGCAAGCGCAAGCTGCTCGAGAAGCAGAAGGAGGGCAAGAAGCGCATGAAGATGGTCGGGCGCGTCGAGGTCCCCCAGGAGGCGTTCATCGCCGCGCTGTCCGGCGACGTCGAGGCCAAGAAAGACAAGAAGTAGCGAGCGCAACCGCGCGTCGGCGTAGCCTGTGCCGCATGGCGTCGTGGGATGACGTGCGCGAGATCGCTCTCGCCCTTCCGGGGGCCGAGGAGACGCTGAGTCGCGGCCTCACCGTCTGGAAGGCGGGGCGGATGTTCGCCGGCGTGCGGCCACTCCGTGTGAAGGAGGTCGCCGAGGTGGGGCCGGTGGATGAGCCGATCCTGCTGGTGCGGGTCGACAGCGAGGTGGAGAAGTTCGCCCTCATCCAGGGTGAACCGGACGCCTTCTTCACGGTTTCGCACTTCGATGGGTACCCGATGGTGCTGGTGAAGCTGGAGCGGGTCGACCGCGCTCGCGTCGTCGAGCTGGTGGAGTCGGCGTGGGCGACCGTGGCGCCCGCATCGGCCGTGGATCGTCACTTCGACGAGGGCTGACGCACCCCCGGCTGCCGCCGCAGGAGCGGGCGCGGCCACGCTCCGAGGATCAGCAGCACGAGCACGATCTGCGCGACCCCGGTGGTGAAGTACAGCACCTGCAGCGGCGACTGCCCACCGATGATGCCGGTCTCGATGAAGATCCAGATCAGCATCCCGAATCCCGCCACCGCGTAGAGGCCCCAGGCGGCGGCGTATCGGGCGCGGCATGCGAGCAGAGGCAGCAATTGGGTGCCGCCGACGACGACCGCCAGGATGACGCCGGGCCAGAAGTAGTCGGGGAACCCCGATCCGTCGAGCAGGTCGAGCGGAAGCCCGAGGTCGGGCATTCTGCCGCTCATGAGCCCGGCGGCGCCGATCAGCGCCGTGCCGAAGTTGAACCAGGTGACGCCGAGCAGGGTGCGCGGCATCCACGGCGGTGACCGGTACCCGGTGCGTTCGACTGCGGTTGTCATACCTCTGTCGTACTCCGCTCGCGGCGTGCGCACCCGGGGCGGAGGTCCCTCGACGCGCGACCTGCGAGGATCGACGGGTGACCGAGCTGAACTACGCGCCCGTCGGCATCGCGCGTCCGGGTGCCGAGGCGCCGCAGGGTTTCCGGGTGCGCGAGCAGCGCATCCGGTTGGGCGACGGCGACGCCGTGTGGCAGCGCGCGGTGGCGGTGGTGTCGGGGTGGGCGATCAAGAAGCAAGTGCGGTTCACCATCGAGCCGGATGATGAGGTCGTCGCGCTGGGCCGTGACTACGACACCCGCTTCGGTTTCGGCGCCATCCGACTGCTCGAACCGGTGCGAATTGTGTGGACCGAGGATGCGGGCGACCTCCGCGGGTTCGGCTACGGCACGCGCACCGGCCACCCGATCACGGGGGAGGAGTGCTTCCTCGCCGAGCGCGACACGGATGGCGTGGTCTGGCTCGTCGTGCGCACGGTGTCGCGCATCTCGGGTGGCCTCTGGCTGGTGCTGTGGCCCGGCATCCGCATCATGCAGCCGTACTTCCAGCGCTGGTACGCGCGTGCGGCGGTGCGCCTCGTCACCGAGACCGACGAGCCGTTGCCCGGCATGCGCGGTTTCCGCCGCGGTCTGGTGGGCACTGGGAGGTCGGATGTGGAGGGTCCCGCGAAGCTCGGCTACGGCATGGGGGCCGGGAGCGGGCCGTTCGATGCGCCCCCGGCGGAGCCGGTGGAGCTCGACGCGGAGCAGCTTCCGTGGGAACTCCGCGGCGAAGAACGCGACGAAACCTCACCCAAAGAGGCGTAAGACCCCCGTTTCTGGGAAGATGAGGTGGTGACCACCGCGTCAGCGCCCCCCGGCGACGCACCTCGACGGTCGACGGCCCCCGCCTCGACCGCCGTTCGCGACCCCGCGCAGCTGTGGCGGGTGCCGGTGAACTACGGCGCCGTCGGTGCGACGCAGGCCGACGACCTGCTCACCTACCCGCCGCGCGGGTACCGCCCGCTGGAGAAGCGCATTCGCGTCGGTCACGGTGAAGACCGCTGGGAGTACGCGTGGATGCGCGTCATGAGCTGGGGCATCCAGCGCGGCGCCGGATTCCAGGTGACGCCGGTCGAGGCGCCCCCGGCGGCGACGGAGGCCAGCTACATCCCGGTGGCGTTCGACGTGGCCGGCAACCCGATCCAGCCGGCGACCGTCGGTGGCGGGGGAGAGGCCCTCTACACGCCGGAGGGTGACGCGCTGGTGCGCCCCGGTGACACCGGCATGCTGAAGGCGCCGTTCTGGCCGAAGCCGTTCCCCGTGCGGGTCGTCTACATCGTCGACGAGCCCACCCGCCGGGGTGCCGCGTTCGGAACACTGCCCGGGCATCCGCTCGCCGGCGAGGAGCTGTTCCTCGTCGACCGCCGCGACGACGACTCCGTGTGGCTGACAGTGCGCATCTTCTCTCGCGCCGGAGACGGCCCGTGGAAGTTCGTGCTGCCGGTGGTGCGCGTCATCCAGTGGTTCCTGGTGCGCCGCTACCTGCACGAACTCACGGGCCGCATCGGCTGAGTTCCTTCTACAGCGACCGCTGGTAGCCGCGGATCGAGCGCACCGTCCACAGGAACGAGAGTGCCGCCAGCGCCACCAGGCCGCCCAGTCGCGCGAGCAGCAGCGCACCGTCGGCGGTGCCGTCGAACGCCGACCCGTCGAGACCGGCACGACCCAGTTCGACCGCCCATGTCATCGGGTTCCACTGCGCGACCGACTGCACCCACTCGGGCAGCAGCGCGGCCGGCATCATCGTGGTCGACAGGAACGTCGCCGGCAGCACGATCATCTGCGAGAGACCGATGAGCGCCACCTGGTTGCGGGTGGTGAGTGCCACCGCGCTGGAGGCGCAGCAGAACACGGTGGCCAGCAGGGTCGCGGCGACGAGCGCCAGCAGGATGCCGGGCACGCCGCCGGGGTAGCGGGCGCCGGCGAGGGCGCCGATGCCGAGCACGATCGCCGACTGCAGCCCGTTGATCACGAGCTGCTGCAGTAGCTGCCCGGTGACGATGGCGCTTCGCGAGATCGGAGCGCTCAGCAGCTGGTCCATCACACCGGAGTTCATGTCGTCGATGTAGCCGGTTCCCGCCCACGCGCCCGAGTAGAGCACCGTCATCATGAGCACGCCGGGCACCAGGTAGCCGATGTAGCCGTCGTCGGCGAACGCGGGCAGCGTGCCGAGTGCGCTGTACACCTGGCCGAACAGCACGATCCAGATCACGGGCTGCAGCAGCGACATCACCGGACCCCAGGCCTGCCGCCAGGTGCCGACGATCCAGCGGTGGAACACCTGACCCGTCTGGGTGAACCAGGATGCGCGTGGCGGCGCCGCCACGGCGGGGCGGTCGAGGGTGGCGGCGGTCATGCTGCCGCTCCTTCCGTTGCGGTGGCCGCGCCGTCGAAGGTGTGGCCCACGTGGTGCAGGTAGACGTCGTCGAGCGTGGGGCCCGAGACGGATGCGGCGCCGAAGGCGACGCCGGCGGCGTCGAGCGCCTGGATGAGCGGCCCGAGGGCGGCGGAGCCGTCGTCGGCGCGGGCGATGAGCGACCCCGTGGGGCCGGCGACCTCGACCAGCGGGTCGCGCAGGCCCGCCACGGACGCCGCGGCGCGGCGCACCCGGTCGGCATCCGGTTCGAACAGCTCCACCCGCACGCTGTCGCCCGCGAGACCGGCCTTGAGGGCCTGCGGGGTGCCTTCGACGACCTTCGTGCCCCGGTCGACGATCATCACCCGGTCGGCGAGACGGTCGGCCTCTTCGAGGTAGTGGGTGGTGAGCACGACGGTGAGCGACTCCTCCGCGGAGAGGCGGCGGATCTCGGACCACATGGCGGAGCGGGCCTCCGGGTCGAGCCCGGTGGTGGGTTCATCGAGGAACAGCACCTGCGGCGCATGCACGAGGGCGGTGGCGACGTCGACCCGGCGGCGCGTGCCGCCGGAGAGTTTGCCCGTGGGGCGGTCGGCGTTGCCTGTGAGCGTGAACTCGTCGATCAGCCGGGTGGCGCGGGCGGCGGCATCGGAGCGTCCGACGCCGCGCAGTCGGGCGGCGAGTTCGAGGTTCTCGCGCACGGTCAGCAGCGGGTCGGTGCTGGCCCCCTGCGACACGTACCCGATGCGGCGACGCACCTGGGCGGCGCTGCGCACCACATCCGATCCGGCCACACGGGCGGTACCGGAGCTCGGCAACGAGAGTGTGGTGAGGATCTTGGTGGTGGTCGACTTGCCGGCGCCGTTGGGCCCGAGCAGCCCGAACACCGAGCCGGTGGGCACCTCGAAGGTGAGTCCGCGCAGCGCCTCGACGGGAGCTTTGCGCCCGGAGCGGTACGTCTTGACGAGGCGGTCGGCCTCGATGGCGTGGCCGCTCATCGCTTGGTCTCGTCCTTCTCGTCCTCGCTGATGAACAGCATCCGGGTGAGGAGGAACATCATGCCGAGGAATCCGACCACGTACGGGATCCAGGCCCAGGTCCAGCCGGTCGTGAAGTACAGCACGATCGACACGACGAAGGCGGAGACCCAGATGAGCATCGTGTAGATGCCGAAGCGGGCGGCGGCGGCCGGGTCCTTGTCGAAGCGGTTGCCCACCTGCGGCGCCTGGCGGCCGTGTTCCAGCGCCCACGTCTTGGTGCGGTTGGTCTGGGTGGCGCCGAGGTAGCTGAACAGGCCGATGCCGGCGATGGCGGCGAGGCCGGGGAGGATCAGCCAGGCGAGGTCGATGCCGTGGGTGAGGATCGTGAACCCGGTGGTGACTCCGGTGATCACGAGCGCGCCCGCGACGCCGA
Source organism: Actinomycetes bacterium (assembly GCA_023386365.1). Classification (GTDB taxonomy): domain Bacteria; phylum Actinomycetota; class Actinomycetes; order Actinomycetales; family Microbacteriaceae; genus Homoserinibacter. The sequence continues at coordinate 2,593 of JAEWJX010000033.1, read as the reverse complement.
ACATCAGTGCGCGTCGTGCGGGCATGGGGTGGTGCACGGTGGTCTCCTGGTGCAGGGAGTCGCCGATCACCCATCCGAGTCCGATGCCGGCGACGCCTGCGAGCGCGAACGCCGCGGCGGTGGTGAGCGGGTACACGTCCCAGTTGCCGAGCCACAGCCCGATGAGCGAGAGTCCGGATGCGATGGAGATGAGCACCACCCGCACCACGAAGGCGGGGCGGTGGCGCACGCGGTGAGCGGCGGCCACGTCGGCGTGCGTGCGCTCTGCGGGGGCGTCTTCGAGCAGTTCGCGCACGTCGCCGAGTTCGTCGACGGCGATGCGTGCCGCCTCCTCGGGGGTGCGGCCGGCGGCTTCGAGCTCGGTGGCGCGGGCGACGAGGTTGCCGCGCACTTCCTCCTTCAGGTCGAGCGCGTCGGGGGTGGTGGGCAAGTCGGCGAAGAGTTCGTCGAGCAGTCGGTGCACGGCGGTGCCGCCGGGGAGGGGTGTGGTGTTCATGGCGGGGCCTTTCAGTGGACGGCGCTGCCGTCGAGGAGGGAGTCGATGATGTCGCGCGTGGCGGCCCACGCGGCGACGTTGCGGCGGTACACGGACCGCCCGGCGTCGGTGATGCGGTAGTACTTGCGGCGGCCGCCCTGCGTCTCGTCTCCCCAGAAGGATTCGACGAGGCCGTCTTTCTCGAGGCGACGGTAGGTGGCGTAGAGCGTGGCTTCCTTGATCTCGTAGGCCCCTCCGGTGGCGTCCCGGATGGTCTTGTAGATCTCGAAGCCGTAGCTCTCGGTCCGCCGCAGCACGCCGAGCACGATCGTGTCGGTGTGGCCGCGCAGCAGGTCGGCTGCGAAGGCGTCGGAGTCTTGAACCATGTTGAGTACTGTATCTGATCAATTACTAGACGTCAACAAGTCAGCCTCGGCTCGCGCGGCGGGGGAGAATGGGATGTCATGCCCAGCGCCCTGCCCCTCGCCGACCCGGCCCCCGCCGACGGCGCGCTCCCCGCATCCGTCGCCGCCGGATACACCCAACGCGACCTGGGCGTGTACCTGCACGTGCCGTTCTGCCGGGTGCGCTGCGGCTACTGCGACTTCAACACCTACACCGCGTCTGAGATCCGCGGTGTGAAGCAGAGCGACTACGCGCAGCAGGCCGCCGCCGAGGTGGCCTTCGCCCGGGGCGTGCTTACGGATGCCGGGGTCGATGGGCGCCCGGTGCGCACCGTGTTCTTCGGCGGAGGCACCCCCACCCTGCTGCCCACCACCGACCTGATCCTCATGCTCGACGCGGTGCGCGACGCCTGGGGTATCGCCGCGGATGCCGAGGTCACCACCGAGGCGAACCCGGACTCGGTCACCGAGGCGGGGCTCGCCGAACTCGCGGCCGCCGGCTTCACCCGCGTCAGCTTCGGCATGCAGTCGGCCGTACCGCATGTGCTGCGCACCCTCGAGCGCACCCACGACCCGGCGCGCATCCCGCTTGTCGTGCGGTGGGCGCGCGAGGCGGGGCTCCAGGTGAGCCTCGACCTCATCTACGGCACGCCGGGCGAAAGCCTCGACGACTGGCGGCGCTCGCTGGAGTTGGCGATCGCGCAGCAGCCCGACCACCTGTCGGCGTACGCGCTCATCGTCGAACCCGGCACGAAACTGGCCCGCCAGATCTCGCGGGGCGAGGTGACCCAGCCCGACGAGGAGCTGCAGGCCGACCAGTACGACCTCGCCGACGAACTGCTCGCGGATGCCGGATACGGCTGGTACGAGGTCAGCAACTGGGCGCGCGACGACGCGCACCGTTCACGCCACAACCTCGCCTACTGGACCGGTCAGGACTGGTGGGGCATCGGGCCGGGCGCCCACAGCCACGTCGGCGGCGTGCGCTGGTGGAACGTCAAGCATCCGGCCGCCTACGCGGAGCGGCTCGCCGCCGGTGTCTCGCCCGCCGCCGGGCGCGAGACCCTGGATGCTGAGACGCGCCGCGTCGAGGACGTGCTGCTGCGCACCCGCATCGTCGACGGGCTCCCGCTCGACGCGCTCGACGCATCCGGGCGCGAAGCGGTCGCGGGCCTCATCGCCGACGGGCTCATCGACGGCAGAAACGCGATAGCCGGCCGCATCGTGCTCACACGACGCGGCCGGCTGCTGGCGGACGCGGTGGTCCGAAGGCTGCTGCCTTAGCTGACGAACTTGATGGCCACCGGGTACTGGTAGTACTCGCCCTTGTTGGCCTTGATCGCGGCGATGATGCCGAGCACGATCGCGAGGATGGCAGCGGCGATGATGATCAGGAAGCCGATGAACACGATCGCGAGGATCACGCCGGCGACGTAGGCGATCAGCAGCGTCAGCTGGAAGTTGAGTTCCGTGGCGGTGTGCGAGCGCACGAACGGGCCGCGGTCCTTGAGGATCAGGTACGCGATGAGCGCGACGAGCCAACCGGCGCCGCCTCCGCTCAGGACGAGCGCACCCACGTGGGTGAGGGTCGACCAGAGCCGCTCGTCGGCGGGGCTCATGGGCTGGGCGCCCTGCGGCGCGGCGGCGGCGGGCGGGGGAGGAGGTGTGGCGGTCATGGGGACATTAAAGCAAGTGCGCCGGACCCGTCGGGTCC
>JAEWJX010000016.1 GCA_023386365.1 Actinomycetes bacterium | reverse complement strand
TCTGGCAGTACTCGAGGAGCTTCGTGAGGTCCTGGCCCTCGAGCTGGCCGAGCAGCTTCAGGTTCAACAGGAGCAGCTCCATCTGCGCGTTGCCGACACGCTCGCCGATGCCGAGGCCCGTCGCGTGGACGCGATCGGCGCCGTACTCGAACGCCCAGATGGCGTTCTCGAGCGCGAGGCCCCGATCGTTGTGCCCATGCCAGTCGATGCCGATCTCGGCGCCGGTGCCTGCAACGACGTTGCGGGTGAACTGGATCAGGTTCCGTACGCCGTCCGGCGTCGCGTGCCCGACCGTGTCCGAGAGGCACAGCCGCGTCGCGCCATGATCGATCGCCGTGCGGAACAGCGTGGTCAACACCTCGGGGCGCGAACGCGTCGTGTCCTCGGTGACGTACGCGACCGGCAGGCCTTCCTTCACGGCGACGTCGATCGCCTCGGCGCTGCGCTTCGCGATGAGGTTGACGTCCCAGTTCTCGGCGTACTGCCGGATCGGCGACGAGCCGATGAACGCATAGACCTCCACCGGGATCCCCGCGCGCTGCGAGACCTCGATCATCGGCGTGATGTCGCTGACCACGGTGCGGCCCGCACACGCGATCTTGATCTTCATCTTGCAGTCGACGACTTCCTTGCAGATGCGGAGGACGTCCTCGAACGCGCGCCTGCTCGAGCCAGGCAGCCCGACGTCGGCCGCATGGATGCCGAGGTCCTCCATGAGGTGGAGGATCTTGAGCTTCTCCTCGATCCCGGGGTCGACGACCGACGGGTTCTGGAGCCCATCACGCAACGTCTCGTCGAAGAACGAGGCGTTCTTCGGCAGGATGCGCCCCTTCCGATTCACCTCGTTCCAGTCGAAGACGAGGTTACCGGCGCGATCGCCTTCCGTTGCGAAGTCCGACATATGTAGAGTATGCCACGAAGTCGGCGCTTCTGACGGCCGGCGAGATCCGCAAACTCGGGGAGAGCAGCATGGAACAGGCTGGGCTTGATGCAGCACGACTCTCGGTCGTCCAACACGGCACGCGGGCGAGCTTCCGCCGGCGCGTCATGGATGCGATGCGTCAGCTGGTCCCCGCCTCGGGCGCCTTCATCTGCTTCGGGACCGAAGATGCCCGGGCCTACGGGGATTCTTCGCGCATCGTCGACGGAGCCCCGCAGGGTCTGAAATCGGACGGCGCGACGCGGCTGACTCAGGCTTTCGGCTTCGAGACGAAGAGCGTCGTCGAGACGACGCGGCGCGTCTATCTCGCCAACGAGCTCTATCCGGACGACGAACGGATGAAGCTGCCGTACTTCGCGAGCCATGCCGGCAGCGGCATGAAGCACGCCCTCCTCTTCTTCCTCCACGAGGGCGGCGTCCTCTTCGGGCTCGCTGGTCTCGAGCGGCGCGAGTCGGAGGGTGAGTTCACCCAGGCCGACGTCGAGCGGCTGGAGGCGCTCGGACCGTTCGTCGCAGCGGGCGCGCGCGTACAGATCGCCTATGACGAGCTCTCGCGCGAAGCTGCTGCGCTTCGTGCGTTCAGCAAGGTGAGCGGCACGCTCTTCGTGGTCGATCGCGAGCGGAAGAAGGTCATCTGGGCGGCCAACCGCGATCGCGGCATCGAGTGGGACAACGACGTCGTCCCGATCGAGGATCACGTCGTCGACGCTGCCGAGCAGTCACTCCAGGCGCGAGCGAAGCAGGAGGCCCTGCCCACGCCGCCACGCTTGCCTTCCGGGGCCGTCGTCGCCGTCGCGAAGATCGAAGGCGATCCGGTCTTCAACAACGCGAAGTGCGCCATCCTCCGCGTCGAGCCGCAGGAGAAGGCGGCGCCGATCGAGGGGCTCAGCAAGCGTGAACGCGAGATCGCTCGCCTGCTCGTCGCCGGCTACAGCGGAGTGAACGTCGCGGCCATCTCCGGCCTCTCCGAGAACACCGTCCGCACGTACGTGCGTCGCCTCTATCAGAAGCTCGGCGTCGCGAACCGCGCCGACCTCGTTCGCAAGCTGATGTCGCCGGCCGAGGCGAAGTCGAGCGCGCCGTCGTCGGTGATCTCGCCGCCGGCGGACTCGTCGCTGGTCGATGGCGACGACACGCTCGACTAGATCAAGCAAGAAGAGAGATTTCACAGGAAGGACGGAAGGACGGAAGGACCGGAGATGGATGAGCGATATTTCTCGCCTCCATCCTTCCGAGCTTCTGATCTTCCTGTGAGCTCTCCGGGGCTGGCTGACGAGCGCCGGCACGCCATGGGGCCCCGCGTCCTCGTGGGGATGAGACAGAGGGCTCGCACTTTTCTGAGGCGAAGCCCTACACGAGCGCACTGGCGCGCGTCCGCGGTGGAGGACGCGGCCAGGCGCACAAGCGCGCGATAGTCCGCGGCTTTGCTCGTGACGAACCGGACCCGGCGCGGTGGCCTTCCGCTCCATGCGGGGCGCGGCGGCGCGGGGCTACCTGGAGATCGTCGAACCGCCAGACCCGTACACTATGGTCATGCGCCTTCCGACGTCCCGTACGCGCCACCGGCTCGAGTTCGCCACCGCGATCATCGCCACCGTCGGAGCGGTCTACGGACTGTCGCGGATCATCAAGCCCCATCAGGCG
>JAEWJX010000002.1 GCA_023386365.1 Actinomycetes bacterium | reverse complement strand
TGTCGACGACGCCCGCGGCGAGCAGCTCGCGGACGATCGTCGACACCGTGGCCTGGGACTGACCGGTCGCCGACGCCAGGTCGACCTGGGTGAGGCCCCCGTACCGCTTGACGGTCTCGACGACCAGCTGACGGTTCGCCTCCCGCAGGGACGACTGCGACCCCGCTGGGGCCGCGCGCCTGCTCACGGCTGCACCCTAGTAGCGTCCGGCACGGCCGGAAGCCGGTTCAGCTCGTCCCGGCGCGCCGCTTGTTGATCAGGTCGAACGCGACCGCGAGCAGCAGCACGAGGCCCTTGATGGCCATCTGCCACGACGGGTCGACCGACATGATCGACAGGCCCATGTTCAGCACGCCCATGATGAGCGCACCGACGATGGCGCCCGCGACGCGACCGATACCACCGGTCACCGCCGCACCGCCGATGAAGCAGGCGGCGATGGCGTCGAGCTCGTAGTTCTGGCCGGCCGCGGCGATGGCCGCGCCCGCACGGGACGTCGTGACGATCGCCGCCGCACCGGCGAGGACGCCCATGTTGACGAAGATCCAGAAGTCCACGTTCTTGGTGTTGACGCCCGACAGGCCCGCGGCGAGCCGGTTGCCACCGATCGCGTAGATGTGCCGGCCGAAGACCGTGCGGCCCATGAGGAACGAGTACGCCACGACGAGCGCGCCGACGATGACGAGGACGATCGGGGTGCCACCGGCCGAGAGCGACAGAATCACGGTGAGGATGCCGACGAGCAGCGTCACGCCGATGATCTTCGCGGCGAACGCGCCGATCGACTCGACGTGCAGCTCGTGCTTGCGGAGCTGGGCGCGGGCGCGCAGCTGCGAGAACACGAAGGCGGCGACCGCGAGCAGACCGATGACGATCGTGACGATGTCCATGTTGTTCGCGAAGCCCAGGAAGTTGGGCAACGAACCCTTGGAGATCTTGATGAACGTGGACGGCAGCCCCGCGATGGTCTCGCCGACGACGACGAGCGCCAGCCCGCGGAACACGAGCATGCCTGCCAGGGTCACGATGAACGCGGGGATCCCGACGTACGCGACCCAGAAGCCCTGCCAGGCGCCGACGACGCCACCGATCGCGAGGCCGAGCAGCACCGCGACGAGCCACGGCAGGCCCCAGTCGCGCATCGAGACGGCGACCACGCCACCGATGAAGGCGACGACCGAGCCGACCGACAGGTCGATGTGCCCGGCGACGATCACCATCACCATGCCGATCGCCAGGATCATGACGTAGGCGTTCTGCTGGAACAGCGCCGCGACGTTGTTCGCGAGCAGCAGCTTGCCGTCGGTGAGGACCTGGAACAGCAGCACGATCACGATCAGCGCGGCGAAGATGCCGTACTGGCGCGCGTTGCCGCCGAGGCCGGACATGCGCTCGCCGATCGACAGGCGAGGCTTTTCGCCCGACGGCATCGCCGGCGCGAGGTTGGTGTCGGTGCTCATCGGGGAGTCACGTCCTTCTCCATGGTCATGTACTGCATGAGTCGCTCCTGGGTCGCGTCCTGACGGGCGACCTCGCCCGTGATGCGCCCCTGCGACAGGGCGTAGATGCGGTCGCAGACGCCGATCAGCTCGGGGAGCTCCGAGGAGATGACGACGACGCCCTTCCCCTCGTCCGCGAGCCGGTTGATGATCGTGTAGATCTCGTACTTCGCGCCGACGTCGATTCCGCGCGTCGGCTCGTCGAGGATCAGCACCTCGGGGTCGGCGTAGATCCACTTGCTCAGGACGACCTTCTGCTGGTTGCCGCCCGAGAGCTTGCCGACGAGCGCCGCCACCGTCGGCGTCTTGATGTTCATCTCCTTGCGGTACCGCTCGGCCACCTTGAGCTCGGCGTTGCGGTCGACGACGCCGAACCGGGCGAGCTTGCCCAGGGCGGAGCCGGAGATGTTGTGCTGGATGGTGTCGATGAGGTTGAGGCCGAACCGCTTGCGGTCCTCCGTCGCGTACGCGATGCCGTGCTCGATCGCGGAGTGCACGGAGTTCGCGTGGATCTCCTTGCCGTCCTTGAACACCCGGCCCGTGATCTTCGAGCCGTAGGAGCGGCCGAACAGCGACATCGCGAGCTCGGTGCGCCCGGCGCCCATGAGGCCGGCGATGCCGACGATCTCGCCGCGGCGGACGTGGAACGACGCACCGTCGACGACCTTGCGGGTCTGGTCGATCGGGTGGTGGACCGTCCAGTCCTCGACCCGCAGGACCTCCTCGCCGATGCTCGACGTGTGCTCGGGGAACCGGCTGTCGAGCGGGCGGCCGACCATGCCGCGGATGATCCGCTCCTCGCTGACGGGCTCGGCGCCCTTCATCGAGAGGGTCTCGATCGTCTTGCCGTCGCGGATGATCGTCGTCGTGTCGGCGATCGCCTCGATCTCGTTGAGCTTGTGGCTGATGATGATCGACGTGATCCCGTGGTCGCGCAGACCCGAGATCAGGCCCAGCAGGTGGGCGCTGTCGTCGTCGTTGAGCGCGGCGGTCGGCTCGTCGAGGATGAGCAGCTTGACCTCCTTCGAGAGCGCCTTCGCGATCTCGACGAGCTGCTGCTTGCCGACGCCGATGTCGACGATCTTGGTGTCCGGGCGCTCGTCCAGGCCCACGCGGGCCAGGAGCTTGGCGGCCTCGGCGTTCGTGGAGTTCCAGTCGATGACGCCGCGCTCGCTCCGCTCGTTGCCGAGGTAGATGTTCTCCGCGATCGACAGGAACGGCGACAGCGCCAGCTCCTGGTGGATGATCACGATGCCGCGCTGCTCGGAGTCGCGGATGCCCTTGAACTCGACGGTCTCGCCCTCGAAGACGATGTCGCCGTCGTACGTCCCGTGCGGGTAGACGCCGGAGAGGACCTTCATCAGCGTCGACTTGCCGGCGCCGTTCTCACCGCAGATCGCGTGGATCTCGCCGCGGCGCACCTGCAGGTTCACGTCGGACAGCGCGAGCACGCCCGGGAACCGCTTGGTGATGTCGCGCATCTCGAGGATGTGCTCGTTCGTGCGTGTGTCTTCCATCTCGACCTTCAGTCCTTGCCCTGGTCGCCGTGGGTCGCGGGGAGCCGCGCCCCGCGCCCCCCGCCCCGCCCCCCCCCACAGCCCC
>JAEWJX010000109.1 GCA_023386365.1 Actinomycetes bacterium | reverse complement strand
GGCTCCGGGGGGCGCCGGGGTGTTTGCGCGCCACCGGGGCGCCCGCGTCAGCGGACCCGGATCTTCGTCCGTTCGATCGGGTAGGTGTTGAGCGCCGGCGAGTTCAACGTGGCCGCCGTCGACCAGGTGCCGCGCAGCAGACCCTTCACCGTGTAGTCGAAGGTCACCGCCCCACCCGCCTGCGGCGGGCTCGTGAGCACCTCGTACGCCGAATCCGGATCGACGTCCGCCACCGTGACCCCGCTCGAACCGGTGCGGTTCTCGGCGCCCGTGAGCGACCCGACCGCGGCATCCGGCGTCAACGGTCCCCCGTAGGTGAACCAGGTCTGCTCGGTCGCACCCAAGGTGATCCACACCTGGAACGAGTTGGATCCGCCGCTCCACGACGGCACCGCATCCCACTCGGCGACGAGGTACTGCGTCACGCCGTCGTTCAACGTCGCGAGGCGCATGGCACCCCCGGCAGCCGGGTTGAGGTCGGTCCAGAAGGGTGCGAGCACGTTGTTCGGCGTCGCCGCATCCGGGAAGGATGCCGGCGGCTCGTACTCCACGTCGGCCGACGTACCGCCTCCGACCACGACGTAGCCGTTCGAGGTCAACGCCACCTGCGTGTAGACCTCGCCGCCGTAGACGAAGCTCGGCACGGTGAAGTTGGCGATGCTCTCGTCGGTCATCCCGGCGATCGGCGCGACGCCGAACGCAGACAGCGGAAGGAAGCCGCCTCCCGGCGTCTCATCCGGGGACACCGCATCGACCGAGTCCACCGTCGGCGGGAGTGCCGCCGTGAGCGTCCCCGACCAGCGGGCGCCCAGCGGACGCTTCGTGGCCGGAGCCGTCACCGACTTCACCTGGAGCACCGGGCTCGCGACGACATCGATCGTGGCCTGCACATCGACCGGGAGCGAGCTGGACGCCGTCACCGTGCAGGTGCTGGTGGCACCACGCGCGATCTCGGTCGGCGTGCACGACTGGGCGAGACTGATCTGCGCCTCACCGACGTTCACCGCGACGGGCAGCACCACCGGGGTGGCGCCCTTGCGGGAACCCGTGATCGTCAGCTGACCCTGGTGCCAACCCTCGGCCGCATCGATCCCGCTGAGCACCACCTTCACCGTGCGCGATTTGCCCGCCGGAAGCGAGAACTTCGCCGGGCTCACCACGACACCCACGCCGTCGGCGACGGATCCCTTCACCGTGAAGGTCTGCGTCGCGCCGGACACGTTCGTGACCGTGCGCTCGACGACCGCCGCACCGGGCAAGGGGTCGATGTTGATGCTCGGGATGTTCAGGTTGATGCGGCTGAGCGGGTCGCCCGCGCTCGCAGCGAAGTCCGCAGCGGACTCGCTCACCGTCAGCGTCGGTGCGATCGCCCGGTTGGCGCGGATGCTGCCCGCGCCCCGGTCGAACACGCCCGCCGGATTTCCGTCGGGGTTCACCACGCTCTGCAGCGACGAGGTCATGAGCGCCGACTTCACCTGACCGGGAGTCCAGGTCGGGTGGGCCGCGATCACGAGCGCGGACACACCCGCCGCGTGCGGCGACGACATCGAGGTGCCCGCGATCGCCTGGAACAGTTCGCCCTGCGGTCCGGTGGCCTGGTCGGTCGAGGCCGGGGTGTGACCCGCGAGGATCTGCACACCCGGTGCGGTGATGTCCGGCTTCAGGAACTCACCGATCGGACCGCGGGAGCTGAAGCCCGCCATCACATCCCCCGCCGCGGGAGCAGCCTGTCCTTCCGCCCAGGTGGCGGTGACATCCGTGTGCGCCGCGAGGAACGCGAGCAATTCTGCGTTCGGTCCCTCGAGGTGGATCGCCGGCAGGAAGTGGTTGTCGGTCTCCACGTCGCTCGCGGTCGGGTTGTACAGGATCATTCCGGCGGCTCCGCCGGCGAGGGCGTTGAAGCCCTTCTCGACGCGACCGTTCTCGCCGCGCTCGCAGACGACCACCAGGCCGTCGACGGACCCGGCCGCGAACGGCTCGAGGCACCGGGCGCCGCCTGTGTAGCCCGCGACCGTCTCGGCGCGCACGACGGGAACGTCGGTGACGCCCTGCGTGAGGGTCGAGCCCGCCTTGGAGAAGGTCGCCCCGTCGGCAGCGGTCAAGGTGAGAGTCGAGGCGTACTGGCGGTCGAACGTCGACGCCGCAACCGTCGTGACCCACGGGCCCGCGTGGTTGGCGGTGGATGCGCCCGGGCCGTCGTTGCCGGCCGACGCGTTCACCGCGACACCGGCCGCGTACGCGTCGAGGAACGCGAGCTCCACGGCGTCGGTGTACGCGGATGCGCTGCCGCTGACGGAGTAGTTGATGACGTCGACGCCGTCGACGATCGCCTGCTGCACCGCGCCGAGGAGGTCGGAGGTGTACCCACCGGCCGGGCCGAGGGCGCGGTACGCGATCACGGATGCTCCGGGTGCGATGCCGCTCACCGGCCCCCGCTCGACACCGAACACCGGCGCGCTCGACACATAGCTTCCCGCCGCGGTCGTCGCCGTGTGCGTGCCGTGGCCGTCGGAGTCACGTGCCGAGCATCCGGCCGCCGAGCAGAAGTCCTCGGCGCCGATCGCGTTCAGTGCGGCGTACGTGTCGAGGAACGCGTACGCGCCGACGAGCTTGTCATTGCAGGCGAACGCCGCGTCCCCGCCTTCACCGAAGTCGCACGCCCAGGGGCCACCCGCGGGTCGCGGGATGCCCGCGTCGACGAGCATCGGGTGCTCGGGCCAGATGCCGGTGTCGATGACACCCACGATGACCCCCTGGCCGGCCTTGTCGCGTCCGCCCAGCGACGGCCAGACGGCGTCGGCACCGATGAACGTGCTCGCGTCGTTGTCGAGCGTCGCAGCGGGGGCACCCGACGTGGCGGGCGCAGCGCCGGCCGCCGAAGACACGCCAGAGGTCGCGCCGGAGTCGGAGGCCGGGAGGTGCTGCAGCGAGTTCTCCTGCACTGCGGCGACACCGGGCACGGCGAGCACCGCCTTCGCGTCCCGTGCCTTCACGGTCAGCGCGATGCCGCCGTACGCCACGGGGAACGAGCCGAGCACCTTCGCGGACGGCACGGCCGCCGTGATCTGCGCCTGCGTGTCGGCGATGACGGCCTTCACGTGGTCGAGGTACTTCTTGACCGCCGGGCTCGACAGCGAGAGCTCCTTACCCGTGACCTCGGGACTCGTCGCCGCGAAGCCGTCCAGACCGCCCGCGTAGGACGCGACCGGGTCGACGTCGACCTTCACCATCACCGGGACCACCGCCGCGTCCGTTCGACCGAGAAGTGCAGCGTCGCTCTCGGCGAGCTGACCACTCTTGGATCGGGCGCCCTCCTGGGGCGGATCGCTCGCCGTCACCGCGGCGGCGGTGAACTCGGGGGTCGGGTCGGCCGCGTACGCGGGAGCGGCGAACGCTCCTGTGACGAGGGCCGAGGCGGCGAGAACGGACAACAGGGCAGTTCGACGAGCGCGCATGGCTACCTTCCGCGAGTGGTGGTGCGGTGAGACGCACCCCCCTCAATCGCGGGTAGACCCCCCGGTCTATTCAGCGCCTGGTGGGTACCGTATCCGCACGCACCCGCACGGCGCTAGAGAGCGCGACGCAAGATCCGTGCGTCTTGCGCGGGATTCTTGCCTCAGACCTGCGCGTGGGTGTCGATCGCCTCGCGGATGCGACGCACCGCCTCATCCACGGGGATGCCGTTGTCCTGTCGGCCGTCACGGAACCGGAAGCTCACCGTGCCGGCGTCGCGGTCCTGGCCTCCGGCGATGAGCTGGAACGGCACCTTCATCAGCGTGTGGTTGCGGATCTTCTTCTGCATCCGCTCGTCGCTGGCGTCGAGTTCGGCGCGCACGCCATCCGCCTTCAGCCGGCCGATGATCTCGTCGAGGTAGTCGGCGAACTCCTCCGCCACCGGGACGCCCACGACCTGAACCGGCGAGAGCCACACGGGGAACGAGCCCGCATAGTGCTCGAGCAGGATCGCGAAGAACCGCTCGATCGAGCCGAACAGCGCGCGGTGGATCATGATCGGCCGCTTCTTCTGGCCGTCGCGGTCGGTGAATTCGAGGTCGAACCGCTCGGGCAGGTTCGGGTCGACCTGCACGGTCGACAACTGCCAGGTGCGGCCGATCGCGTCGCGCGTCTTGAGGTCGATCTTCGGACCGTAGAACGCGGCCTCCCCCGGCACCTCGGTGAGCTTCAACCCACTCGCCACGGCGACGTTGCGGAGGGCGTTGGTGGAGTACTCCCAGAACTCCTCCGAACCGATCCACTTGTCCTTCTCGTCGTCCTTCATCGACAGTTCGAGCTCGAAGTCGGTGAGCCCGAAGTCGCGCAGCATCGAGATGACGAACTCGAGAACCTTCGTCGCCTCCTCTTCCAACTGCTCGGGGGTGACGAAGAGGTGGGAGTCGTCCTGGGTGAACCCGCGTACGCGGGTGAGTCCGTGCAGCGCGCCCGAGAGCTCGTTCCGGTAGACGGTGCCGTTCTCGGCCAACCGCATCGGCAGATCGCGGTAGCTGCGTGCACGCTCCTTGTAGATCAGGATGTGCATCGGGCAGTTCATCGGCTTCAGGTAGTAGTCGGTGCCCTGCTTGGTGACGTTGCCGTCGGCGTCGCGTTCCTCGTCCATATGGATGGGCGGGAACATGCCCTCCTTGTAGGTGACGAGGTGGTTCGACTGGAGGAAGAGGTCCTCCTTCGAGATGTGCGGCGTGTAGACGTAGGTGTAGCCGTCCTCGACGTGGCGGCGGCGCGCGTGCTGCTCCATCTCCATGCGGATGACGCCGCCGCGCGGGTGCCACACCGACAGGCCGGAACCGATCTCGTCGGGGAAGCTGAACAGATCGAGCTCGCGACCGAGCTTGCGGTGATCGCGCTTGGCGGCCTCCTCGAGGCGCTCCAGGTACGCGCGCAGTTCGTCCTTCGACGGCCATGCGGTGCCGTAGACACGCTGCAGCTGCGGGTTCTTCTCCGAACCACGCCAGTACGCGGCCGCGTTGCGCATCAGCTTGTAGTTGCCGAGCGCACCGGTGTTGGGAACGTGCGGGCCCCGGCAGAGGTCTTTCCAGGCCACGTTGCCGTCGCGGTCGACGTTGTCGTAGATGGTCAGCTCGCCACCGCCGACCTCGACGTTCTCGCCATCCTTGCCCGCGTCGGCCGCGCCACCCTTGAGCCCGATGAGCTCGAGCTTGTAGGGCTCGCCGGCGAGTTCGGCGCGCGCCTCGTCCTCGGTGACCACCCGGCGCTGGAAACGCTGACCGGAGCGGATGATGCGATCCATCTCCTTCGAGATGGCGGACAGGTCTTCGGGGGTGAAGGCCTCGGCGACGTCGAAGTCGTAGTAGAAGCCGTCGGTGACCGGGGGGCCGATTCCGAGCTTCGCCTCCGGGTTGATGCGCTGTACCGCCTGAGCCATCACGTGCGCGGTCGAGTGGCGCAAGATGTTGAGGCCGTCGGGCGAGGTGACCTCGACCGGTTCCACGACATCCGTCTCGGTGACCGTGGCCGCCTTGTCCGTGAGCTCACCGTTGACGCGGATGGCGACGACGGAGCGGTCGGGGAACAGGTCGAAACCGGTCTGGGCGCTCATTCCTGTCACTTTACCGGCGGCGGAGGGCGGCTTCGTGCGCTGCTCAGCGCAGATCGAGGCGGAAGTACAGCATCCCCTCGCGGAGCACGTCGTCGACCTCGGTGTACGGAGGGATCTCGACGAAGCCGAGCGAGCGGTACAGCGCGATCGCCGCTGTCTGCCCCTTGCTGGTGTCGAGCAGCATCGACGCGTAACCGGCCGCGCGCGCCCGATCGATCAGTTCGTTCGCGAGCGCCCGACCGACCCCCTGACCGTGCGCGGAGGTCTCGACGAACATCCGCTTCATCTCGCACGCGTCATCGTCGATGCGACGCGACGCGACGACGCCCACGATGCGACCGGACACCTCGGCGATCAGCAGTTCCCCGTCGGGCGGCCCGTACTTCCCGGGGAGCCCCGCCAGTTCGATCTCGAACGCATCCAGGTCGAAGTACGCCTCGACCAGCTTCTGCACCTCGGCAGGTCGCTCCCTCTGCCAGGTCAGCAGGCCCCGGATGAGGCGGCGTGCGGCGTCGAGTTCCTCGGCGGTGACGGCGGAGCGAACCTGCGCGGACATGCGTCCATCCTGCACCCGGGGCGTGTCGCACCCGATCGCGCTGGTCTCAGGCGCGGGGTCGGTCGTACCGCGCGCCGTGAGGCTTCGAGTCCTGCAGCCAGAAGTAGAGCAGCACGAGACTGCCGAACGGGACGAACGCCAACAGGTAGACGAGACCGGAGACGCCGGCATCGTGCAGGCGCCTCACGGAGACGGCGATCGTCGGCAGGATCATTCCGAGGTAGGCGACGAACCAGACGATCATCAGCACGCCACCGAGGGGCGTGACCTCGGACGGGGATCCCGTCCCGCCTGCGGCCGGCGTGTTGCTGAGCGCCACCGCCAGCACCGCCACATACGAGCCGGCGCCCAGCAGCACGACACACAGGTACGCCCACCAGAACTCGGACCTCGACGCGCGCCCCGTGAAGTCGGCGTACTTGCGCCAGAAACGTCCGAAAGCCTGACCCAGCGATGCCCCGTAGAGGGGCTCCCACAAGGCTGTGGTCCTCGGGGGCTCGTACACAGCGGCGAAGCTTCCGCGCGCCGCCCCACCCTGATACGCCTGCACCGAACGCAGTCCGTAGCTCTGCGGAGCGCTCTGCGCATATGCGGCCTCCGCGCCGGGAGGCGCGTAGGAGTGCCGGACACCCGGCGGCTGCTGGTGCGCCGTCCAGGCGTATCCGCCCCACCAGCGGATACCGCCCTGGACCTCGGGGTCGGGATACCAGCCGGAAGGATACGCAGACATGAGCACGAAGATAGGGCGAAGACCTTCCCTCCTCCATGGTCGGCCTACCCCCAGTACTGGGCGAGGTTCGCCGCAGGAGAGACCATGATGAAGACGTACCCGACGAACGGAGCCCGCCGATGATCACGATCCACCTGCGCTACGAGATCGACCCCGACAAGGTCGACGAGTTCACCGAGTACGGGCGGGTGTGGATCGGGCTCGTGAATCGGCTCGGGGGCACCCACCATGGGTACTTCCTGCCGAGCGAGGGCGACAGCGACGAGGCGTTCGCGCTGTTCACGTTCCCGTCGATGGCGGCCTACGAGCAGTACCGCATCGCGTCGAAGACGGACGCCGAATGCATCGCGGCGTTCCAGTACGCGCGGGACACCGCCTGCATCCGACGCTACGAGCGCCGGTTCCTCACTCCTATGTTCGAGTGAGGGGCACGCGCCGGGGCGGAACGACGAAAGCCCCGGCGAACCGGGGCTTCTTGGTGGGCGATACTGGGATCGAACCAGTGACCTCTTCCGTGTCAGGGAAGCGCGCTACCGCTGCGCCAATCGCCCGAGCCGATCGATTGAGCTGATCGGTGCGGTGAGTGAGGTGGCGACGGGATTCGAACCCGTGTGCACGGCTTTGCAGGCCGCTGCCTCGCCTCTCGGCCACGCCACCAGGTGTGCGGCCCAGGTACCGGCGAGCCGGTGGACCGTGAGACTCCACTCGAGCGGATGACGAGATTCGAACTCGCGACCCTCACCTTGGCAAGGTGATGCGCTACCACTGCGCCACATCCGCATTTGCGCGCCTTGCGGCGTGCGAGTTCGACTGTAGCCCATCCCGGCGCACTCTCAAAACTGAGCGACACGCGCGTCGCGCCGACCGACGGGCGTCCTCGACACGCGCGCAGATATGGCAGGATGGTCGTCGCGGGCGATTGGCGCAGTTGGTAGCGCGCTTCCTTCACACGGAAGAGGTCATCAGTTCGAGTCTGGTATCGCCCACCACGAAACCCCCGGTCAGCCGGGGGTTTTTTTGTTGCTCCGCGCGAGGGCCCACGCCGGTGTGCTGGTGACGACGCCGAAGGCGGCCACCGCGAGAAAGGTCGCCAGAGGCGGCACGAAGGCGGCGATACGGCCCGAGAACATGAAGCCGATGGTGTCGCCCGAGATCGCCGGCGACAAGTATCCGATCGCCGTGGCCGTGAGTGTCACGAGGGCCCAATGTCCGGCACGACCAGCCGACGCGATCCGCTTGGCCCCGAAGACGAGCGCAGCGGCGGCTCCGGCGGACGCACCGACCACCGTCGACCACGGGAACGACACACTCGCGGCTCCCGGCACGATGGCCACCAGCCCCGCGATGACACCGTCGGCGTACGAGCGCAGCGGATGTCGACCGCTCTGCCGCAGCAGGTCGACGAGCAGCCACCCGATGCCGCCCGCCACGGGCGACAACAGGGCCGCGAGGAGAATCCTGCCCGTGTAGGCATCGATCGCCCCCTCGAGGCTCACGAGCCACGCCGCCGCCGCGATCCACAGCAGCGCGACCGGAACCCCGAAACGCACCCATCCGGCACCCTCCGCCACCGAGTGGGCGCGCCAGGCGAGCAGCACCGACGCGGCGGACGACACCAGGAGGGCGAGACTGCCGCCGAAATCCTCGACCCGGCACTCCGGAGCACCGCACAGGCGGTACAACAACGCAGGAACCACGACACAGATCGGGAACACGAGTCCCGCCCACGTCCACACCAGGAGTCGCGCGACCGACCGCCGACCCGGTGCCGCCTCCCCCGCCGCCGCCCCCAGGAGGATCGCGACGGGCGCCGCCCCGAACGACACCCCCAGAAGGAACACGGGTTCCTCGGCGCTGGTGAGCACCCCGGTCACCGTCGTCACGGTCGCCGCAAGCACCGTCGCGACGAGGCCACGCAGAATCACCTCGACCCGATCCGCGGGACGAACCAGCCACACCACCGCGGCCGCCATCACCGCACCGGCGATAGCGGACAGTGCGAGAAGCGCGGGCACGGCGGCCTCCGATGGGTCGGGTCATCCCGACGACGCGGGCGGGAACAACGATACGGGGCGCCGTCTCGGTGAGAGACGGCGCCCCGCGTGTTCGGGTCACGAGGACCCGTCGGACTCAGTCGACCAGGGCGTAGCCCTCTTCGCCGTGCACGACGGTGTCGACACCGGCGAGCTCGTCCTCGTTCTTGATGCGGAACCCGATCGTCTTCTCGATCGCGAAGCCGATGATGAACGCGACCACGAAGGAGTACGCGAGCACCGCGACGGCGGCGACGGCCTGCGAGGCGAGCTGACCGAAGTCACCCGTGAAGGCGAGGCCCGTGCCGATGGCGAAGAAGCCGAGGTACAGGGTTCCGATGAGACCACCGACGAGGTGGATGCCCACCACGTCGAGCGAGTCGTCGAAGCCGAGCTTGAACTTCAGCTCGATCGCCAGGGCGCAGACGACACCGGCGACGACACCGAGCACGAGAGCCCAGATCGGCTCCAGGTTGGCGCACGCCGGGGTGATCGCGACGAGACCGGCGACAGCACCGGAGGCGGCGCCCACCGAGGTGGCCTTGCCGTCCTTCAGCTTCTCGACGAGCAGCCATCCGAGGATCGCCGCGGCGGTCGCGCCGAGCGTGTTGATGACGATGAGACCGGCGCCCGTGTTCTCGGGGCCGAGCAGACCGAAGGTGCCCTCTGCGCCGGCGTTGAAGCCGAACCAGCCGAACCAGAGGATCGAGGCACCGAGCAGGGTGAGCGGCACGTTGTGCGGCTTCTGGATGCCCTTGGCGAAGCCGATGCGCTTACCCAGCACGAGAGCGAGGGCGAGGGCGGCAGCGCCCGCGTTGATGTGGACGGCGGTGCCACCGGCGTAGTCGATGACGCCGGGGAGACCCGTGTTGGAGCCCCAGTTGAGGATCCAGCCGTCGCCCCAGACCCACGCGGCGACCGGGAAGTACACCAGGGTGGCCCAGAGGCCGGCGAAGATCAGCCACGAGCCGAACTTCGCGCGGTCGGCGATGGCGCCCGAGATGAGCGCGACGGTGATGATCGCGAAGGTCGCACCGAACGTGGCGCCCACGAGGGTCGAGCTGTCGGCGCCGTTCACGAACCCGAAGTTCTCGAACGGGTTGCCGGCGAAGGCGAACGTGCCGCCACCGAGGCTCATGTTGAAGCCGTAGAGAATCCACAGCACGCTGATGAGGCCCAGCGCACCGAAGCTCATCATCATCATGCTGACGACGCTCTTGGCCTTGACCAGGCCTCCGTAGAAGAAGGCCACGCCGGGGGTCATGAACAGCACGAGTGCCGTTGCTGCGATAGACCAGGCGAAGTTGCCGCTATCCATTCTGTTGTTACCTCTCTCGTTGCATCGGACGACCCGGCGGGTGTGCGGCCGTGAGGTCGTCCTCGGGTACGCGCCCAGTTTGGGAGTGGCAGGTTTCGGTTCCCGGCTCGACAGGTTTCGCCGGTGTTACGGCGTTCGCGCGTATGTAAACATCACGTTTCACGGAGGTGCTGTTTTCCCGCGTGATCGCCGGGTCTGCGCATGAAAGAGTTGCGTCATGCAGCTTTTCCGCTCGGAGAGGGTGGCGGCGCTCCTGCTCGCAGTGGCCGCGGTCGCCGGGCTGATCGTGGCGAACTCGCCGATCGGGGCGGCCGTCCTGGGGGTGCGTGACGCGCATCCGCACACCGGTTTCGCCGTGGTGGACCTCTCCATCGGACACTGGATCTCCGACGGACTGCTCGCGGTGTTCTTCCTGGTGGCGGCGATCGAACTGCGGCACGAACTTACCCACGGCGAGCTCGATTCGCCGCGGAAGGCGCTCGCGCCGGCGATCGCCGCGACGGGCGGCGTGGTGGTGCCCGCCCTGCTTTATCTCGCGATCGTGCGCGAGCCGGCGGGCGCGACCGGGTGGCCGATCCCCACCGCCACCGACATCGCGTTCGCACTCGGCGTGCTCGCTCTCCTCGGGCGTGGCCTCCCTCGGCGCGTGCGGGCGTTCCTGCTCGCGCTCGCCGTGCTCGACGACCTCATCGCGATCGCCATCATCGCCGCCTTCTTCACCCGCGACCTGCAGCCGGTGCCGCTGCTGATCGCGGTTCCCGTGATCGCCGCGTTCGGGTGGGTGAGCGGCCGCAGCTCGCTGCCCTCCGGCATCCGCGTCGCTCTGCTGCTCGTGCTGGGCGTCGGAGCGTGGGTTCTGGTGCTGCTCTCGGGCGTGCACGCGACGATCGCAGGCGTCGCGCTCGGCCTCGTGTTCGCACCCAGAGCTGCCGGCGTCACACGGCGCGCGATCGAACCGTGGGTCAACGGTGTGGTGCTGCCCTTGTTCGCCTTCAGCGCCTCGATGGTGGTGATCCCCCAGGTGAAAGACGGCGGTCTCGGCAGCGTGTTCTGGGGGGTGCTCATCGCCCTGCCCGTCGGCAAGCTCGTCGGGATCACCGCGGGGGCCCTGATCGCACGCGCCCTGGTTCCCCGCGCAGAACGTGCAACGGCGCTCCGGATGCCGGAGGTGCTCGTGGTGGCTACCCTGGGCGGCGTGGGCTTCACCATCTCGCTTCTGATGGCGGAACTCGCCTTCCGCGGCGATCAGGATCTCGTGGCATCCGCAACCCTGGCGGTGCTCGCCGGTTCGCTCATCGCGGTCGTCGCGGGCGGAACCACGACCGCCGTCGTCGCCCGGCGGCTGCGGCTCAGCTCGTCAACGCGATGAGGCGAGAGATCGCGCGCAGGTACTTCTTGCGGTAACCGCCGGCGAGCATCTCCTCACCGAAGACCCCGTCAAGCGGCGTCCCGGACGCCACGACACGCACTTGCTCGTCGTAGAGGCGGTCGACGAACGCGACGAAGCGGAGCGCGTCGGCCTGGTCGGTAAGGGTGTGCACGCCACGCAACCCGATCGCCGCGACCCCGTCGACGATGCGGATATAGCGGGACGGATGGACCTTGCCGAGGTGGCGCAGAAGCGCGTCGAAGTCATCGAGCGTCGTCGCGCCCCCGATCTCGGCGAGCCGCACCGGCAGGTCGTCGTCCGCGACGACGGCGGCGTGCCCCTCCACCTCACGGCGGCGGTAGTCGAGGCCGTCGATGCGCAGGATGTCGAACCGGTCGGAGAGCGCCTGGATCTCGCGGAGGAAGTCGACAGCCGCGAACCGCCCCTCGCCGAGTGCGTTCGGCGGGGTGTTCGAGGTCGCCGCGATGCGCGTCCCGCCCGACGCGAGCTCGCCGAGCAGCCGCGTCATCATCATGGTGTCGCCCGGGTCGTCGAGCTCGAACTCGTCGATCGCGAGGAAGCTCGACCCTCTCAGCAGCTCGACCGCCTGCGCGTAGCCGAGCGCACCCACGAGCGCGGTGTACTCGATGAACGTCCCGAAGTACTTCCTGCCGGGCGCCAGCCGCCACAGCGCCGCGAGGAGGTGGGTCTTGCCGACGCCGAAGCCGCCGTCGAGATACAGGCCGGGTTTCGCATCCGGGCCCTTCCGCCGCCCGAACAGACCTCGGCCTCCCCCGCCACCGCGGAGAGCTTCGGCGAACGCGCGCACCTTCTCCACCGCCTCCGCCTGCGACGGGAAGTCGGGGTCCGGCCGGTAGCTCTCGAGGGTGGCCTCGTCGAACTGCCGCGGGGGGACGAGGGACGACGTCATGTCGGCGCCGGTCATGTCGGTCGCGCGGTCGAGAAGCGACGCGGCGGGATGCTGGGGCATGTGGCCCTTCGAGGAGGTCGGCGATCGAATGACCGGGGCGCGGATCTGTGTCGAACTCTTACGGCACGCCTGCGGGCCCGTGGGGCGACGCCTACCCTGGACGAGCAGCAAGCCTACCCTCAAGGAGAGTCCCCGCCATGGCCGTCGCAACCGACCCGAACCCCGCCTTCGCCGACTTCGCGCACCCCGAGCGGCTCGTCTCGACGGAGTGGCTCGCCGAGCACCTCGGAGACGCCGGGCTGGTGGTCGTGGAATCCGACGAAGACGTGCTGCTGTACGAGACCGGGCACATCGAAGGCGCCGTCAAGATCGACTGGCACACCGACCTCAACGACCCGGTGCTACGGGACTACCTCGATGGCGCGGGATTCGCCGAACTGCTCGGCCGCAAGGGCATCTCGCGCGACGACACCGTCGTGATCTACGGCGACAAGAACAACTGGTGGGCCGCCTACGCACTCTGGGTCTTCACGCTCTTCGGCCACGAGGATGTGCGACTGCTCGACGGCGGGCGCGCCAAGTGGGAGGCAGAGGGCCGCGCCTACACGACCGCCGCCCCGACCCGCGAGGCCGTTGAGTACCCGGTCGTCGAGCGCGACGACAGCGCCGTGCGCGCCTTCAAGGAGGACGTGCTCGCCCACCTCGGCAACCCGCTCGTCGACGTGCGCTCCCCCGAGGAGTACGTGGGCGACCGCACCACCGCACCCGCGTACCCGGAGGAGGGGACGCTGCGCGCCGGTCACATCCCGAGCGCCCAGAACGTGCCGTGGGCGAAGGCCGTCGCCGACGACGGATCGTTCAAGACCAAGCCCGAACTCGACGCCATCTACCGGGACGGCGCCGGCCTGAAAGACGGTGATAGCGTGATCGCCTACTGCCGGATCGGCGAGCGCTCGAGCCACACCTGGTTCGTGCTCACCCACCTTCTCGGCTTCGAGGGAGTGCGCAACTATGACGGGTCGTGGACCGAATGGGGCAGCGCTGTGCGCGTCCCGATCGTCAAGGGCGCCGAGCCGGGACCGGTCCCGTCGCGCTGAGTGGGCAGCCTCCCGCACGGTGACGTCATGAGCGCGGAGCTCCCCGCCAAGCTCGCGGAGATCCGCGACGACTTCCTGGCCCTCAGCCAGCAGGATCGGTTGCAGCTCCTCCTCGAGTTTTCGCACGAACTGCCCGAGCTTCCGGCTCGGTACGCCGAGCATCCCGACCTGCTCGAGCGGGTCGAGGAGTGCCAGTCGCCGGTGTTCATCTTCGTCGAGGTCGACGACGACCAGGTGGTCCACCTGCACGCCACCGCACCCCGAGAGGCGCCGACGACACGCGGCTTCGCATCGATCCTGGTGCAGGGTCTCGCCGGACTCACGGTCGAGCAGGTCCTGGCCGTACCTGCCGACTACCCCCTCACGATCGGTCTCACCGAAGCGGTCAGCCCGCTGCGCATCCGGGGCATGTCGGGGCTGCTCGGACGCACCCAGCGCCAGGTGCGGGAACGCACCGCGTGATCCTGCGCCCGGTGCACCCGGAGCCCGGAGAGCCGATCCCGGTCGGTGAGCCGGACACCCGTGAACGCCTCCGCGCGCTCTACCGACGCGACACCTCCCACCCCGGGATCCGGATCAACCTGGTCGCGAGCGTCGACGGAAGTGCGCGGGGCGATGACGGCACCTCCGAGACCCTCTCGAGCCGCGCCGACCGCGCGGTGCTGGGTGCGATCCGCGCCGAAAGCGACGTCGTGCTCGTCGGTGCGGCAAGTCTGCGCGCGGAGGGCTACCTCATCCCCCGCACCGCGAAGCTCGCGGCGGTGACAGCATCCGGCGACTTCTCCGGTTCGGTCGTCGGCGAGGTCGCCGACCCCGAGAAGCTGCTCATCCTGGGGCCCGAGTCGGCCCGCAGCCGCACCGCGGACACCCTGGCGGCGGCGCATCGGTTCATCGCCCTCGTCCCCGGCGACGACGGCCGCATCGATCTTCGGGATGCGATCGCGGCGCTCGCGGACGCGGATGCGCCGTCGATCGTCTGCGAGGGCGGTCCGAGCCTCGCCGCCGCCCTGATCGATGCCGGGCTAGTCGGCGAGCTCTGCCTCTCCACGAGCCCGCGCCTCACGGGGGGCGGCCTTCCGGTGCTCGGTGCAGGGACGCATCCGTCGATCCCCCTCACCCTGAGGAGTCTGCTGATCGACGACGACGGCGGCGTCTACGCCCGCTGGCTGCTGAGCTGATCCAGCCAGTTGCGGATGGCGTCCTCCCAGCGTGTGCGGTCGTAGTTCCACAGCTTCGTGTGGCGCGCGATCGTGAACTCCTCGAACGTCACCAGGTCGGGTCGCGCCGCCGCCAGGGCGCTCGATGCCGTCGACGGCACGAACCCGTCGTCGATGCTGTGCAGCAGCAGGATCGGTCGGTCGAGCTCGGCGGCGCGGGTGACGAAGTCCATACGTTCGAAGTCGAGCGGTTCGGCGAGGCCCGTCACGATCCGGCCCCACCGTGAGCGGATGAGGGTGTAGACACCCCAGCGCACCGCCGACGGCAGTCGCCGCAGTTTCGCCTGGAACTCCAGCGTGGCGATCCAGTCGACCACCGGCGAATCGAGCACAACGCCCGTCACGAGGGCGGCCCGCGGGGAGCGGGTGAGCGCCTGCAGGACCGTCGCGCCGCCCATCGACCATCCCATCAGGACGATCTCGCGCGCGCCGCGGGCGATCGCGTACGCCATCGCCGCGTCCACGTCGACCCACTCACGGTCGCCGAGCGCGTAGCGGTAGTCGGCGCTCCGGGGGGCCTCGCCGTCGTTGCGGTACGACACGAGGAGCGCGTGATACCCGGACTCCCGGAACGGCGCGACCCCTCGCAGGGTCTCCGCCTTCCGCACAGCGCGTCCGTGCACCTGGATCACCCAGCGATCGGAGTCGTCCTTCGCCGGGAGGTACCACGCCGGTGCCGGGCCGAGCGGAGTCGGGATGGCCACATTCTCGTAGGGAAGCCCGAGCGCCCGCGGCGACAGCCAGAACCAGCCGGAGAAGCGTCCGCGCCGCGCGCCGGCGAGGTCGCCGAAGTCGACGCCGAGGAGTTCACGGGTCACGCCCGAGCCATCGGTGCTGATGATCTCGCCGACGCGGGCGTGACCCGAGTCGCCCGAGAACCAGAGGCTGTACTCGCCGGGCAGCACCGAATCCCCTGTCGCCGACAGGCGGATGCGGCCACGTTCCGTGTCGACCCCGAGGATTCGGACGTCGTCCTCGCGGCGCGACGGAGGGATGAGCACCGTTCGGGCGACGATCGCACTCAGCGCGGCGATGACCCCCGCGACGAGTGCGCCGAGGCCCACCAGCGTCCAGAGAGTCGGACCGAGAGCGCTCCGACGCCTCACGCCCCTGCTTCGCACGACGACCTCCGCTCCGCGTGACGGCGTGGCTCCGCCGCAGCCTTCTCCCCGAATCCTAGGCTTTCCCCGTGGCCAACTCCTCGTCCGACGTCTCGACGCCGACGCCGTTCCGGCGGGCGATCGAGTCGGTTCGCGCCGCGCAGCCTCGACCGGAGATGGAAGTCATCGAGATCGAGGCTCCCGGAGGGCTCGCGCCGTACTCCCTCGCTCTCGCGGCCGACGTACGCCCGACCGTCCACGGCATCGACTCCCTCCTCGGCACCGGACGATTCGTGCTGCTCTACGACCCCGAGGAGCCGGATGCGTGGGGCGGCCCGTTCCGGGTCGTCGCGTACGCGCAGGCCCCGCTGGAGGCGGAGATCGGCGTCGACCCGTTCATCGCCGACGTCGCGTGGTCGTGGCTCATCGACGCGCTCGATGCGCGCGGAGCCGAATACTCGGCAGCATCCGGCACCGCCACGAAGGTCCTCTCGACCGGGTTCGGCGAGCTCGCCGGCCAGGGAGACTCTGCACAGTTGGAGTTGCGCGCCTCCTGGTCACCGGTCGGCTCCGCGATCGGGGAGCAGGTCGAGGCATGGTGCGACCTGCTGTGCATGCTGGCAGGACTTCCCCCCACATCCGACGCGGTCTCCCTGCTGCCGCACCGACGGAGCCCGCGTGACTGACGAAACCCCGATCACCGCCGACGCCGATCACGCCGAGGTCACGGTGATCGACACCCGCGAGGAGTACCTCGCCGCGGTCGACGTACTCGCGCACGGCACGGGTCCGTTCGCGGTCGACGCGGAGCGCGCATCCGGATTCCGGTACTCGCAGCGCGCCTACCTCATCCAGGTCTTCCGGCGGGGGGCGGGGGCGTTCCTGTTCGACCCGCCCGCCATCGGCGACTTCAGCGAACTCGCCGAGCTCATGCGCGGCGAGGAGTGGATCCTGCACGCCGCCAGCCAAGATGTCGCGTGCTTGCGTGAGGTGGGGCTCGACCCGGAGGTCGTCTTCGACACCGAACTGGGCGCGCGCATCGCCGGACTCCCTCGAGTCGGTCTCGCGACGGTCGCCGAGGAGCTCCTCGGAATCCACCTCGCGAAGGCTCATTCGGCAGCCGACTGGTCGACGCGTCCCCTGCCGCAGGGGTGGTTGGTATACGCCGCACTCGACGTCGAACTGTTGCCCGACCTCCGCGACCGCATCGCCGAACTGCTGGAGGCGGGCGGCAAGACCGAGATCGCCCGTCAGGAGTTCGCCGCCGTGCTCGCGCGGCAGGCGCCGGTTCGGCAGGAGCCGTGGCGCCGCCTCTCGGGGATGCACTCGCTGCGCAGCCCCCGCCAGCTGGCCGTCGCACGCGCGCTGTGGACGGCGCGCGACACGCTCGCCCAAGAACTCGACACCGCCCCCGGCCGGCTCGTCCCCGATCTCTCCCTCGTCGCCGTCGCGAAGGCGATGCCGCCGACCAAGCGCGACCTCGCAGCCCTCAAGGAGTTCACGGGCCGCGCAAGCCGGCGCGAGATCGACCGCTGGTGGGCAGCCGTCGAGGCGGGCGCCGCCGACCAGGAACCGCCCTCGATGCGCGGAAGCGGCGACGGCGTTCCGGCGCCCCGGCTCTGGGCCGACAAGAACCCGGAAGCGGACCGACGTCTGAAGCTCGCTCGCGCCGCCGTCACCGAACGCGCCGAAGAGCTGGCGATCCCGCTCGAGAACGTCCTCACGCCCGAAACGCTGCGGCGGATCTCCTGGACTCCCCCCGGCGAACCGACCGCCGAATCGATCGCCGACGCCCTGCGCGACCTGGATGCGCGGCCCTGGCAGATCGAACAGCTCGCGGGCATCATCGCGGCGGCGTTTGTCGAGGCACGCCAACCCGGCACGGTCGGCCCCGGCGACGCTTCGTAGGTTTCCGTCGAACGATTCCTGCGCACCCCGAGACCCCTGCCTAGGATCGAGACGACCCCGGATCCGTGCGCTCGCGCGCGCATCCGCATCCCCTGAACTGTGGAGGCATCGTGGCCCAAGCGCCCTCGGCTCATCGCTCGGACGTCGTGTTCGTGGACGGGGTTCGCACCCCCTTCGGACGCGCCGGAGAGAAGGGCCAGTACTGGAACACCCGCGCCGACGACCTCATCGTGAAGGCCATGATCGGTCTGCTCGAGCGCAACCCGAACCTCCCGAAGGAACGCATCGACGACGTCGCGATCGCGGCGACGACGCAGCAGGGCGACCAGGGCCTCACCCTCGGCCGCACCTCCGCGATCCTCGCGGGCCTGCCGCTGTCGGTCCCCGGGTACGCGATCGACCGGATGTGCGCGGGCGCGATGACGAGCGTCACCACCATCGCGGGTGCGATCGCCTTCGGCGCCTACGACATCGGCGTCGCCGGCGGAGTCGAGCACATGGGTCGTCACCCGATGGGGTTCAACGCCGACCCGAACCCCCGATTCCTCGCCGAGAAGCTCGTCTCGCCCGACTCGCTCAACATGGGCAACACCGCCGAGCGTCTGCATGACCGCTTCCCGCAGCTCACGAAGGAGCGCTCCGACCGGTTCGGCATGCGCAGCCAGCAGAAGGTCGCTGCCGCGTACGCCGCCGGCAAGATCCAGCCCGACCTGATCCCCGTCGCCATCAAGAGCGACGCCGGATGGGGTCTCGCGACCCAGGACGAGGGCCTTCGCCCCGAGACCACGATGGAGGGTCTCGCCAGCCTCAAGACCCCCTTCCGCCCGCACGGCCGGGTGACCGCGGGCAACGCGTCCCCCCTCACCGACGGTGCGACGGTGTCGCTCATCGCCAACGAGCAGGTCGCACGCGAACTGAACCTGCCCGTGAAGATGCGCATGGTCTCGTTCGCCTTCGCTGGCGTGGAGCCCGAGGTCATGGGCATCGGCCCGATTCCGTCGACCGAGAAGGCACTGCGTAAGGCAGGCCTCTCGATCTCCGACATCGGCCTGTTCGAACTCAACGAGGCGTTCGCCGTGCAGGTGCTGTCGTTCCTCGACCACTTCGGGATCGACGACGACGACCCGCGCGTCAACCCGTGGGGTGGCGCCATCGCGATCGGTCACCCGCTCGCCTCGTCGGGCGTGCGCCTGATGATCCAGCTCGCCCGGCAGTTCGAGGAGCACCCCGAGGTGCGTTACGGCCTCACGGCCATGTGCGTCGGCCTCGGACAGGGCGGCAGCATCATCTGGGAGAACCCGAACTTCAAGGGAGCGAAGTAAGCATGAGCAACCTGCCCGACTACAGCGCATCCGACTTCGCGAAGCTCGTCGCCCTCGACCCCGACGAGGTCGTCACGCACTCGTTCGTGCGTGACATCCCCCTCCCGAGCGGCAAGGTGCTCGCGCTCCTCACCCTCGACAACGGTCGCGACCACACCCGCCCCAACACGCTCGGCCCGGCCACGCTCACCGAGCTGTCCGACCGTCTCGACGAGCTGGCGGCGCGCGCGAAGGCGAAGGAGATCGACGGCGTCGCCGTCACCGGCAAGCAGTTCATCCTCGCCGCCGGAGCCGACCTGTCGAAGGTGGGCGAGATCCAGGATCACGAGACCGGCGTCCTGATGGCGCAGATGGGCCACCGCACCCTCGGCAAGCTCTCTGAGCTGGGCGTCCCCTCGTTCGTGTTCATCAACGGACTCGCGCTCGGCGGTGGTGTCGAGATCGCACTCAACGCCGACTACCGCACGATCGACTCGTCGGTGCCCGCCCTCGCGCTGCCCGAGGTGTTCCTCGGCATCATCCCCGGATGGGGCGGGGCATGGCTGCTGCCCAACCTGATCGGCATCGAGAACGCCCTCGAGGTGATCATCTCGAACCCGCTCAAGAACAACCGGATGCTGAAGGGCCCGCAGGCGTTCGAGCTGGGGATCGCGGATGCGATGTTCGGTCCCGCGAACTTCCTCGAGGAGTCCCTGCGCTGGGCCGATGGCGTGCTCACCGGCAAGACGAAGGTGAAGCGCAAGAACGAGCCGGGCAAACTCGAACGCGCCGTCAAGTGGGACATCGCGATCGGTGTCGCGGAGAAGACGCTCAAGAGCCGCATCGGCGAGGTCGCGAAGAGCCCGTACCGGGCGCTCGAACTCCTCAAGGCTGCGAAGAACACCGACAAGAAGACCGGCTTCCTCGCGGAGGACCAGGCGCTCGCGGATCTCATCGCGGGCGACCAGTTCCGCGCCTCGATCTACGCGTTCAACCTCGTCCAGAAGCGTGCCAAGCGGCCCGCGGGGGCGCCCGACAAGGAGCTCGCCCAGAAGGTCGGCAAGGTGGGCGTCATCGGTGCCGGCCTCATGGCCAGCCAGTTCGCGTTGCTCTTCGTCCGTCGTCTGCAGGTGCCCGTGGTCATCACCGACCTCGACCAGGCCCGCGTCGACAAGGGCATCGCCTACATCCACGGCGAGATCGACGAGCTGCTCGCGAAGGGGCGCATCGTCTCGGACGAGGCGAACCGTCTCAAGGCCCTCGTGACCGGCACGACCGACAAGGCCGACTTCGCCGACTGCGACTGGGTGATCGAGGCCGTCTTCGAGGAGCTCGGCATCAAGCAGGACGTCTTCGCCGAGATCGAGCAGTACGTCTCCCCCACGGCGATCCTCGCCACCAACACCTCGTCGCTGTCGGTCGAGCAGATCGGCGCCAAGCTGAAGAACCCCGAGCGGCTCGTCGGGTTCCACTTCTTCAACCCGGTCGCCGTGATGCCGCTGATCGAGGTGGTCCGCACCCCGCAGACCACAGATGAGGCCCTGTCGACCGCGATGGTCACGGCCGCGAAGCTGCGCAAGAACGCCGTCATCACGAAGGACACCCCCGGGTTCGTGGTGAACCGCATCCTGGCGAAGGTGCTCGGCGAGGCGATGCACGGCGTCGAGCAGGGGATGTCGTTCGAGGACGTCGTCGAGGCGGCGCGGCCGTTCGGACTGCCGATGGACCCCTTCGTGCTCCTCGACCTCGTGGGCCTCAAGGTCGGTGCACACGTGCTCGACACGCACCACACCGCGTTCCCCGACCGCTTCTTCAACAGCCCGGCGCTGCACGAGCTCGCCGAGCACGGAGCGATCTTCGAGAAGGACGGCAAGGGCAAGATCAAGGGCTACGACAAGAAGGCGCTCGAGATCGTCGCGAAGCACCGGCCGGCCGACGCCGTGCGCCTCACGCCGGAGCAGCTACGCGAGCGGCTCCAGGACGGCCTCGCCGATGAGATCCACCGCATGCTCGAGGACGGCGTCGTGGCCGCGGCCGAAGACATCGACCTCTGCATGATTCTGGGTGCCGGATGGCCGTTCCAGATGGGCGGGGCCACCCCCTACCTCGACCGGGTCGGCGCCAGTGAGCGCGCCTTCGGCGACACGTTCCACCACCCGCCCATCCGCGGGGTGCAGTAGGTCCTGGCGTCTGAGGTAGGGGCGCGCGGAAATAGGGACATCTCCCGATCCGCCGCCCCTACCTCAGAGCAGACGCTGGGTACATGGAAATCCGCACCGACTTCACCGCCCTCGTCCTCCCCACCGCCGCCGAACTCGACCTCGCCGCCGAGCGCGCCCGCATCGTCGCCGAGACCTCCGACGAGGTGCCGCCACGCGTGCTCCGTCGCCCGTTCGGAATCGGTCGTCGCGCCGGCCACACCGTGGCTCGGCACGCGGTGGCACGCTGAGCACCGTTCAGACGCCGGTCACCGTCGGTCCCCAGTGGCACGATGGGGGCATGCGCGTCGGCAATCCGCCCCCGATGATCGGTCGGGCCTACGAGCTCGCCGAACTGGAAGCGGGCTTCGTCGACGCCTCCGCCGGTGAGTCACGGTTCGTCGTCATCGGAGGCGAGGCGGGCATCGGCAAGACCCGACTGGTCGACGAGTTCCTCGCATCCCTCGACGACTCCGCCATCGTCACCCGCGGTCAGTGCGTCGAGTTCGGCACGGTCGGTCTCCCCTACGCACCGCTCGCGGGAGTCTTCCGCGACCTCGTGCGCGCCGTCGGCGACGACGCCGTGTTCGAAGCGGCGGCCGGTGCGGTCTCCACCCTCCGTTCGCTGGTCGAATTGCGCACGCCCGTCGAACGCGACGAACGCCTGGGGGTCGAGCGCCTCGACGAGGTCGTCACAACCGTCCTCGAGCAGCTCTCCCGCGACCGCACGATCGTCGTGACGATCGAAGACCTCCACTGGGCAGACCCGGCCACCCTCGACGTGCTGCGCTTCCTCACCCGCATGATCCGCGACGGTCGGGTGCTCCTCGTCCTCACCTACCGCAGCGACGACGTCGGACGCGGGCATCCGCTGCGACCCCTGCTCGCCGAGCTCGAACGCAACCGGCGGGCGTCCCGCATTCTGCTCGACCGACTCGATGCCGCTCAGGTGCGCGCCCAGGCACACGGCATCCTCGGCGCGGATCCCAGCCATGACGACGTGCGCGCGCTGTTCGAACGCAGCGAAGGCGTGCCGTTCTTCGTCGAGGAACTCCTCGGGTGCGGGCTCGACACGGTCTCCGGTGAAGTACCGGCCACGCTCCGCGAGCTCCTGCTCGGCAGGTACGAGACGCTGGGAACGGAAGCCCGGCGGGTGGTCCGCGTCCTCGCGGCCGGCGGCGGCTACGTCGAGCACGAGGTGCTCGCGGAGGTGGCGGGAATGCCTGCCGAACAGCTCGATGACCTCCTCCGCGTCGCCGTCGATGCCGGTGTCATCGTGGTCGTCGGGCGCGGGTACGAGTTCCGTCACGCCCTGGTCCGCGAAGCCGTCGCCGACCAGCTCCTCCCCGGCGAGAGCGCGCGGGTGCATCGCGGCTACGCCGTCGCACTCGAATCACGCCCCGGCGACCCCGCCCGCCGCGCGGCCCGCGCCGTGCTGGTCTCGTCCCATTGGCTCGAGGCCCACGCGTTCAACGAGGCCTTCCGCGCCGCGATCGAGGGGATGCAGCTCAGCCGTGCGTCGTTCGCCCACGCGACCTCGGCACAGTTGGGCGAGCGCGCCCTCGCCCTCTGGAACGACGTCGACGATCCCGGGGCCGCGGGGATCAGCCACGTCGACCTGCTCGACCGCGTAGCCCGGGCGTGGCGCAGCGCCGGAGAATCCAGTCGCGCTCTCGCGACGATCGATCAGGCACTCGCCGAGGTCGATCCCGACGATCTGCCCGCACGCGCACGGCTTCTGCGCAACAAGGGGCTCATGATCGACGCCGAAGGCCGGGCGGATGCGCTCGACCTGTTCGAGCAGGCGCTCGACCTCCTCGGCGATTCCGACGACGCCACACTCCGCGCCGGCATCCTCGCCGAAGCGGCCAGCAAGTACATGGTCTCCGGGCGATCCGACCAGGCGATCGCCGCCGCCACGCAGGCGCTCGAGATCGCTCCCCCGCAGGCCAACCGCATCCGGTCGGTCGCCGTGAACGTGCGGGCCGGCACTCTCACGCATCTCAGCAGGATCGACGAGGGCGCCGCCGACTACGCACGTGCGCTCGACGAGGCCGGTGACGATCGCGACGCGCTCCTGCGCTACTACGTCAACTACTCGGACACCCTGCACCTTCTCGGACGTTTCGCGGAGTCGATCGAGGTGGCGTCCACTGGTGTCCGCGTGGCCGCTGAGGCGGGCGTCGCCCGCACATCGGGTGCGATCCTCGCGCTCAACACGGTCGACCCGCTCTTCGCCCTCGGCGAATGGGACCGAGCCGACACCCTCATATCGGATTCACTCGAGCTCGATCCGCCGGCCGTCTTCGGCATCTACCTGCGGCGCGCCCGCATCCGGTCGGTGCTGTGGCGGGGTGACCCGGAACGCGCGCGCTCCCTCTTCGCCTCGTGGCAGCGGATGATGGCGGAACTGGCCGACTTCGAAGACCAGGTGGCGGCGGGCCTGGCGCTTGACATCGCCGACGTGCATCTCGCGCTCGACGACCTCGACGGCGCGTGGGAGTGGGCGGGCCGTCTGGTCACGCGCGAGCGGCTGTCGTCGCCCCCATGGGAGCTGCCGATCGCCCCGACCACCGCGCGCATCATCGCGCGACGTCGCGACGCCGCCGGCGATCCTCGTCTGCAGTCGGATGATGTGCTCCGGCTCCGCGAGGTCATCGAGCGGGACCCGTGGCCGACGCGCCGAATCTGGGCGGCGTTCACCGACGCCGAACTGGGTGGGCCGTCAGGTAGTGGCGATGATCCGGAGCTTTGGCGGGTCGCGCTCGCCGAGGCAGACGCTCCGGAGGCGCCGGTCCTCACCCGCATGCAGGTGCTGCACGGCCTGGCTCGGTCGCTGGTCCGCACCGGCGACCGCCAGGGCGCCACCGAGGTCGTCGACCGGCTCCGAGCGACCGCGATCACGACCGGGTCGGGCCTCGTCGTCCGATGGGCAGACGAACTCCGCCGAGATGCACGTCTTGGTGCTCACGAATCGGGCGGGTCCGACCGTGACGACCTGACGGCACGCGAACTGCAGGTGCTCGACCTGATCTCCGAGGGTCTCAGCAACGGTCAGATCGCCGAGCGGCTGTACATCAGCCGTAAGACGGTCTCCGTGCACGTCTCGGCCATCCTGCGGAAGCTGGGTGCCACCTCACGCACAGAGGCCGCCCGGCTGCATCTCTCGCGCAGCTGAGCGGCCCCGTCACATCGGCGCCTCTCAGTGGGCGATCGGCGCGAGCTCCTCATCGGTGACTTCGGGTGCGACCGGTCGGCGGATGAAGAAGGCCGCCACGATCGCGAGCAGCGACAGGATGGCTCCGCCGAGGAACGCGAGGTGCACACCCGAGATCAGCTCGGTCGTGCTGGCGCTCTCGGGGCTGTCGGCGCCCGCCGCGGCCGTTCCCACCGCGAGCAACGCGATGAACGCGGCGGTTCCCGCGGCACCCGCCACCTGCTGCACGGTACCGATCGTGGCGCTTCCGTGCGAGTACAGGTGACGCGGGAGGGCGCCGGTCGCAGCGGTGAAGACAGGCGTGAACAGGAACCCGAGCCCCAGGCTGAGGACCACGTGGGTGACCAGCACGAACCACAGTTCGGTGTCGGCGTCGAACAGGGTCATCGCCCAGATCGCGGCGCTCATCACGATGGATCCGGGAATCACCAGGGGCGCCGGCCCGAACTTGTCGTACAGGCGCCCGACCAGCGGACCGAGCAAGCCCATCGCGAGCCCACCCGGCAGGAGCGTGAGCCCGATCACGAGCGCCTCGACGCCCAGACCCTGCTCGAGGTAGATCGGGAACAGGATCACGACCCCGAAGAGCACGGCCATCAGGATCACGAGGAACCCGATGGAGAGCGCGAAGGTGCGGGAACGGAAGGTCCGCAGGTCGAGCAGCGCCTTGTCGTCGCGCTGAAGGCGGAGCTGACGCCAGATGAAGAGGGCGAGCGAGACACCACCGACCACGAGCGGGATCCACGAGGGGACCATGGCCTTGCCTTCTGCGGCGAGACCCAGGTTGCTGAGGCCGAAGACCACGCCGCTGAATCCGATCGCGGAGAGGATCACCGAGGGCACGTCGAGCGGCACCTTGCGCGACTCGGAGACGTTCGGAACGCGGGCGATTCCGATCAGCAGCATGACGGCCGAGATCGGCAGCATCACCCAGAAGAGTCCACGCCAGGGAAGGAACTGCAGGATGAGACCGGAGACCGCGGGACCGATCGCCGGTGCGACCGACATCACGATCGAGATGCGACCCATGATGCGTCCGCGATCCCACATCGGCACCAGGTTCAGCACGGTGGTCATCAGCAGCGGCATCATGATGGCCGTTCCGCTCGCCTGCACCACTCGACCGATGATCAGCACGCTGAAGCCGGGCGACACTGCGGCGATGAACGTACCGAGCGTGAAGAGCGACATCGCCGTGATGAAGACGGGTCGGGTCTGCAGCCGCTGCAGCAGGTAGCCGGTCGTGGGGATCACGACCGCCATGGTGAGGGCGAAGGCGGTCGTGAGCCACTGACCCTGGCTCGGGGTGATCCCGAGGTCGGTCATGATCTCGGGCACGGCGACGCTCATGGTGGTCTCGTTGAGGAAGACCACGAAGACCGCGGCGAGCAGCAGGACGATGGCGACGCGGTTGCGGCGGGCGATCGCGGGATCGAGTGCGCCGCTGGCGGCGGGGGTCTGGACGACGTCGTTCGTCACGGTTCCTCCGTTGGGGTGGTGGTGGGGGTGAATCGAGGACACGAATGTGTACGGTGTCCACATTAGCGGATGCCACCGACATCGTCAGCGGACGTGAAGTGGTCTAACGACCGCGCTCGGCGTCGTATTCCCGCGCGGGCTCATCCGGCAGCGGACGCGCCACCGGGATCCTCGTGCCCAGTACCTGGGCGACGATGTCGCGGGCGATGCGCTGCTCGGTGAGCCCCGCATCCTCGAGCACCTGCTCGCGCGAGGCGTGCTCGAGGAACTCGTCGGGGAGGCCGAGCTCGTCGACCGCCGTGTCCACCCCCGCGGCACGCAGGTCTTGACGGATGCGCGTGCCGACTCCCCCGACGCGGATGCCGTCCTCGATCGACACGACGAGGCGGTGCTCGCGCGCGAGATCCACGATGCTGTCGGGGACGGGGATGACCCATCGCGGGTCGACGACGGTCGCGCCGATCCCCTGAGCGGCGAGTCGATCGGCGACCCCCATCGCGAGTCCCGCCATGGGGCCGACGGCGACGAGGAGCACGTCACGATGGGGCGCCTCGCGCAGCACGTCGACACCGTCGTCGGTGCGTCGCAGGGCGTCGAACTCGTTGCCGACGGAACCCTTCGAGAAGCGCACCACGGTGGGGCCGTCGTCGATCGCGACCGCCTCACCCAGTTCCTCGCGCAGGCGCGTCGCATCCCGGGGTGCGGCGATGCGGATACCGGGGACGACCTGCAGGATCGCGAGGTCCCACATGCCGTGGTGGCTGGGGCCGTCCGGCCCGGTCACACCCGCGCGGTCGAGGACGAACGTCACACCCGCACGGTGCAGCGCCACATCCATCAGCACCTGGTCGAACGCGCGGTTCATGAAGGTCGCGTAGAGCGCGACCACCGGATGCAGGCCTCCGAACGCGAGGCCGGCGGCGCTCGTCACGGCGTGCTGCTCCGCGATGCCCACATCGAAGACGCGGTCGGGGAAGCGCTCGGCGAACTTGTGGAGGCCCGTGGGGCGGAGCATCGCGGCCGTAATGCCGACGAGGCGCGGGTCCTTCTCGGCGAGGGTGAGGATCTCGTCTGCGAACACCGAGGTCCACGACGGTCGACTCGGGTGTTCGAGCGGCTCGCCCGTCTCGGGGTCGATCTGACCGACGGCGTGGAACTGGTCGGCGACGTCGGCCAGCGCCGGCTCGTAGCCGCGCCCCTTCTGGGTGATCACGTGGACGATCACGGGCGCGTCGTACGCCTTCGCCTGACGAAGGGCCTCTTCGAGCGAACCGAGGTCGTGACCGTTGACCGGACCGATGTACTTGATGTCGAGGTTCGAGTACAGCGCCTCGTTGTTGGAGAACCGCGAGAGGAATCCGTGCAGCGCGCCACGGGTGCCCCGGTAGATGGCCTGACCGGGACGACCCATGCGGTCGAAGAAGCGCCGACTCGAGAAGTACAGCGACCGGTAGGCGCGACGGGTTCGCACCGTGTTGAGGAAGCGGGCCATGCCGCCGATGGTGGGTGCGTAGGAGCGCCCGTTGTCGTTCACGATCAGCACGAGCCGACGGGAGTTGTCGTCGCTGATGTTGTTCAGCGCTTCCCAGGTCATTCCTCCCGTGAGCGCACCGTCGCCGACGACAGCCACCACGTAACGATCACCCTGACCGGTCATCGCGAACGAGCGGGAGATGCCGTCTGCCCAGCTGAGAGAGCTGGATGCGTGGGAGCTCTCCACGATGTCGTGCGCCGACTCGGCGCGCTGCGGGTAGCCGGCCAGACCACCGCGCGACCGCAATGCGCTGAAGTCCTGCCGACCGGTGAGCAGCTTGTGGACGTAGCTCTGGTGCCCGGTGTCGAACACGATCGCGTCGTGTGGGGAGTCGAACACGCGGTGCATCGCGATCGACAACTCGACCACGCCCAGATTCGGCCCCAGGTGCCCGCCCGTCTTGGAGACCTCGCGCACCAGGAATTCCCGGATGTCGCTCGCGAGTTCGTCGAGTTGCGCGCGACTCAGCCGATCGAGGTCACGTGGACCGTGGATCGACTCGAGAATGCTCACTCCCCGACCCTACGCCCGGCGGCTGTACGGTGGCTCACACCAGCGAACGAAGCACGTACTGGAGGATGCCGCCGTTGCGGTAGTAGTCGGCCTCACCGGGCGTGTCGATCCGCACGACCGCGTCGAACTCGACGGTCGCCTTGCCCTCGGCGGAGAACTCGCTCGGGGTCGCGGTGACACGCACGGTCTTCGGGGTGACGCCCTCGTTGAGCTGCTCGAGGCCCTCAATCGAGACGATCTCGGTACCGTCGAGGCCCAGCGACTCCCAGCTTTCGCCGGCCGGGAACTGCAGCGGCACGACGCCCATGCCGATGAGGTTGGAGCGGTGGATGCGCTCGAAGCTCTCGGTGATGACGGCCTTGACGCCGAGGAGGCTCGTACCCTTCGCCGCCCAGTCACGCGACGACCCGGAGCCGTACTCCTTGCCGCCGAAGATGACGAGCGGGACGCCCGCCGCCTGGTAGTTCTGGCTCGCGTCGTAGATGAACGACTGCGGGCCGCCCGCCTGGGTGAAGTCGCGGGTGTAGCCACCCTCGACCACCGCACCGTCGTTGACGGCGCTCACCAGCAGGTTCTTGAGGCGGATGTTGGCGAAGGTGCCCCGGATCATCACCTCGTGGTTGCCGCGGCGCGACCCGAACGAGTTGAAGTCCTTGCGGTCGACACCGTGGTCAGTGAGGTACTGCGCTGCCGGGGTGCCGGGCTTGATGTTGCCCGCCGGGGAGATGTGGTCGGTGGTGACCGAGTCGCCGAGCGTCGCCATCACGCGCGCGCCGTGGATGTCGCTGACCGGGGTCAGCTCCATGGTCATGCCATCGAAGTACGGCGCCTTGCGCACGTAGGTCGAGTTCTCGTCCCACTGGAAGATCGCGTCGTCGGGGGTGGGCAGGTTCTTCCAGCGGTCGTCACCGTCGAAGACGGTCGCGTACTGCTTGATGAACTGCTCACGCGAGATGGACGAGTCGATCGTCGCCTGCACCTCTTCGGGCGAGGGCCAGATGTCGCGGAGGTAGACGTCGTTGCCGTCGGCATCCGTACCGAGCGCGTCGGTCTCGAAGTCGAAGTGCATCGACCCCGCGAGAGCGTACGCGACGACCAGCGGCGGCGACGCGAGGTAGTTCATCTTCACGTCGGGGCTGATGCGGCCCTCGAAGTTGCGGTTGCCGGAGAGCACCGCCGTGACGGCGAGGTCGTTCTCGTTGACCGCGGCCGAGACCTCTTCGATCAGCGGTCCGGAGTTTCCGATGCAGATCGTGCAGCCGTAGCCGACGGTGTAGAAACCGAGGCCCTCGAGCGCCTTGTCGAGGCCGGACTTCTCGTAGTAGTCGGTGACGACCTTCGAGCCCGGGCCGAGGGTGGTCTTGACCCACGGCTTGCGCGTCAGTCCCCTCGCGACCGCGTTCCGCGCCAGAAGTCCGGCGGCCAGCATGACCGAGGGGTTCGAGGTGTTGGTGCAGGAGGTGATCGCGGCCAAGGTTACGGCGCCGTTGTCGAGCGTGTACGAGAGGCCGTCGGGCGTCTTCACCTTGACCGGGTTGGAGGCGGATGCCGGTCCCCCGCTGGAGATGTGCACGACGCGGGTCTCCTCGTGTTCGTCTCCGGGGGCCTGACCCGGGTCGGAGGCGGGGAACGAGTGCTTCGACTCCAGGTCGACGATGTCGGACGAGGTGGTCGCGCTCGCGTAGCTGAGGATGTCCTTCTCGAACTGGCTCTTGGCGTCCGACAGCAGGATGCGGTCCTGGGGGCGCTTCGGGCCGGCGATCGATGGCACGACGGTGCCGAGGTCGAGTTCCATGTACTCGCTGAACGCGGGCTCGTGCGCGGCGTCGTGCCAGAGCGACTGGAGCTTCGCGTACTGCTCGACCAGGGCGATCGACTGCTCGCTGCGCCCCGTGAGACGCAGGTAGTCGATGGTGACGTCGTCGATCGGGAACATGGCAGCCGTCGAGCCGAACTCGGGGCTCATGTTGCCGATGGTGGCACGGTTCGCGAGCGGCACGGACGCCACACCGGCGCCGTAGAACTCGACGAACTTGCCGACGACGCCGTGCTTGCGGAGCATGTCGGTGATCGTGAGGACGACGTCGGTCGCGGTGACACCGGCGGGGATCTCGCCCGTCAGCTTGAAGCCCACGACGCGCGGGATGAGCATCGACACGGGCTGGCCGAGCATCGCGGCCTCGGCCTCGATGCCGCCGACACCCCATCCGAGCACGCCGAGGCCGTTGACCATCGTGGTGTGCGAGTCGGTGCCCACGCAGGTATCCGGGTAGGCGCGCAGCACGCCGTCGACGGGGCGGTCGTAGATGACCTTCGCGAGGTGCTCGATGTTGACCTGGTGGACGATGCCGGTGCCCGGGGGAACGACCTTGAAGTCCTGGAACGCCGTCTGGCCCCACCGGAGGAACTGGTAGCGCTCACCGTTGCGCTCGTACTCGATCTCGACGTTGCGCTCGAGCGCGTTCTCGGTGCCGAAGAGGTCGGCGATCACCGAGTGGTCGATGACCATCTCGGCGGGCGAGAGCGGGTTGATCTTGTCGGCGTCGCCACCGAGGGCCGTGACGGCCTCGCGCATGGTGGCGAGGTCGACGATGCACGGGACGCCGGTGAAGTCCTGCATCACCACGCGCGCGGGGGTGAACTGGATCTCGGTGTCGGGCTCGGCCTCGGGATTCCACGAGCCGAGGGCCTCGATCTGGGCCTTGGTGACGTTGGCACCGTCTTCCGTGCGCAGCAGGTTCTCGAGCAGCACCTTGAGGCTGAACGGGAGCTTGTCGTATCCCGGGACCGTGTCGATCCGGAAGATCTCGTAGTCGGTGTCTCCGACCTTCAGGGTGTCCTTCGCGGAAAAGCTGTTGATGCTCGACACTGTCGTCTCCTCTGGCGTACGTCGGATGAACCCATCCTGACGTCCTGGCGCTGCCACGTTCCAGCAAGGCAAGCCTAAGCCCGCGGGGTGCTCGGCGCGTGGCGCCGTTTTATCTTGATATCAAGATATCTTACGCGCTCGGAGGGACGTCCGCGGCACGCGGAGATGACCACGCGCTGCGGATCAGGAGCCAGGTGACCCAGAGCAGGATGGCGTACAGCGGCACGCCCATGATGAGCTTCGTCGCGCCGAGCGCGCCGGCCTGCGCGGCGAGGTACAGCGGCAGCTGAACGGCCAGGCGGAGGGCGGGCAGGATGGCCCACAGGATCGTGGCGACGAGCGCCACACGGTACTTCGCCGCATCCGCACGCCAGTCGGCATCACCCGTCAGCAGACCGACGACGACCCCGATGAGGGGCCGCTTCACGGCGATGCTCACCACCATGGCGACGATCATCACGACGTTCACCACGAAACCGGGAACGAAGTTGTCTTCCGCCCGGCCACTCCACAGTGCCAGCGCCGCGGAGACCGCGATGCCGAGCGCGCCGGCGATCGCCGACGTGACCGGCTGTCGGGTGACGACGCGGATGACAATGAACACCACCGCGACGGCGAAGGGCGCGATCACGGACGGCAGCACCTGCTGCGTCACCGTGAACACGACGAGGAAGAGCAGTCCCGGCAGAATCGACTCGATCAGGCCCCGCACTCCCCCGATGGCCGAGAGCAGTGCACCCGCCGTCGGCGTCTCGCCGGGCGCGACACGACCGAGTCCGGACTTGCGGGCGGCGGCCGACAGGGCGTCCGAGAACGACGCTGCCTCCGCTCCGTCCGCGCCCCGGTCGGTCGGGTCGGGATGCTGTTCGGGCATCAGGCGGATGCGCCGGGCGCGGACGCCTGGACGTTCGCCGGAACGTGCAGCGGGATGAGGTCGCGCGGAGGCATCGGGGTGCCGCCGCGCACGACGACGATGCTGCGAAACAGGTCCTCGACCTGAGCCGCGGCCTCGGGGTCGACGGCAGCCTTGCCGCTGATGACGCCGCGGAGGAACCAGCGCGGTCCGTCGACACCAACGAAGCGTGCGATCCGCACGCCGGGGGCGTTGCCCGCGGGCGCCGGGATCTCCGCACGCAGTTCGGGTCCGAACGGTCCGTCGACGGTCTGAGTCGTACCCCCCTGGCGGGCGATCTGCTCGACGATCTGCTCACGGATCTCGTGCCAGAGGCCGCTGTTGCGCGGGGCGGCGAAGGGCTGCACCTGCAGCGTCGACTCGACGTAGTCGAGGGCGACCGCGACGACGCGCTTGCTGCCCTCCTCGATCTCCAGGCGGAGTGCGAGTTCGGGCCGGGGCAGAATCTTGACGCCACCGAGGTCGACGTACGGTCGCACCGAGTTGGCTTCGCTCACGTCCAGCGGACCCGCGGTCTCGCGGTCTTCCGGTGCCGACTTCGGCTGGTCGATGGTGGCGTCGTCAGCGGGGACGTCGCTCATGGTGTTCCTCCTCGGGTCGAATAGCCCGTCGAACCGAAGCCGCCTTCGCCGCGGTCGGAACCGGGCAGCCGCTCTACGGGGATGAACCTGGCCCGGCTCACCGGCATCACGATGAGCTGGGCGATGCGATCGCCCGAGCTGATCGTGTAGCTCTCGCGGGAATCGGTGTTGAGCAGGGTGACGCGGATCTCCCCGCGGTACCCGGCGTCGACCGTTCCGGGGCTGTTCACGATGGTGATGCCGTGCTTGGACGCGAGACCGCTGCGCGGGACGACGAACGCCACGTAGCCGTCGGGCAGCGCGATGGCGGCACCGGTGCCGACCGTCACTCGCTGACCCGGCTCGATCACCACGTCCTCCGTGGACACCAAGTCGGCGCCAGCGTCACCGGGGTGCGCGTAGGAGGGTACGGTGTCGCCGCGGAACAGCACCTCGACGGTCTCAGTCACCCCACGAGGCTAGTCCATGGTCGAATAGGGCTGATGTCCACGTCACAGCCCGTCTTCCGCGAGAAGTTGTCCCCGTCCGCCTGGATCTTCATCGCCACCGCCCTCGTCATGCCCGCGAGCCTGCTGGTGTTCCTGCCGATCAACGTGATCGCGGGTGCGGTGGTCGCCGTCGGCCTGTACGCGGCGATCGTGGTGCTGCTGATCGCAACGACGCCGGTCGTCGAGGTCGCTGATGGTCAACTGCGCGCCGGGCGTGCACGCCTCCCGCTCGAGGTGGTGGCCGATGCACGCGCAGCGCGCGGCACGGATGCCGTGTACGAGCGCGGAGTCGGGCTCCACGCGGACGCGTGGCTGCTCATCCGAGGATGGATCCCCGACGTGGTGCGGGTCGAGCTCGCCGATCCGGCAGACCCGACCCCCTACTGGATCATCTCCAGCCGTCGCGCCGACGCACTCGCGTCGGCGATCCTCACCGCGCGCGACGCGGTGAGGGGCTAGGGGCCACGCGTCAGGCGGCGCACTCCGCGCAGATCGGTCCGAGGTCGGTCTTGTGGTCGAACTGCGACTGGTGCTTCACGAGGAAGCAGCTGACGCAGGTGAATTCGTCCTCCTGCGGGGGCAGCACGACGACGTCGAGGTCGAGGTCGGAAAGATCGGATCCACCGAGTTCGAAGCCGGGGTTGTCGGCGTCATCGACGTCAACGACACCCGACAGCTTGTCGGGCACACGCTCCTGGAGGGCCTGGATCGACTCCGTGTCGTCGTCGGTCTTCCGCGGGGCGTCGTAATCGGTAGCCATTCCCATCCATCTCTATCGCTGCGTTCGGTGAAGCGGCGTCAGTTTGCATCATCGCCTGTCGATACGCAAACCCTCACAGCTGGCTTTCAGACAAGCCGCGAACTGCGATCCATGCAACTCGCGGCACGCCCGCGATATTCCCAGGATTCGGCGCCCGCGCGTGGCATCCTTGCGCTGAATCGTGACGGCTGGAGGTCGTTCAGCATGCAAGAACTCAAGGTCATCGGAGTCGAGAACGGCTCGCTCCTTCTCGCCGCCGACAACGGCGAGCGTTACCGGGTCGAAGTGGACGAGACCCAACAGTCCCGCCTGCGCGCGTCGATGCCCGAATCCGGACCCACGCGCCGCCTCGCACCGCGCGAGATCCAGGCCCAGATCCGCGCCGGCATGACCGCCGAAGACGTCTCCCGCGTCACCGGCGCATCCATCGACTACGTGCGGCGCTTCGAGGGTCCGGTGCTCGCCGAGCGCGAGTACGTCGTGGAGTCCGCCCTCAACGTCCCCGTGCACATGGCCGTCGAGACCGACCCGCTCGTGTCGGGCGCCACGTTCGGATCCGTCATCCGGGAACGTCTCGCCGACGCCGGCGCGACCGGCGAGCGCTGGTCCAGCTGGAAGGAGCAGGGGGGCGGATGGATCGTCAAGCTGACCTTCCAGGCGAGCGACGTCGACCGCGACGCCCGCTGGTCCTTCGAGCCCAAGAAGCAGTCGCTCGCGCCCCTCAACCAGGAGGCGGTGACCCTGTCGCAGCAGGGTGAGCTTCCGCCGAGCCTCATCCCCCGACTGCGGGCGGTCCCGCTCGACGAGCGCGACGACGGACGATTCGACAGCGGAGCGTTCGCCGTCGAGGAGAACTCCGACGGCACCATCGTGCAGGCCGTGGAGTTTACGCAGATCGAGTTCGGCACGCGTCCGGCCCCGGCCGACGAGCCCTCCGGAACCCACCACACGGCCGACCTGCTGGAGGCACTGCGCCGCCGACGCGGGGAGCGTGAGCCCCTCGACCTCGACGACGCCGAGCAGGGTCTGGCCGCCCACCCGTCGACGGGCGTGGTGAAGCTCGTCGACGTACCGCTCGACGCGGTCCCCGACCTCCCGGTCCCCACGAGCCAGGCGACCGCCAAGGCCTCCGGGTCCTCCGGGGCGACCGGTCCTCTCGGCAAGCGCCGCGGCCGCGCATCCATGCCCAGTTGGGACGAGATCGTGTTCGGTGCGCGTACCGACGACGACCTCTAGGCGAACGCCCCGAACCTCAGCAACGGCACCCCGGTCTCGGCGGGGGTGAGCGATCCGTGCTGGCCGACCATGCCGCGCCCGCGATCATCCGGGTCGGCGTAGAACGCGAAATCGCCACGAGCGGCGACCAGCACATCGCCGATACGTGGCGCGACCTCCGGATCCACCGCGCCGAACCAACCGACGGCGATCGCCTCGTCGCGGGTCGCCACCCATGCGCGACGCCCCTCCGCCGCGCGCCAGCGCTCGGCGACCGCCTGCGCGTCGGCGTCCACCTCGAGGTGCAACTGCAGGCATCGAGGCTCCCCTGCGACGTGACGCACACCGTCGAGCTGATCGGCGGTCGCGATGCGCTGGGCGTGCTCCGGTACGTCGACCATGCCGTGGTCGGCCGTCACCAGCAGGCCGTCGCGGGGACCGAGGATGCCGAGGATCGCGCCGAGTTCGGCGTCCAGGTCCTCCAGCGCGGCGATCCACTCCCCCGATGCCAGCCCCTTCGCGTGGCCCGCCATGTCGAGGTCGGGCACGTAGTAGTACACGAGTGCTGGGCCGGGCGCGGCGAGCACCTCGCGGAGCCTCGTGCGACGTGCGGTGGCTTCGGCCGCCCCGAGGAACTCGGCGCCGCGCAGCATCGCGTGCGTGAACTCCGAATCCACATATCGCGGGTGCGCGATCGCGACCGACCGGATGCCGGAACGGGTGGCCGACTCGAACAGGGTCGGCATCCGCTGCCAGGTCGCCGGGTCGAGCCCCTCCCACCCGCTCAGCTGGTTCACGACGCGATCCCGCTCGACGTCGAGGATGCGATATCCGACCAGTCCATGACGTCCGCTCGGCTCACCGGTGGTGAGGCTCGTCAACGCCGCCACCGTCGTCGACGGGAACCCCGACCCCGCTGCGGGATCCATACCGAGACGACTGGCGAGCACTCGCGCGTGACCCGCACGTTCCGAGAGCGCCGTCAGACCCAGGCCGTCGACGACGA
The DNA here is from genome assembly GCA_023386365.1 of Actinomycetes bacterium. GTDB lineage: Bacteria > Actinomycetota > Actinomycetes > Actinomycetales > Microbacteriaceae > Homoserinibacter. The sequence goes on along the minus strand of JAEWJX010000109.1, from coordinate 75,835 downwards.
TCACCACCGCCTTCTCGGCCGGAGGCAGCCCCATCCGCCCGCTGGTGCGGGAGAGGGAAGCGAGGCAATTCGGCAGTACATCGGCAAGGCTCAGCCTGTGGGTTTTCGCCGCCGGTAACATGGCGTCGATCTTATGACTCCACCCGAAACCACCCCCGCTTCCCCTGTCGGCGAGCGCATCGAGGATGTCGACGTCTCGACCGAGATGCAGGGCTCCTTCCTCGAGTACGCCTACTCCGTCATCTACTCGCGCGCGCTTCCCGACGCGCGCGACGGACTCAAGCCCGTGCAACGGCGGATCCTGTTCCAGATGAGCGAGATGGGCCTGCGCCCCGACCGCGGCCATGTGAAGAGCGCACGCGTGGTCGGCGACGTTATGGGACGCCTCCACCCCCACGGCGACACAGCGATCTACGACGCCCTGGTGCGCCTCACCCAGGACTTCACGATGCGGGTGCCCCTCGTCGACGGCCACGGCAACTTCGGTTCGCTCGACGACGGCCCCGCGGCAGCGCGGTACACCGAGGCGCGGATGCAGGCCGCAGCGCTGGCGCTCGTCGAATCGCTCGGCGAAGACGTCGTCGACTTCATCCCCAACTACGACAACCAGCTCACCCAGCCCGAGGTCCTGCCGGCAGCGTTCCCCAACCTGCTGGTCAACGGTGCCAGCGGCATCGCGGTCGGCATGGCGACCAACATGGCGCCCCACAACCTCATCGAGGTCGCCGGCGCCGCCCGCCACCTACTCGAGAACCCCGACGCGACGCTCGAAGACCTGATGGCGTACGTGCCCGGACCTGACCTGCCCACGGGTGGCACGATCGTCGGCCTCTCCGGCATCCGCGACGCCTACGCGAACGGGCGCGGCAGCTTCAAGACCCGGGCCAAGGTCACCGTCGAGCAGCTGTCGGCGCGCCGTACCGGCCTCGTCGTCACGGAGCTCCCCTACCTCGTCGGCCCCGAGAAGGTCATCGAGAAGATCAAAGACGGCGTCAACGCCAAGAAGATCACCGGCATCGCCGACGTGACCGACCTGACCGACCGCAAGAACGGACTCCGGCTCGTCATCGGGATCAAGACCGGGTTCTCGCCGGAGGCCGTGCTCGAGCAGCTCTACCGGCTGACGCCTCTGGAAGACGGCTTCTCCATCAACAACGTCGCCCTCGTCGAGGGTCGACCGCAGACGCTCGGGCTGCGCGACCTGCTGCAGGTCTACGTGGACCACCGCATCCGGGTCGTGACGCGGCGCTCGCGCTACCGACTCGCGCGGCGACAGGAACGCCTGCACCTCGTCGAGGGTCTCCTCATCGCGATCCTCGACATCGACGAGGTCATCCAGGTCATTCGTGCCAGCGACGACACCGCTCAGGCACGGACGCGCCTCATGGAGGTGTTCGATCTCTCCCAGCTTCAGGCCGACTACATCCTCGAGCTGCAGCTGCGTCGCCTCACCAAGTTCAGCCGCATCGAGCTCGAGACCGAGCGCGACAAGCTGCGTGCCGAGATCGCCGAGCTGGAGGCGCTCCTGGCCGACCCTGCACGCATCCGCGCACAGGTGGGTGTCGAGCTCGACGAGGTGGCCGAGCGTTTCGGCACCCCTCGCCGCACCCTTCTCACCGAGGCGGGCCCGAGCATCGCGACCACCGCCGCAGCACGGAAGGCGGCCGCCGGCGTTTCGCTCGAGATCGCCGACGCGCCGACGCTCGTCGTGCTGTCCACCACCGGCCGCACCGTGCGGGTCGACCTGGCCGACGGGGCGGAGAGCATCGCTCCCCCCGCGCGCCGTAGCAAGCACGACGCCATCCTGACGACCGTGCTCGGAACGACCCGCGGCGAACTGGGTGCCATCACCTCGCGTGGGCGCCTCATCCGGTTCACGCCGGTCGATCTGCCGTCCGTCCCCGCCAACTCCGTGCAGTTGGCGGCGGGTGCGCGTATCGGCGACTACCTCGGGATCGCGGACAAGAAGGAACGCGTCGTCGGGCTGGTTTCGCTGACCTCCGAGAACCCGATCGCGCTCGGCACCCGCCAGGGCGTCGTCAAGCGCGTGACGGCAGGCGGCTACCCGAACCGTCCCGACTTCGAGGTGATCTCCCTCAAGGCGGGCGACGAGGTCGTCGGCGTCGGCCAGGGGCCCGAGAGCGACGAGCTGGTGTTCGTCGCGTCCGACTCCCAACTGCTGCACTTCGCCGCGAGCCAGGTGCGACCCCAGGGCGTCGCCGCCGGAGGCATGGCGGGGATCAACCTCTCCGCGAAAGCGGACGCGATCTTCTTCGGGTCGCTCGACCCGGCGGATGCGGTGGTCGTCACCATCTCGACGCCCACGGGCACGCTTCCCGGTACGGACCCCGGCCGCGGCAAGGTGTCCCATTTCACCGAGTTCCCCGGCAAGGGTCGCGCGACCGGCGGTGTGCGCTCACACGCGTTCCTGAAGGGCGAGGACGCGCTCGCCCTCGCCTGGGTCGGTCCGGCGCCCGCGCTCGCGGTCTCGTCGGATGGGGCGGCGCGCACGCTGCCTGAGGCCGGCGCCAAGCGGGATGCTTCCGGCACCCCCCTGGATGCGGTCGTCGCCTCGGTCGGGCGCTCGCTCTAGACGTCGACGCGGGAGCGGTCCAGCCCCTGGCCGGCCACGATGAACTCCTTGCGGGGGGCGACGTCGTTGCCCATCAGCAGCTCGAACACGCGGTTCGCGGCGTCCGCATCCTCGACGCGCACGCGTCGCAGGGTGCGGTGTGCGCGACTCATCGTGGTCTCGGCGAGCTGGTCGGCGTCCATCTCGCCGAGGCCCTTGTAGCGCTGGATCGGGTCCTGGTAGCTCTTGCCCGCCTTCTTGAGCGACGCGAGGACGCCCTGAAGCTCCTGCTCGGAGTAGGTGTAGAGGATCTCGTTCGGCTTCGACCCGGGGTTCACGACCACCACGCGGTGCAGCGGCGGAACCGCCGCGAACACCCGCCCCTCTTCGACCATCGGTCGCATGTACCGGAAGAACAACGTGAGCAGCAGCGTGCGGATGTGCGCGCCGTCGACGTCGGCGTCGCTCATGATGATGACCTTGCCGTAGCGGGCGGCCTCGATGTCGAAGCTGCGCCCCGAACCGGCACCGATCACCTGGATGATCGAGGCGCACTCCGCGTTGCCGAGCATGTCGGCCACGGACGCCTTCTGGACGTTGAGGATCTTGCCGCGGATCGGGAGGAGCGCCTGGTGCTCGCTGTCCCGCGCCAGCTTCGCCGTGCCGAGCGCGGAATCGCCCTCGACGATGAAGAGCTCGGTGTCGAGCACGTCACTCGAGCGGCAGTCCACGAGCTTCGCCGGCAGCGACGAGCTCTCGAGCGCGTTCTTGCGACGCTGGGTCTCCTTGTGGGCGCGCGCCGAGATCCGGCTCTTCATCTCGGCGACGACCTTGTCGAGCACGAGGGCTGACTGGTTCTTGTCGTCGCGTTTGGTGCTCGCGAAGCGTGCCTGAAGCCCCTTCACGACGGCGTTCGAGACGATGGCCCGCACCGCGGGCGTCCCGAGGACCTCCTTGGTCTGGCCCTCGAACTGCGGCTCGGGCAGGCGGACGGTAAGCACCGCCGTCATACCGGCGAGCACGTCATCCTTCTCGAGCTTGTCGCTGCCCGCCTTGAGACGGCGGGCGTTCTTCTCGACCTCCGCACGGAGGAACTTGAGCAGACCCTGCTCGAATCCGGCCTGGTGCGTTCCACCCTTCGGAGTGGCGATGATGTTGACGAAGCTCTTGAAGACGGTGTCGTAGCCGGTTCCCCACCGCAGAGCCAGGTCGACCTCGCACTCCCGGCTCAGCTCGGTGGGCACCATGTGCCCGTTCTCCTGCAGCACCGGGACCGTTTCGGTGTAGTTTCCGACGCCCTGGATGCGCCACGTATCGGTCACGCCCGCATCGCTGGCGAGGTGCTCGACGAACTCGCTGATGCCCCCCTCGAAGCGGAAGCTCTCGGTCGTGGGTTCATCGCCGCGCTCGTCGCGGATCTCGATCCCGAGACCCGGGACCAGGAAAGCGGTCTGCCGGGCGCGGCCGACGAGTTCCTCCGGCTGGAATCCCGCGCCCTTCGTGAAGATCTGGCGGTCGGCCCAGTACCGGATGCGGGTACCGGTGACGCCCTTGGCGACCTTGCCGACGACGCGCAGCTCGCTGCCGGAGACGAACGGGGTGAACGGGGCGTCGGGGGTGGGCGCGCCGCTGTCGGCGAACACACCCGGCTCGCCACGGTGGAACGACATGGCCCACGTCTTGCCGTCGCGGTCGACCTCGACGTCGAGTCGCTCCGAGAGCGCGTTCACGACGGAGGCGCCGACACCGTGCAGACCACCGGACGCCGCATACGATCCGCCGCCGAACTTGCCACCCGCGTGAAGCTTGGTGAACACCACCTCGACGCCGGAGAGGCCCGTCTTGGGTTCGATGTCGACGGGGATGCCTCGGGCCCGGTCGCGCACCTCGACAGAGTCGTCGGCGTGCAGGATGACCGAGATCTCAGACCCGTGCCCGCCGAGCGCCTCATCGACGGAGTTGTCGATGATCTCCCACAGACAGTGCATGAGTCCGCGCGAATCGGTGGAGCCGATGTACATGCCGGGACGCTTGCGGACCGCCTCGAGTCCCTCGAGTACGGAGAGGTGGCGGGCGGAGTAGTCGGTGCTCACCGCACGAGCTTAACCGCGGCCGGCGTCACCGTTCGGGAGGCGCACCCGCGAGGACCGGTCAGGCCCCGAACTGCTGCACCCAGTAGACGCGGCCGGTGCTCGAGGTCGCCGAGCAGGCACCCATCACCGTGTACGGCCCGAGGATGTTCGCCCGGTGCCCGGACGATCCCATCCAGCCGGCGACGACGGCGGACGCACTGCCATAGCCGTACGCGACGTTCTCCGCCCACCGGGAGAAACCGCCCTGGAAGCTGCTGTGGTACAGCCCGCCGTTCGCCGCGGCGAGTACTGCGGCGAAGGAGCAGGAGCGCGACGCGAGCGTGCCGTTCCACGCGAGCCCGCCGAGACCGTTGGCGGCGCGCTGTGCGTTCGTCTCGCTGAGCACGCCGCTATCGCCGCCACCACCACCTCCGCCGCCACCGCCGCCTGCAGCGCCGCGCGAACCGGACCGCGCCTTCTTCGCGGCCGCCTCGGCCGCCGCACGAGCCGCCGCCTCGGCAGCGATCCGCGCCGTCTCCGCGTCGTGCGCTGCGATCACACCGGCTGCGGCGTCCGCGTACTTGTCGAAGAGCGCCGGAAGGCCGGCACCGGACGAGGCGTCGGCAAGAGACGCCAATGCGGCGGCGGCTGCAGCCTTGCTCTGGTCCGAAGCGAGCGGATGCGACGCGAGCAGGGCCTCGTGCGGGGTCGGGAGCGTCGTCGCGAGATCGGAGAGAGCGTCGATCAGCACAGCGTTCGCCTCATCGACGCCGTCCGCCTCGGCGGCCAGCAGCTCTCGGGCGGCGTCCGTGTCGCGCGACTCCTCGGCACGGGACGCTGCGAGTGACGTCAGTTCGTCGGTACCGAGCTCCGGGTCGATCGCATCCGGCGCCCCGATCGGGGTGGTGTGGGGGATCACGGTGTCGACCGTCGGCGCCTCCGCGCCGAGGACGTCAGCAAGCAGTGCCTCCAGCGCGGCGTTGCTCTCGACGACCGTCGAGACGGCGGCCTTCCCTCCGAGCAGTTCCTGGTGGGCAATGACCCCGGATGCGACGGCGTCGCGGGCCGCGATCCCCGCGTCCACCGACGTCTCGAGCCACACGATCGTGGCCCGGTGCGCCGCTGCGGAGCGGGTTGCTTTCTCCTGAGCCGCCTGCGCCTGCTCGAGAGCGCGGTCGTGCGCCACCTGGTTCGCCCAGGTCACACCACCGACGACACTCGCGGCGATCACGAGCGCGGCGACCACCGCGACGGCGACCACTCTGCGGATTCTGCGCGGCCCTCGAGGCGCGCTCGTCGTCCCGTCGGTGAGCTCCCCAGCCCCCTCGACGGCGGCCTCAAGCAGGCTCGTCGATGCTTCCCCCATGCAGGAACCCTACGCGCGCAGGCCGCCGAGGGCGAGCGTCCCGTTCGAGGGGCCGTCCCGACGCATCCGTACGCCACGGGCGAAATGCCCACGCTCCATCCGGAATCTTCAGCTTCCGCATGCTTACATGGATCAACGCACCACACCGAACCCGAGGGAAGGAGCAGGACATGTCTCAGACAACCACCGATGGCACCGTCGAGCTGGAGCGTCCCGTTCTCACCGCCCTCGACCGGTGCGACATGTGCGGCGCCCAGGCCTACGTGCGCGTCACCCTGGCGTCCGGCGAGCTGTACTTCTGCGCCCACCACGGAGCCGAGTACAAGCCGAAGCTGATCGCCACTGCAGTCGACTGGCACGACGAGTCCGACCGCCTGCGGGAGCCTGTCGCTGACTGAGCCCCGCTCGGTCGCCGCACCCGGGCTGCACCGTCGCGCGCTCGTCGATCTCGACGCCTTCGCCGCGAACCTCGCCGGGCTCGATTCGCTGTTCCTCGACGCCCGCGCCGACGCGTACGGGCACTCCCTCTCGCTGGTCGGCCCCGTCGCACGTGACCTCGGGATGACCGGCGTCATCGTGAGCGACGACACGGACGCCGCCGTGGCTCGCAGGCTCGGCTTCGTGGACGTCCGCACAGGTCGGGCCCGCCAGGACGTGCCGAGCACGGATTCATCGATCTTCGGCCTCACCCCCGGTTCGCGCCCCGTGCTGTCGCTGGAGGGCGAAGTCGTCGCCGTGAAGCAGGTGCCGGGAGGCGCCGGGGTGTCCTACGGCTACACCTATCGCACGTCCGGTCCGACCACCCTCGCGCTCGTCGGTCTCGGCTACTCCGACGGGGTGCCCCGTCTCGCCTCCAATCGCGCACGTGTTCTCGTCGGTGGTGCGCAGCGTCCTCTGGTCGGACGCATCGCGATGGACCAGTTGGTCGTCGATTGCGGCGACCACCCGCCCCGCCCCGGCGACATCGCGGTTCTCTTCGGCGACCCGGAACGCGACGAACCGAGCGCCGTCGACTGGGCCGGCTGGACCGAACGCACCCCCCTCGACCTGACGGCCGGTCTCGGCGTCCGCATCTCCCGGGAGCGACGGTGACCGCGCACCTTCAGATCGATCTGGCGGCTATCCGCCACAACGTCCGCACGCTGGCCGCACTGGCCGCACCGTCGCGCACCATGTTCGCCGTGAAAGCCGATGCCTACGGTCTGGGAATGGTCCCGGTCGCCCGAGCGGGGCTTGACGCCGGCGCGGATTCGCTCGCCGTGCTCGATGTGCCCGCCGCCCTCACGCTGAGGGAAGCGGGGATCACCGCTCCCCTGTTCGCGTGGCTTCATGGCGCGCGCACCGACTTCGGCGCCGCCATCGCGGCCGACATCGATCTGGGGGTGTCGTCCCCGCTCGAACTGGGGCGCATCGCCGACGCGGCCACGGATGTCCCTGCCCGGGTGCACCTCAAGATCGACACCGGTCTGCACCGCAACGGCGCAGACCCCGAGACCTGGCCCGAGCTGGTCTCGACGGCCCGCTCGATGGAAGTCGACGGCCGGGTCCGCATCGTCGGCCTCTGGTCGCACCTCGCCGACGCCTCCCCCGCCGACGACGCGATCGCCCTCGCCGAGTTCCGCTCCGCGGTGGCCGTCGCCGCCGCACTCGGCGTTCCCGTCGAGGGTCCCGACCGCGTCCTGTTGCATCTCGCCGCCAGCTCCGCCGGCATCCGGATGCCGGAGGCCCGCCTCGACCTGGTGCGGTTCGGCATCGCCGCGTACGGCGTCTCCCCCTTCGACGACATACGAGCCGGCGAATTCGGGATGCGCGGCCCCGTGCGTCTCATCGCAGAGGTCATCGAGGTCAGCGAAGGTCGGGCGGTGCTCGACGTCGGCTCCGCGGACGGGCTGCCCCCGTCGGTGCTCCACCCCGCTCGCGGCGCGGAGGTTCTCCTCGGAGGAGTCCGCACCCGCGTGCTGCAGGTAGACGTCGACACGATCACCGTGGAAGCCGCTCCGGGCGTTCAGACCGGGGCGGAAGCGATCGTGTACGGCCCCGGAGACGACGGGGAGCCGACGGTCGAGGACTGGGCCGACTGGGCGGGCAGCATCGGCGACGAGATCCTCTCCCGGGCCTCGCGGCGCATCCCGCGCAGCTACAACGACTGAGGCGCGTCAGCTCACTCGGCGGATGATGCCGAGGGGGGTCGACTCGTGGCCCTGACCGATCGGGTTGTCCTTGAGGATACGCACGGTCAGCTTCTCGTCGTCCGGCGACACGGTCGACCCGAGGATGTTGCCGCCCAGGTCGTTGATGTCGACCAGCAGCACCTCCACGTGCTTGCCCTTCGCGGCGAGGAACTCCTTGATCCGCGCCGACACGGCGTACGGCTCGGCCGCAGTCAGCACCACCATCTCGTCGAACGGCGGAATGGTCGGGTACCCGGGGCCGTCGATACCACGCGCTTTCTTGCCCGCGACGCGGTAGAAGTCTCCGGTGCGTCCGAAGAGCTTCGACACCACCGACACCGCGGCAGCGACGAGGATGCGCGGAGTGCCCACCTCGCGGATGGCCATCTCCATCGTCTCGGGGATCCCGAGCCCCACACCCCACGGCGTCTTCACGACGTGCTTCGACAGCCGCACGGCGAGGGGGCGGGCCTTGATCTCCGCCACCGGATAGGCGCGCCCCTGTGAGGAGGCGACCATCTTCTCCGTCATGAAGAACCAGTCGCCGTCCTGCAGCTCGGGCAGGCCGTACTGCTCCACCACCGGTTCGAGCGCGTCACCCGGAAGCACGACGTGGGTCTTGATCGGGTGGCGCTCGAAGCGGACACCGTCGACCTCGACCTCACGCGGACGATTGCGGTTCTCGTAAGGACGGTGCTCCACGTCGGTTTACTCCAGGTAGTCGCGCAGCGACTGCGACCGCGACGGGTGACGCAGCTTCGCCATGGTCTTCGATTCGATCTGGCGGATGCGCTCGCGTGTGACACCGAAGGTGTCGCCGATCTGGTCGAGGGTCTTCGGCATCCCGTCGCCGAGACCGAATCGCATGCGGATCACGCCCGCCTCACGCTCGGACAGGGAGTCGAGCAGGCTCTCGAGCTGCTTCTGCAGCATCGTGAAGCCGACGGCGTCGGCGGGAACCACGGCCTCGGTGTCCTCGATGAGGTCACCGAACTCGCTGTCGCCGTCCTCGCCGAGGGGCGTGTGCAGCGAGATCGGCTCGCGTCCGTACTTCTGCACCTCGATGACCTTCTCGGGGGTCATGTCGAGTTCGCGGCTGAGCTCTTCGGGCGTGGGCTCCCGGCCCAGATCCTGGAGCATCTGACGCTGGACGCGCGCGAGCTTGTTGATGACCTCGACCATGTGCACCGGGATGCGGATGGTGCGCGCCTGGTCGGCCATGGCGCGGGTGATCGCCTGCCGGATCCACCAGGTGGCGTAGGTGGAGAACTTGAAGCCCTTCGTGTAGTCGAACTTCTCGACGGCACGGATGAGGCCCAGGTTGCCTTCCTGGATGAGGTCGAGGAACTGCATCCCGCGGCCCGTGTAGCGCTTGGCGAGCGACACCACGAGGCGCAGGTTCGCGCCGAGAAGGTGGCTCTTGGCACGCTGGCCGTCGCGGGCGACCCACGACAACTCGCGACCGAGCTGCGACCGCTTCTCGCTGTCGGACATCTGCGACAGCTTCTCCTCGGCGAACAGGCCGGCCTCGATGCGCATCGCGAGCTCGACCTCCTGCTCGGCGTTGAGGAGCGCGACCTTGCCGATCTGCTTCAGGTAGTCCTTGACCGGGTCGGCTGTGGCGCCCGTGATTGCGGCCGAGTAGACCGGAACCTCGTCGTCCTCGTCGGTCATCGAGAGCCGCAGCGCGCCCGTGGGCAGCGGCTCGTCGGCTCCCGTGGAGGCCGTGTCGTCGTCCTCTTCGTCGGACGACTCCTCGGTCGATTCCTCGTCGTCGGACGCCTCGTCGGTCTTGCCCGCCGGAGCCTCGTCGCCGTTCTCGTCGTCGTCGAGGACGACGGGCTCGTCGTCGACGCCCTCCTCGGGCTCCTCGTCGGACTCCGTGGCGGGACCGGCCTTCGCCGTGGGCTTCTTGGCGGTCGACTTCGCGGGCGCCTTTGCGGCGGGCGCCTTGGCAGCGGTCTTGGTCGCTGCAGCCTTGGATGCGGCCTTCGCGGGCGCGGCGGCCTTCGCGGGGGCCTTCTTCGCGGCGGGGGCCGCCTTCGATGCTGCGGCCTTCGTGGTTGCGCGGTCGTCCTTGACCGTGTCCTGGGAGGCGGAGGTGGGGGTGGCCATGCTGACCCCTTTCGCGGGTGGGAAGTTGCGTCTGGGCAGTACGTAGACCCGTGTCAAGTCCCCCGCGTCATCTCGCACGACCTGAATCGGCTGAGAGGGACGCGAACCGGGGATTCGACCGGGTCTCTGATTGTCTATTGTCGCACATCCGGAGGGCGCCTCCGGCCGCGTGCGCCGAAGAGTGCAACCCACAAGGGGGCTATCTCTATTCCCTCCTCCTCAAAGAGGCGTCGTCGCGTGTGGCGGCGTTTCCAGAGCAGACCGACCGTTCCGACCATGGCGATCAGGTAGGCACTCAGGAACGCGAGCCGGAACCCGTCGAGGCTGTACAGCTGTGACACCTCGCCGGCCGCCACGCGCGCCTCGTCGACCAGGTCGAGCACGACCCCGACCATCAGCATCCCGATGAACCCGCCCACGAATCCGCCGGAGTTCGCGATCCCCGTCGCCGACCCGTGGGCATGGTGCGGGTTCGAGCTGCGCGCGACATCGAGACCGATGAGCGAGGCGGGGCTGCAGACCCCGACCGCGAAGAAGAACACCGCGACGAGCCAGAGTGGCGGCGCGGGCTGCCAGAGGAGCACCAGGGTCCAGAGCGCGAAGGTCGTCCACGTGATGGCGAGAACCAGGTCGCTGCGACGCAGCGGATGGCGCGCGATCACCAGGCCCACGATCGGCCCGGACACCAGAGTGCCGACGACCATCATCGTGAACACGCCGGACGCCGTCGCCGGGTCGTAGCCCAGCCCTGCGGTGAGGAACGGGTACCCCCAGAGGATGCCGAGCATCGTCGGCACGGTTCCGGCGAGCAGGTGGGCCCAGAACCCAAGCTGCGTCCCGTGCCGCGAGAGGCTCGCACGCAACCCCGCCTCGGATGGATCGATCGACCGCAGCTCCTGGGTGGTCACGAGCTGCGTCCCGCGACGCACGACCGCACCCGCGATCACCGCTGCGAGCAGCGACACGCCCGCAGCGACCACGAACGCGGGCGTCCACCCCTGCAGGTGCAGGAGCAGCGCGAAGGGGAACGCCGACAGGATCTGCCCCACCTGTCCGGTCATGCCGACCCACTGCGAGAGCTGCGGCAGGATGCGGCCCTCGAACCAGCCCGGGAGGAGGCGGATCACGCTGACGAACGTGGCCGCGTCGCCGACACCCACCAGCACCCGGGCGATGAGCGCCACGACGATGCCCCCCGAGAAGGACAGCATCAGCTGCCCCGCAGCCATGATCAGCGCCCCCGCCAGGATCAGGACGGGCGCACCCACCCGGTCGGCCAGGACACCCACGGGTATCTGCAGCACGGCGTAGACGACGATCTGGACGACCGCGACGACCGAGATCACCGCGGCGTTCACCGCGAAACGATCAGTCGCCTCCACGCCGGCCACCCCGAACGAGGTGCGCTGCATGACCGCGATCAGGTAGGCGAACGCGGCCCCGCCGAAGACGAGCCAGGACCGCGCAGAGTTCACTCCGTCAGGCTATGCCCGCGGATCGTCGCGACGGGACGCGAGGAAGCGCTCCAGCTCGGCCGCGATGGCATCCGCGTTCGGCAACTCGCCGTCCTCGTCGACCAGGGGCGACGGCAGCGGGTTCTCCTGCATGTAGCTGTCGTGACGCTCTTCGAGCGTCGCCACCAGGCGCTCCAGCTCGGCGTTGCCCGCGACCTGCTCCTCGACCTTCTGGGTGAACTCGCGCCCCTGCTCACGCAGCTCGTCGGTGGGGAAGATCAGGCCCGTCGCCGCGCTCACGCTCTCCAGACCCGCGACAGCTGCGAGCGGGTACTCGGTGTCGGCCAGGTAATGCGGGACGAGGAGGACGAAGCCCGCGGTCGGGTGGTCGGCCTCCTGGAGCCGGTACTCGAGCAGGTGCAGCACGTTGCCGGGCACCTGGGTGCGCGGGCGCCAGACCGAGTAGGCGTCCGTCAACTCGGAGCGGTTGCCGCTCACCGTGACCCCGAGGGGACGCGTGTGCGGCGTGGGCATCGGGATCGCATGGATCCACGTCGTGTCGGCGACCTCGAACCTGCGCAGCAGGTCGAGCACGGCCTCGGTGAACGCCTCCCACCGGAAATCGGGCTCATAGCCCGTGAGCAGCAGATACGGCCGGTGCAGTTCGTCGTGGGCGAGCGACAGCGCCAGCTTCGCCGGGCGGTACTCCGACAGGTGGTCCTCGTCGAAGTACATGATCGGTCGGCGCGCACGGTAGTCGAGGAGGGCGTCGTTGTCGAAGACGACCAGGTCGCGCACGTCGTCGCCGGCAGCCAGCGCCTCGGTCACCTGGGAGACGGCCGATCCGGCATCCGTGAATCCGGTCAGGCCTGCGACGAGGTGCAGGCCCGTCGGCACGTCCGAGACGTCGGAGACGAACTCATAGAGCGACCGCGGATCTTGCATGTCACGAGTCTACGAGCAGCCCGTCCCGCGCTGCCGGATAGCGACGGGCCCCCGAAGGTGCTCACAGCGAACAGTCGTCGGGCGCAGGGATACCCTGGCCGCATGACCGTCGCCGCACTGGAACTCAGCACCGCACCCGCCCTCTCGACCGACGCCGACCTCATCGTTCTTGGCGTGATCCGCGGCACGGACGGAGCGGAACTGGCGGCGCCCGCGGATGCCTACCCCGAGCTGCGTGCCATGCTCGGCGCCCTCGAGGTGACCGGAGCGGTCGACGAGTACCGACGCGCACCGGCGACCGACGGCTCGTCGGCACCCTTCGCTCTCGTCGGGCTGGGTCCGGCGGTCACGCGAGAATCGCTGCGCGGTGCAGCAGGCGTCGCCGGGCGACGCAGCACCGGGGTGACGTCGGTCGCTCTCGCGCTTCCCGTGGAGGACACGGCGAACGCAGAGGTCGTCCTCGAGGCTGCCGCCAGCGGGGCGTACGCGTACCTGCCGTACAAGAGCAAGAGCGCGGATGCGAAGCGTCCCCCGCAGCGGTTCGTCCTGCACGTCGGCGACGAACTCGACGCATCCGGAGTCGCCGAACGCGCGGCGTCGACGGCCACCGCCATGCACACCGTGAAGGACCTCGTGAACACGCCCCCGGTCGATCTCTACCCGGAGACGTTCGTCGAGCGGGCGCTCGAACTCGCCGACGGGCTCGACGTGTCGATCGAGGTACTCACCGAAAGCGAACTCGATGCCGGCGGCTACGGCGGCATCCTCTCCGTGGGCAAGGGGTCGGCGCGCCCGCCGCGGCTCATGGTCGTGCGGTACGCGCCGGACACCGCGACCCAGCACCTCGCGATCGTCGGCAAGGGCATCACCTTCGATTCCGGTGGCCTCTCGCTCAAGCCGCCGACCTCGATGCCGACGATGAAGTACGACATGACGGGAGCCGCGACCGCGCTCGCCGTGGTGCTCGAGGCGGCCCGTCGCGCCCTCCCGATCCGGGTGACCGCCTGGCTGTGCCTCGCCGAGAACATGCCGTCCGGGTCTGCGCTGCGCCCCGGGGACGTGCTGCGGACCTGGAACGGGACCACCGTCGAGGTCACCAACACGGACGCCGAAGGGCGGCTCGTGCTGGCCGACGGTCTCGCGGCTGCGGCGGCAGAGAACCCGGACCTCATCGTCGATCTCGCGACGCTGACCGGCGCCGCGCGCATCGCGATGGGGGAACGCACCACGGCGGTGATGGGCGACGACGACGCGGTCCGCGCGGTGCTCGACGCCGCCGCCGCGTCCGACGAGCCGATGTGGGCGATGCCCCTCCCGCCGGAGCTGCGGTCCGTGCTCGACAGCGACATCGCCGACCTCACGAACGCGAAGCCCGGGTACACGGCCGGGGGCATGATGGTCGCCGGCCACTTCCTGCGCGGCTTCGTCGGCACCACGGGCGGCGACGGACCCGGTGCGCGGATCGGCTGGGCCCACCTCGACTTGGCGGGCCCGGCCTACCACTCGGGTGCCCCGTACGCCGGCACGGGCCGCGGTCCGACCGGAGTCGCCGTACGGACGATGCTCGCCCTGACGGCGGAGCTGGCAACCGCGTAGTAGGGTCGTTGCGGCAAGGAAAACCTTGCCCTTCCCCTCCTCGCGACACCACCGATCTCGCGAGGTTCCGACACGTGAAGCGCAAGGGAGTTTCTCCGGTGTCCGAGCAGAACTTCGACCTCGTCGTCCTGGGAGCCGGAAGCGGCGGCTATGCCGCGGCCCTCCGCTACGCCCAGCTCGGCAAGTCCGTAGCCCTCATCGAGAAGGACAAGGTCGGCGGCACATGCCTGCACGTCGGCTGCATCCCGACCAAGGCGCTGCTGCACTCGGCGGAGGTCGCCGATGTCACCCGCGAGTCGGCCAAGTATGGGGTCACGAGCCAGTTCGGCGGCATCGACATCGCCGCCGTCACCGCGTACCGCGAGGGCATCGTCGCCGGCAAGTGGAAGGGTCTCCAGGGACTCATCAAGGGTCGCGGCATCACCACCATCGAAGGAACGGGCCGCCTCACCTCGCCGAACACCGTTCAGGTCGACGACCAGACCATCACGGGCACCAACGTCGTGCTCGCCACGGGCTCCTACTCGCGCTCGCTGCCCGGGCTCGAGATCGGCGGTCGCGTGATCACCTCCGAGCAGGCGCTCGCGCTCGACTTCGTGCCGAAGAAGGTCGCCGTCCTCGGCGGCGGCGTGATCGGCGTCGAGTTCTCCAGCGTCTGGAAGAGCTGGGGCGCAGAGGTCACGATCATCGAGGCCCTTCCCCACTTGGTTCCCAACGAGGACGAGTCGATCTCGAAGCACTTCGAGCGCGCGTTCCGTCGCCGTGGCATCGAGTTCAAGCTGGGCGTGCGCTTCTCCGGCGTCACGCAGAACGAATCCGGCGTCGTCGTCTCCCTTGAGAACGGTGAGACCGTCGAGGCCGACCTGCTCCTCGTCGCGGTGGGCCGCGGTCCGCTGACGGCCAACATCGGCTACGAAGAGGTCGGCGTGCAGCTCGACCGCGGTTTCGTCGTCGTCGACGAGAACCTCCAGACGACCGTTCCCGGCGTGTACGCGGTCGGCGACATCGTCCCCGGTCTCCAGCTCGCGCATCGCGGATTCCAACAGGGCATCTTCGTCGCCGAGAAGCTGGCCGGGCTCGACCCGATCCACGTCGAGGACGTCAACATCCCGAAGGTCACCTACTCGGACCCCGAGGTCGCCTCGGTAGGACTCACCCAGGCGAAGGCCGAGGAGAAGTACGGCGCCGAGAACCTGACGGTCGTCGAGTACAACCTCGCCGGCAACGGCAAGAGCCACATCATCGGCACCTCGGGCGTCATCAAGGCGATCCGGGTGAACGACGGTCCGGTCGTGGGCGTGCACATGATCGGCGCCCGCGTCGGCGAGCTCATCGGAGAAGCGCAGCTCGTCGTCGACTGGGATGCCTACCCCGAAGACATCGCCCCCTACATCCACGCCCACCCGACTCAGAACGAGGCGCTCGGCGAGGCCTTCCTGGCCCTCGCAGGGAAGCCCCTCCACGGCTGAGTCGCACGGCTAAGCTAGATCAACACGCCTGAACAAGGAGCATCACCGATGAGCGAATCCGTCAGCCTCCCGGCACTCGGCGAGAGTGTCACGGAAGGTACGGTGACCCGCTGGCTGAAGAAGGTCGGAGACCGTGTGGAGGTCGACGAACCTCTGCTCGAGGTCTCGACCGACAAGGTCGACACCGAGATCCCGTCGCCGGTCGCCGGCGTCATCGAGGAGATCCTCGTCGCCGAGGACGAGACCGTCGAGGTGGGTGCGCCGCTCGTGCGCATCGGCGACGGTTCCGGTTCGGGCGACGCGGCTCCCGCTGACGCGCCCGCCGCGGAGGCACCCGCTAACGAGGCGCCGGCCGAAGAAGCTGCACCTGCAGCGGAGGTACCGGTCGCCGAGGCGCCCGCTGCCGAGCAGGCCCCGATTGCCGAGCAGGCCCCGGTCGTGGAGCAGGCTCCGGTTGCCGAGCAGCCCGTTGCCGAGCAGCCCGTTGCCGAGCAGGCTCCGGTTGCCGAGCAGCCCGTTGCCGAGCAGCCTGCGCCTGCCGCCGAAGCTCCGGCTCCGGACGCCGAGGAGGCACCGGTCGCCGAGCAGGCCCCGGCAGCTGAAGCTCCCGCCGCCGAAGCTCCGGCAGCTGAGCAGCCTGCGGCGACCGAGCCCGCCCCGGCTCCTGAGGCGCCCGCAGCCAGCCCCGCGACGACCTCGCACGCAGGCTACGTGACGCCCATCGTCCGCAAGCTCGCGAACGACAAGGGCGTGACCCTGGGTGACGTGACCGGCACCGGTGTCGGTGGTCGCATCCGCAAGCAGGATGTGCTCGCGGCTGTCGCGACGGCCGTGCCGACCGTGGAGGCGCCTGCCGCCGCTCCGGCCGCTGCCGCTCCGGCTGCCCTCGACGCATCCCCGTTGCGCGGCACCGTCGTTCCGATGACCCGTCTGCGCAAGGTGGTGGCCGAGCGTGCCGTCATCTCGATGAACTCGACAGCGCAGCTGACGACCGTCGTCGAGGCCGATGTCACTCGTATCGCCCAGCTGCGTGACGAGGTCAAGGGCGAGTTCCTCGAGAAGACCGGCCAGAAGCTCTCCTTCATGCCGTTCTTCGCTCTCGCTGCGGCGGAGGCGCTCAAGGCGTTCCCGATCATCAACGCGTCGGTCGACGGCGAGAACATCGTCTACCCCGACACCGAGAACATCTCGATCGCTGTCGACACCGAGCGCGGTCTCCTCACCCCGGTCATCCGCGACGCCGGAGAGCTGGACATCGCGGGCCTCGCCGGTCAGATCGCCGATCTGGCTGCGCGCACCCGCGACAACAAGCTCAAGCCCGACGAGCTCGCCGGTGGCACCTTCACCCTCACGAACACCGGTTCGCGGGGCGCCCTTTTCGACACGCCCGTCGTGTTCCTGCCGCAGGTTGCGATCCTGGGCACCGGTGTCGTCTCGAAGAAGCCGGTCGTGATCAGCGAGTCCGGTACCGACGCGATCGCCATCCGGTCCACGGTCTACCTCGCGCTTTCGTACGATCACCGCATCGTCGACGGTGCCGACGCCGCCCGGTTCCTCGGCGCGGTGAAGGCTCGCCTCGAGGCGGGCGACTTCCGCGGGAGCCTCGGCATCTAACCGACCGCGACCCAGTCGCGGATACGCCATCCGGCCTCGCTTCTCATCATGAGGAGCGAGGCCGGTCCCGTATCCGCGTCGATCTGCAGGAGCACGCTGTCACCGAGACGCTCGATGACCTGCACCTCACCGGATGCCACGACCGGCGCCCTGCCCTCGGCGCCGTCCCGCATCGCGAGCACCGCCTCCCGGTCGATACGGAGCGCCTCCGAGCCCTGCTGATCGACGTCGTCGAGGCAGAGCACCGACAGCTCACGGAAGCACCGCTCCCGGGTCTGCAGCAGCAGGTGGACGGATGCGACCGGATCGTCCTGTTGGCTCGCCACGCCGTCCGGTTGAGGGCTGCGCGACGCGTCATCGCCCGGTGCCGTCGTCGGCGCAGGTGAGGTCTCTGCACGTTTCGCGTCGCTCGGGACGGGAGGCGGGAGCAAGGCCAGCAGCAGGGCCGCCACCGCCAGCGCGCTGCCACCGCCGACGATGAGCCGCTTCCGCGCGTGCGGCACTGCCCCGATCGCGGTGCGAACCCGATCGGCGACCCGTGTGAGAGACACGGAGATGTCCCCTCCGAGCAGCCCCGAGAGAACCCGACCGACGGCGCCTTCACGCTCCTCCGGCTGCGCAGGTAGATCGTCGACCCGCACGACCACCTCCCCGGTCGGTGAGCCCACCTCCCGGGTGAGGGGCACCGCCGCGGCGAGGTCGGCGAGGCCGTCGAGCAGGGCAAGTGTCACCCGGGGTGCCGGCACCTCGTCGAGGCGGAGGGCAAGCTGGTCGGCGGCAAGGCGACGCGGCCCCGCGACCCTGCCCAGCACATCCGCCGCGAGGGCGCGGACCGCCTCGCGGTCGAGTACGACGGCGGGGACGGATTCTCGAACCACCTCGGGTGCCCGCGGTTCGAACACCACCGCGTTCTCGAGGCCCGCGATGCGGAGGCCGTCGAGGCACAGTGTGAGCCTCGCGGCGCCGAGTGACCCGTGGGCCACACCGGCGTCGTGCATCTGACCGACGACGGTCGCGATCGGCGCAAGCAGGGCAACCGCCTCACCCGCCTGCAACGTCGGCCGAACGCCGATCGTGTCGGCGACGGAGACACCGCGCTGGTGCAGGAGGAGCAGTGCGGGACCGTGGACATCATCGAATACGTCGACAAGGCCGCCGATGCCCGCCGGCTGAAGACGATCGAGCACCACCAACAGCTGACGCATCCGCTCGACCCCGTCTTTCCCGCGCGCACGCACGACCTCAGCCGCAGCCGCCGTCTCGCCCTCGACGTGGACGAGGAGTCGTTCGAGGTGCGTCTCGCGTTCGAGCACCCTCACGATTCTCACCCCATCGGGCGCAACCAGTTCTTCGTGCACGGGACCACCATCGGGTCAGCGGGTGCCATCCGGCGCCGGCCCCTACACCGTCCGGGGACAGCGCGCCCCTCGCGACGCTCGGGAGGATCGGCGGATAGGGTGGACATGTGGTCGACTACGTCGTCACGGGGCTAAGCGCCAACTCCGTGTCGTATTCGACGGCCCTCGAACGTCAGCGTGCCCTGCACGCCGCCGTCGCGAGCGGTCGGGCGCCTGATTCTGTGCTCCTTCTGGAGCACCCGTCCGTCTACACCGCCGGAAAGCGGACCGAGCCCCATGAACGGCCGGTCGACAGCGACATCCCCGTCATCGACGTGGATCGCGGCGGCAAGATCACCTGGCACGGTCCGGGGCAGCTCGTGGGGTATCCGATCGTGCGCCTTGCGGACCCGATCGATGTCGCCGCCTACGTGCGACGTCTCGAGCAGCTCCTCATCGACGTGATCGCCGACTTCGGCGTCGTCGGAGAACGGATCCCCGGACGCAGTGGCGTCTGGATCGAACGCGTCGGCGGCCAGCCGGACAAGATCGCCGCCATCGGCATCCGAGTCGCCGAGGGGGTCACGATGCACGGCTTCTCACTCAACTGCAACAACGATCTCGAACCGTACCGGGCGATCATCCCCTGCGGCATCCGTGATGCCGGCGTCACCACGCTGTCGCGCGAACTCGGCCGGGCGGTCACGCCGGAGGATGTCGCGAGCCGGGTGATCGAGCGTTTCGAGGCTGCCCTCGAGGGCAGCCTCGCCCACTCCTCGGCGGTGCTCGCATGACCACGCCACCCGACGGACGCAAGCTCCTGCGGCTCGAGGTGCGCAACGCCCAGACACCGATCGAACGCAAGCCCGAGTGGATCAAGACGCGCGCGAAGATGGGACCGGAGTTCACGGCACTGCAGTCGCTGGTGAAATCTGAGGACCTGCACACGGTGTGCCAGGAGGCGGGCTGCCCCAACATCTATGAGTGCTGGGAGGATCGCGAGGCGACCTTCCTCATCGGAGGCAGCCAGTGCACGCGGCGCTGCGACTTCTGCCAGATCGACACCGGCAAGCCCGCCGAGTACGACACCGACGAGCCACGTCGCGTCGCGGAGTCCGTGACGCGCATGGGTCTGCGGTACGCGACGGTCACCGGCGTCGCACGCGACGACCTCCCCGACGAGGGGGCCTGGCTGCACGCCGAGACCGTTCGCGCCATCCACGCCGCCAATCCCGGGACGGGGGTGGAGATCCTCGCGACCGACTTCTCGGGCAATCCCGACCTGCTGCAGGAGGTCTTCTCGTCGCGCCCCGAGGTGTTCGCGCACAACGTCGAGACTGTTCCCCGCATCTTCAAGCGCATCCGCCCGGCATTCCGGTACGAGCGATCCCTGGGGGTCATCACCGCGGCGCGCGAAGCGGGCCTCATCACCAAATCGAACCTCATCCTCGGGATGGGCGAGGAGCGGGCAGAGATCAGTCAGGCGTTGCAGGAACTGCACGATGCGGGATGCGACATCATCACCGTGACGCAGTACCTGCGGCCATCGCCGCGCCACCTCCCCGTGGCGCGGTGGGTGCGACCGGAGGAGTTCGTCGACATCAAGGAGGAGGCGGAGGAGCTGGGATTCCTCGGGGTGCTCGCTGGACCGCTGGTGCGGTCCAGCTACCGTGCCGGACGTCTGTGGGCACGGTCGATGGTCGCCAAGGGCCGCGACATCCCGCCGCATCTTCGCCATCTCGCCGACAGCGAACTCGGATTCGCGCAGGCGGTGTCCTGAAGGACCGTAGGCTAGTGCCCATGGCACGCAGCAAGCCCGAGAAGGAACCCGGCCGCATCAAGCAGATGTGGCAGGTGCTCCAGATGACGCGTCGGTCCGACCCGGCGATCGTCTGGTATCTGATCCTCGCGTTCATCGTCCCGGTGGCGGTGTCCGTGGTGCTCTCGGTGTGGCTGTCGGGCGACAACATCATCGGCATCGTCCTCTACGTGATCGCAGGTCTGCTCGGCGGTCTGCTTCTGGCCCTCGTGATCCTGGGGCGCCGCGCCGAGCGCGCCGCGTACAGCCAGATCGCGGGCCAGCCCGGAGCCGTCGGCGCCGTGCTCAAGAACGGTCTGCGCCGCAGCTGGATCGGCAGCGAGGAGCCCATCGCGTTCAGCCCGAAGTCGAAGGATGCGGTGTACCGCGCCGTCGGCAAGCCGGGTGTCGTTCTCATCGGCGAGGGACCGCAGTCGCGCACCCAGCCGATGCTCGACAAGGAACGTGCGAACGTTGCGCGCCTCCTGCCGAACGTGCCCGTGTACGTCCTGCACGTCGGACCGGACGCCGACTCAGTGCCGCTGTACAAGGTGCCCTCGGCCCTGCGCAAGTACAAAAACAAGCTCACGAAGGCCGAGATCCAGCAGGTCGACAAGCGGCTCACCTCGGTGGGCAAGGTGAAGGGCTACGGCATCCCCGCCGGGATCGACCCGCAGCGTCTGCGCGCGCCGCGCCCCCGCTGATCCGGCCTCACCCCACGCGGGTCAACAGCCACACGTGCAAGTTGTTGACGTTGCCGTTCATGCAGGTCTGGTAGTAGCCGTCGTACCCTGACGGCACGGCCGAAGCCGACGACCCTGACGGCAGACCACCGACCTGCCCGGCGACCTCGTAGATCCCGTATCCCGGGAAGCTGACGAGGGCCCCCTGCCCGATCCCGGCCCAGCTGCGGCCCCCACACGACCAGTGTTCGGCCGCGTAGAAGCCGCCACCGAGATACCCGGCGACATCGGGCATGTTCACGGAGCCGCGGCATGCGTCGATCTCCGCCTGGCCCCCCGACGTCCAGATGCCCTCCACGAACGGCCCGGCGGGTGCCGCCGCCACTCCGGCCGGCCGCACGCGCGGGAGCGCCCGGGCGGCGGCGAGTTCGGCAGCACGTCGTGCGGCCTCGCGCTCGGCGGCGATACGAGCCTGCTCCGCCTCCCAGGCCGTCACGGCGGTCGCGACGGCCGCGGCGTCCGCATCCAGGTCGGCGACGAGTTCGCGCTGCGCTGCGACCTCCTCGGCCCCCGGCTCCGAAAGCGCGCCCTGCTCCGCGACAGCGGCAAGGAGCTCCGCCTCGCGGACGACGGACTCCCCCTCGGCGATCCGGTCGGCCAGATCGGTGCGAACGGCGTCATCCAGCACGCGTCCTTCTGAGGCGTCGAGCGCGGCGATCGCCTCCGAGATGCTCGCCGTCAGCTCGACCTGGGCGACATCCGATTCGAGAGGTTCGATCGACTCGGCCGCAGCGATCGGCTCAGCGATCGACGCCGAGACCGCCGAGAACGCGTCGGCATGCAGCGGGTCTCCGATGCAGACCAACACCACCCCCGAGATCGCGCACCCGATCGCCAGGTCGTGGAGACCGGCGTGGCGGTGGTGTTCGTGGCGGTGGTGTTCGTGGTGATGAACTCCGTCGCGGTGGATGCTCGGTCGAGGTGTCCAGGTCTCGGTCGCAGTCGCCATGTTCCACACTTCGCTCGCTCATGCTGCGGCGGCGGATGTCGCCGCAGCGTTTGTCATGCGTGCAGGGGTGCGGAGGTTTCGGGTACCTCGATGCTGCGGTCAGTCTCCTCCCGCACCCGACGGAGCGCAAGAGGAACCCTCGACTTCGCGAGGGCTGCGGACTCAGACGCGGACCAGCACCGTTCCCACCGCCCGATCGTGCATCCCCCGCTGGTCGCAATCCCAGATCACCGCGGGGATCACCAGGCACAGCAGCAGCGTGCGCACGAGGGGGCGCCACAGCCCGAGGTATCCCCCGCGCACCGGCACGAGCCGCAGCCGCACGATCAGGTGCCCCAGGCTCCCGTTGACGATCAAGAGGAACAGGAACTGCAGCACCGCGAAGATGCCGAGGGTCACGAACGGCGCAGCACCCTCGGGGGTCGGGAAGAGGGTCCACGAGAGCAGGTACGCCACGGCCCAGTCGATGATGAGCGCGATCACGCGTCGTCCGAGCCGACCGACCGAACGCGGCCCCGCCTGCGGCAGACCCAGGCGCTCACCCGGCCACCGCTCGTCGGAACCGGAGGCGGGCGTGCTGCTCATTCGACCACTCTAGGGTCGGGCGCGTAACATGCCGGAAACAAACCGGTCATGGTCGGGAAATGCCATCCCCCTAGCCTCGAAGCGGCTGCACCCGCAGCCTCACCCCGTTCCACGCCCTTGGAGTAAGCCCCTATGTCCAAGCCCCTTTTCAGCGACTCCTCCGAGGTGCTGAAGTTCATCAAGGACACGGATGTCAAGTTCCTCGACATCCGCTTCACCGACCTCCCCGGAGTGCAGCAGCACTTCAACATCCCGGCCTCGACCGTCGATGAGGAGTTCTTCACCGTGGGTCAGCTGTTCGACGGCTCGTCGATCCGCGGCTTCCAGTCGATCCACGAGTCCGACCTGCAGCTCATCCCGGACATCTCGACGGCGTACGTCGACCCGTTCCGCACCGAGCGCACCCTCGTGATCGTCTTCGACATCTACAACCCGCGCAACGGCGAGATCTACGGCCGTGACCCGCGTCAGGTCGCCAAGAAGGCCGAGAAGTACCTCGCCTCCACCGGCATCGCCGATACCGCGTTCTTCGCCCCCGAGGCCGAGTTCTACATCTTCGACGACGTGCGTTACGAGGTGAAGCAGAACAAGTCGTACTACGAGGTCGACTCGTCCGAGGCCGCCTGGAACAGCGCGCGCGTCGAAGAGGGCGGCAACCTCGCCAACAAGACCCCCTACAAGGGCGGCTACTTCCCCGTCACGCCGGTCGACCAGCACGCCGACCTGCGCGACGACATCGTGCTGAAGCTGCAGGAGGTCGGCCTCGAGGTCGAGCGCAGCCACCACGAGGTCGGCACCGCCGGCCAGGGCGAGATCAACTACAAGTTCGACACCATGGTTCACGCCGGTGACGACATCCTGAAGTTCAAGTACATCGTCAAGAACACGGCTCTCGAGTGGGGCAAGACGGCTACCTTCATGCCGAAGCCGCTCATGGGCGACAACGGTTCGGGTATGCACACCCACCAGTCGCTGTGGAGCGAAGGCAAGCCGCTCTTCTACGACGAGCAGGGCTACGGCGGACTGTCGGATGTGGCTCGCTGGTACATCGGCGGCATCCTCAAGCACGCAGCCTCGCTCGCGGCCTTCACCAACCCGACGGTCAACTCCTACCACCGGCTCATCCCCGGCTTCGAGGCCCCCGTCAACCTGGTGTACTCGGCCGGAAACCGCTCCGCGTCGATCCGCATCCCGATCACGGGCACCAACCCGAAGGCGAAGCGCATCGAGTACCGCGCGCCCGACGCCTCCGGTAACCCGTACCTCGCGTTCGCCGCGCAGCTGATGGCCGGCATCGACGGCATCAAGAACAAGATCGAGCCGCACGAGCCGGTGGACAAGGACCTCTACGAGCTCCCGCCCGAGGAGGCCAAGGGCATCCCGCAGCTTCCCGGCTCGCTCGGCGAGGCGCTGGACGCCCTCGAGGCGGACCACGACTACCTGCTCGAGGGTGGCGTGTTCAGCGCGGACCTGATCGGCGCGTGGCTCGAGTACAAGCGCGACAAGGAGCTCCTCCCCTTCGCGCAGCGTCCCCACCCGTTCGAGTACGAGCTGTACTTCGGCGTCTGATCCACCCTGCATCACAGCAGAACGGGCCGCTCCCCTCGGGGGGCGGCCCGTTCTTCATGTGTGCGGGTGCGGCGACCTAGAAGAAGCGGCGCATGTACTCGGCCGACTCGTGGAATCCGAGACGGTCGTAGAAGCCACCGGCACGGCGGCTGGCGACGGTGAGCTGCGTCACACCGCGGCGACCACATTCGGCCTCGACCGCGTGCACGAGCTGCGTGCCGTAGTCGTGGCCCCGCGCATCGGACGCCACCACGATCTCCTGCAGCTGCGCCGAAGGTCCGTTCGTGGACAGCAGCGGCACGATGGTGGTCAACGCATAGCCGCGGACCACTCCCCCGTCGTCGACGACGTGCAGCAACACCGTCGGCTGCTCGCCGGCGAGGTACGACGCGAACGTGCGGTCGAACGCCTCACGCTCTGCGGGGATCGCGTGGCCGAGCTGCTCGACGAGTGCGAAGATCGCATCCTCGTCGCCTGCCCGCGCCTCGCGGATCGCCATCAGCGTGCGAAGTTGTTGCGGTAGTACTCGTAGTTCCAGCCGACGATCGCGATCAGCACGATGGGCCCGCCGATGAACGAGACCCACGGCCCCACGGCGAGGCCGAGGAAGACCAGGGCGAGCGCCGCACCGAGGACGAACGGCCACCAGCTCCACGGGCTGAAGTGCCCGACCTCGGGGTCGTCGTCATCGATGTCGGCGGTGGGGATGTCCTGCGGGAGCTCCCCGCCCTGCGCGCTGTGCACGCGCCCGACGTAGAAGGCGATGAAGAACGAGAGGATCGCCGACAGCGTCATGCCGACGGTGCCCACCCACTCGACGCTCTCCCACGCGATGACCCAGTCGTGGTTGATGATCTCCCACAGCGTGTATGCGGCCGCGGAGAGGAGGAAGAAGACCCCAAGGATCCAGAACAGGTTGGCGTTGGCGCGCATGGCGTTACTTCACCTCTCCATCGGCGAGATCGAGCACGGGCGTGTCGGGCGCGTCCTTGGCGGGCCCCACCCCCACTTGGAGCGTCTGCTCGGGGTGGTGCAGGTCGAAGGCCGGCGACTCCGAACGGATGCGCGGGATCGACGTGAAGTTGTGACGCGGCGGCGGGCACGACGTGGCCCACTCGAGCGAGCGCGCGTTGCCCCACGGGTCGTCGACGGTCACCTTCGGCGCCTTGCGGGCCGTGATCCACACGTTGAGGAAGAACGGGAGCAGCGACACCGCGAGGATCGCCGAGCCGACGGTCGACAGCTGGTTCTCCCAGGTGAAGCCCTCGCCCGCCAGGTACCCGGCGTAGCGGCGAGGCATGCCCTCGACGCCCAGCCAGTGCTGGATGAGGAAGGTGGTGTGGAAGCCGATGAAGAGCAACCAGAAGTGGATCTTGCCGAGACGCTCGTCGAGCATCTTGCCCGTCCACTTGGGCCACCAGAAGTAGAAGCCGGAGAACATCGCGAACACGACGGTTCCGAACACCACGTAATGGAAGTGCGCGACGACGAAGTACGAGTCGGAGACGTGGAAGTCGAGCGGCGGCGACGCCAGGATGACGCCGGTGAGTCCACCGAAGGTGAACGTCACGAGGAAGCCGATCGCCCAGATCATCGGGGTCTCGAAGGTGACGGAGCCGCGCCACATGGTGCCGACCCAGTTGAAGATCTTCACGCCGGTGGGAACCGCGATGAGCATCGTCATCAGGGCGAACCACGGGAGGAGTACCGAACCGGTGACGTACATGTGGTGGGCCCACACCGTGACCGACAGCGCCGCGATCGCGATCGTCGCGTAGATCAGGGTCTTGTAGCCGAAGATCGGCTTACGGCTGAAGACCGGGAGCACCTCGCTGATGATGCCGAAGAACGGCAGGGCGATGATGTAGACCTCGGGGTGGCCGAAGAACCAGAACAGGTGCTGCCACAGGATCGTCCCGCCGTTGGCAGGGTCGAGCAGGTGGGCACCGAAGACGCGGTCCGCGCCGAGCGCGAACAGGCCGCCGGCCAGCACCGGGAACGCGAGCAGCACGAGGATCGAGGTCACGAGGATGTTCCACGTGAAGATCGGCATGCGGAACATGGTCATGCCGGGCGCACGCATCGTGATGATCGTCGTGATGAAGTTCACGGCACCGAGGATGGTTCCGAAGCCGGAGAGCGCGAGGCCGAATACCCACAGGTTCCCGCCGAGGCCCGGCGAGAACGTGGTGCTGGTGAGCGGCGCATAGGCGGTCCAGCCGAAGCCGGCGGCACCCTGCGGGGTGAAGAATCCGCCGATCGCGATGAGCGATCCGAAGCTGAAGAGCCAGTAGGCGAACGCGTTCAAACGCGGGAACGCCACGTCGGGCGCGCCGATCTGCAGCGGCATCGCCACGTTCGCGAAGCCGGCGAAGAGCGGCGTCGCGAACATCAGCAGCATGATCGTGCCGTGCATCGTGAACAGTTGGTTGTAGGCCTCGTTCGTGGGAACGACGTCGACACCCGGAGTGAACAACTCGACACGGATGACGAGCGCGAGCACGCCACCGATGCAGAAGTAGATGAAGGACGTGATCAGGTAGAGATACCCGATCGTCTTGTGGTCGGTCGTGGTGATCCACTTGACCCAGACGTTGCCCTTACGTGTGGGCTTCGTCGGCGCCGTCGCCAGCGGGGCGGCGGGTTGCGCCGGGGCCGGAGCTGTCGTGGTCATCGGCTCAGTCCTCGTTCTCGTTGCTGGTGCCGGAGTTGCCGGGCAGGTTCTGGTTCACGTTGTACTCCGGCCCGAGACGACCCTCGTTGCCTGCGGCACGCAGCTCCTCGATGTGGGCGTCGTACTCGGCCTGCGAGACGACGTGCACCGTGAAGAGCATGTCGGCGTGGTACTCGCCGCACAGCTCGGCGCACTTGCCGCGGTACACGCCCTCCTTGAGGGGGATGAAGTACATGTGGTTCGTCTTCGCGGGGATCATGTCCTTCTTGTAGAGGAAGTCGATGACCCAGAACGAGTGGGCGACGTCGCGCGACTCGAGGTCGATCTCGACCTTCGCGTCGACCGGCAGGTACAGCGCGGGCAGCGTGTCTTCGTCGAGGTTGCCCTCGGCGTCGGGCTGCGCCTGCACGCCCTTCGTGTAGACGTTCTCGTCGAGGTAGTTGAAGTCCCACGACCAGCGCTTGCCGAACGCCTCGATGCGCACATCCGGCTCGCCCTCGTGGGGCGCCTCGATCGCGGCCTGGTCACGCGCGGTGAAGGCGAAGAAGCCGATGATCAGGATGAACGGGACGATCGTGTAGAAGATCTCGATCGGCAGGTTGTAGCGCAGCTGCACCGGGAGGCCCGACTGGCCCTTGCGGCGGCGGTAGACGATCGCTGCCCACAGGATGAGACCCCAGGTGATGACACCCACGCCGAGGAGCACGATCCACGAAGTGACCCAGAGACCGATGATGCGGTCGACGTGGTTGGTGGTGCCCGGCTCAGCGGGCAGGAAGCCGTTGAGTTGCTCCTGCGTGCAGCCGGCGAGCACGAGCATTGCCGCGATCCCGATCGGGACGACCGCCCAGCGGGCGAGTCGAGAACGGCGGGCCGGACCCTGCGGGTGGTTGGTAGGCACCTGTGACCTCTCGGAAGACGAAGCTGTGGTTCGCTTCGAGTCTATAACCACGCGAGGCGCCCTCCCCGCGGAGGACGCCTCGTGTTCGAAGTCTGATGCCGGAGAATCGCCGATTCAGTGGAAGCTGTCGCCGCAGGCGCAGCTGCCTTCGGCGTTCGGGTTGTCGATCGTGAAGCCCTGCTTCTGGATGGTGTCCTCGAAATCGATCGACGCGCCATCGAGATACGGCACGCTCATCTTGTCGACGACGACCTCGACCCCGTCGAAGTCGCGGGTGGCGTCGCCGTCGAGCAGACGCTCGTCGAAGTAGAGCTGGTAGATGAGGCCCGAGCAGCCACCGGGCTGCACGGCGACCCGCAGACGCAGGTCGTCACGGCCCTCCTGCTCGAGCAGGGTGCGCACCTTGAGCGCGGCCGTGTCGGTGAGTTTGACCCCGTGCGTGGTCTCGAGCGTGTCCGTCATGTGGCCGATTGTAATCGCCGAAACCGTGGGGATGCTGGCTACCGCGCGCCGAGCCGTGCAAGCAGGAGCGCCTCGGCGAGGATGGCGCGCTCGAAGCTCGGGATGTGCAGCGATTCGTTCGGGCTGTGCGCGCGGGAATCCGGGTCTTCGACGCCGGTCACGAGGATCTGTGCGTGGGGGAATCGCTCCGCGAGCTCGGCGATGAACGGGATGGAACCGCCCACTCCCATCTCCACGGTCGGGTTGCCGAATGCCTCCTGCAAGACGGCCTTCGCATCCGCGACCGCCCATCCGCTCGTGTCGACGAGGAACGCCTGGCCGAGGTCGAGACCGTCGACCTCGAGCTGGGCCCCGAACGGGGCGTTGGCCCGCAGGTGGCCGATGATCGCCTCGTAGGCCTCCTCGGCACGCTGGCCCGGGGCGACGCGGGCGCTGACGCGCACCCGCACGCTCGGGACGAGGGTGTTGGAGGCGTCGCGCACGGACGGCGCATCGATACCGGTGACGGTGATCGCCGGCTGATTCCACAGCCGCGACACGATCGCGCCCGTCCCGATCGGCTGCGCACCGGGCAACAGGCCCGTCTCCGCGCGCAGTTGCTCCTCGCCGTACTCGGGCGTCTCTGCCTCGCGCGAGGTCAGGCCCTCGACGGCGACCGATCCGTCGGCGTTCCAGAGCGTTCCGAGCATGCGGATGGCGGCGAGCATCGCATCCGGCACCGCTCCCCCGAACATCCCCGAGTGGGACGCGTGCTCGAGCGTGGTGACCCGCAGGTTGAAGGCGACGGCGCCACGAAGGCCGACGGTGATCGCCGGGATGTCGATCGACCAGTTGCCGGAATCGGCGACCACGATGACGTCGGCGGCGAACTCCTTCTCGTAGTGCTTCAGGAACGTCGAGATCGACCGCGACCCGAACTCCTCCTCACCCTCGATGTAGAGGACGAGCCCGATCTCGGGATCGCCGACCACATCCAGGTGCGCCCGGATGGCGGCGAGATGGGCGACCACGCCGGCCTTGTCGTCGGCGGCGCCACGCCCGTACAGGCGGTCGCCGCGCACGGTCGGCTCGTAAGGCTTCGAGTCCCAAGCGGCGTCGTCGCCCGGGGGCTGTACGTCGTGATGTGCGTACAGCAGGATCGTGGGCTTGCCGCCTCGCGCTGCCCGGGTCGCGACGACGGCCGGCTGCCCGAGCGCATCGGAGTCGGGGTCGGAGACCGGCAACTGCACCACCTCGACCGACTCGAACACGTCGAGCGCCCGGGCGAGTTCCGCCACCCGTTCGGCACTCGCGCGAACATGGGAGTGGTCGAAGCCGTCCCACGCGACGGACGGGATGCGGACGAGTCCGGAGAGATCGGCGATCGCGGAGGGCAGCCCGGCTGCGACGGCGGCGCGGAATTCCTCCGCACGCGGAGTGGTGGCGGACGCGGTGGACGGCTCGATCCCAGGCATGTGGGCTATCTTAAAGCTGACCGAGCAGCGAGGAAATCCGTGCCCCAGAACACCCCCACCGATCCGACCGGCACGCCGTCGACCCCCGAGGCCGAGACCGGTTCCGGCAAAGGCCGCGCGACTCCCACCCGCAAGGAGCAGGAGGCCGCCCGCAAGCGCCCGCTCGTGCCCGACGACCGCAAGGCCGCCTCGAAGGAGTCGAAGGCCCGGATCAACGAGCAGCGCGAACGCGCCCGTGTCGGGATGGCGAACGGCGAGGAACGCTACCTCCCCGTCCGCGACAAGGGCCCGCAGAAGCGCTACGTGCGCGACTACGTCGACGCCCGGTGGAGCGCCGGCGAGATCCTGCTCCCGCTCATGGTGCTCGTCATCCTCACCTACTTCGTGCCCGTGCCCGAGGTGGCGTACTACTCGCTCATCGCCGTGTGGGGCGTGATCCTGCTGGTCGCGATCGACTGCGTCGCCATGGGATGGCAGCTCCAGAAGAAGCTGAACGCCAAGTTCGGCGTCGGCAAGGTCGAGAAGTTCCGCTGGTACGCCACGATGCGCGCCGTGCAGATGCGACCGCTGCGCCTGCCGAAGCCGCAGGTGAAGCGCGGACAGTTCCCCGTCTAAGCGAGTCGATCCAGCCCGCGGTTGATCGCCCGGGCCCACAGCGGTCCCTCGTAGAGGAAGGCCGTGTAGCCCTGCACGAGCGTCGCGCCCGCCGCCAGCCGCTCCTCGACGTCGGACGCGGTCGTCACACCGCCCACCGAGATGAGGCACAGGTCGGGGCCGACGGCGGCACGCAGCAGACGCAGCATCGCGAGCGAACGCGCCGCGAGCGGCTCCCCGGACAGCCCGCCGTCGCCGGCGGCCGACACGACCGCGGGGTCGGTGGCGAGGCCGTCGCGTGACAGGGTCGTGTTGGTCGCGACGATGCCCGCGAGATCGAGGGCCAGGGTCAACTCCGCGATCCGGTGGGCCTGGTCGTCGGTCAGATCGGGGGCGATCTTCACCAGCACCGGCACGGTGCCGGCTGCATCCCGCACCGCGGCGAGCAGCGGCTCGAGCTTGTCGAGCTCCTGCAGCCCGCGCAGGCCGGGGGTGTTGGGCGAACTCACGTTCACCACGAGGTAGTCGGCGTGCGGGGCGAGCAGGCGCGTGCTCACCAGGTAGTCGTCGACGGCCTCCTCGACCGGCACGACCTTCGTCTTGCCGATGTTCACACCGATCACGGGACGCGGCGAACGTCGACGTTCGCGCGCGATCCGCGGAGCCGCGGCCTCAGCACCCGCATTGTTGAAGCCCATCCGGTTGATCACCGCGCGGTCCGGGATCAGTCGGAAGAGGCGGGGCCGGGGATTGCCCGGCTGGGGGTGACCGGTGATCGTGCCGACCTCGACATGACCGAAGCCGAGTACGCCGAGACCCGCGATGCCGAGCGCCTCCTTGTCGAACCCGGCGGCCAGTCCGAACGGCGTCGGGAACTCGAGTCCGAGGGTGTGCACCGGCCGCGCGACGCGAGGACGCGTGACGGCGCGTGCGATCGGGCGGAACACCGGCCATCCGAGAACCCGGATGACGACGAACGCGAGATGGTGGGCGAACTCGGGGTCGAGGCGCGAGAGAACGAGCCGGAAGAAGAGTCGGTACATGCCGACCCCAGGTTAGCGCCTCAGCCGGCGTCCTCTGCCGCCGTCGCCGCGTCGTCGCGTGCCGTCGCGTGCTCCACACGCAGCAGCGTGATCGCCGACTCGAAATCTTCGAGCGAATCGAAGCCCTGGTAGACGCTCGCGAACCGGAGGTAGGCGACCTCGTCCAGCTCCCGTAGCGGAGGCAGGATGGCGAGACCGATGTCGTTGGCATCGATCTGCGCAACGCCGGTGGCGCGGATCGTCTCCTCCACACGCTGGGCGAGAAGCGCAAGATCGGCGTCGCTCACCGGACGACCCTGACAGGCCTTACGCACACCCGACACGATCTTCTCGCGACTGAACGGCTCCACGATGCTCGAGCGCTTGATGACGCTGAGGCTTGCGGTCTCGGTCGTCGAAAACCGACGCCCGCACTCGGGGCACTGGCGGCGACGACGGATCGACAGACCGTCATCGCTCGTCCGCGAGTCGATGACGCGGCTATCGGGGTGGCGGCAGAAGGGGCAGAACATCCCCCTCAGGGTACCTTCTCAGTCCTCGAAGCGTGCCATGACGGCGTCCCCGTGCCCCGGGAGATCCTCGGCGTCGGAGAACGCGCGGATGCGATCCGCCACCGCGCGCAGACCCTCGCGGTCGTAGCGCACCACCTGCTGCGGACGCAGAAACGTCATCGAGCTGAGCGCCGACGAGAAACGGGCCTGGCCCGCCGTGGGGAGCACGTGATTCGAACCCGCGAGGTAGTCCCCCAAGCTCACCGGCGCCTGATCACCCAAAAAGATCGCCCCGGCGTTGGAGATCCCCGCGAGGGTGGCATCCGGGTCGACGGTGTGGATCTCGAGGTGCTCGGGCGCGAACGCGTCGACGAACGCGGCGGCCGCCGCCGCATCGTCGACGAGCACCAGAGCGGACTGGCGTCCGTCGAGCGCCGCGCCCACCCGCTCGCGGTGCCGAGTGACGGCCAGCCGCGACTCGAGCTCCGCGGCCACACGAACCGCGAGCTCGGGCGCATCGGTGACCAGCACCGCGGCCGAGAGCTCATCATGCTCCGCCTGGCTGATCAGGTCGGCGGCGATCAGGCGCGCGTCCGCGTCGCGGTCGGCCAATACCAGGATGTCGGTCGGTCCGGCCTCCGCGTCGATGCCGACGACGCCCCGCACCAGCCGCTTCGCCGCGGCGACGTAGACGTTGCCGGGACCGGAGATCACATCCACCGGCTCCAGCCCGAGATCCGCGACCCCGTACGCCAGGGCACCGATCGCGCCCGCACCCCCGATCGCGTACACCTCGTCGACGCCGAGCAGCGCCGCGGCGGCGAGGATCGTCGGATGCACCGACCCGCCGAACGCGGCCTGCGGCGGTGAGACGAGCGCCAAGGACGTGACGCCGGCGGCCTGCGCCGGCACGACGTTCATGATCACGCTCGACGGGTAGACAGCCTTACCCCCCGGCACATAGAAACCGGCGCGACGAACCGGCTGCCAGCGCTGCTCGATGCGCGCTCCCTCGGCGAGCTCGGTGACGATCGACGGCGGTACCTGCGCGGCGCTCGCGGTACGCACCCGCGAGATCGACTCCTCGATCGCCCGGCGCACCTGGGGGTCGAGTCCGTCGACCGCGGCGGCCAGTTGGTCTGCCGTGACCCGCAAGGCCGCAGGCCGCACCCGATCGAGACGCTCCGCCTGATCGAACAACGCCTCCGATCCGCGCGCCCGTACGTCGGCGATCAGCTGGGAGGCCGTCTCCGACGCGACGCCCACATCGAGGACCGCCCGCGGGACGAGCTCCAGCAGTTCGGCGGAGGTGGGACGCGTGCCACGGAGGTCGAGAGTCTGAATCATCGCGAGACAATGCTAGAGGGATCGGAATGCCCCAGCCCCGCCGACCGTTGGACACAGCGATGAACCAGAGCAGCACCGAGCACGAACCGCACATCGTCGACGACCTCTCCGCGTTCAAACTCGCGTTCCGTCGACTTGCCGCGGGTGTATCCGTGGTCACCGCGCGCGACCCCGACGGAAAGCCCGTCGGCTTCACGGCGACCTCGCTCGCCTCGCTCGCCGCCGTGCCCCCGATGGCCACGTTCAACATGGCGCGCGTCTCCAGCGCGTGGCGGGCCATCGAGCAGACCGACCACGTCATCATCCACATCCTCGGCGCGCGCAACCGCGACGTCGCGGCGAAGATGGCCGCCGACCACGACGAGCGATTCGCCGGGGATCACTGGGCGCCCGGACCCCGCGACCTGCCCCTGCTGAACGACGTACCCGCCTGGATGCTCGGTCGGATCATCGGACGCTACCCGGTGCACCACAACGCGGTCATCGTCGTGCAGATCGAAGACGGCGGACTCGGCGAACCCGACGAGGCGATGCTGTACCACGAGCGCGAGTTCCTGCGCCCCGGGGAACCCGCCTAGCTAGACCACACAGTTCGGGCCGAGCAGCGACTTGAGCTCGCCGTACAGGTCGGCGGTGACCGCCACCGGGTACGGGATCTCGAACAGCCGCGCCGAGTTGCCGCGCACCAGGCGCAGACGCACCTCGTTGTCGCCGTGGTGGCGGATGAGCACGTCGTTGAGGGCGGTGACCACCTCGGTCGTCGCGCGGTTCTCGGCCACCTGGATGACCAGCGGACCCGATCCCAGGCTCGCGCCCGTATCGGGGACGAACATGCTGGCCGCGTGCAGCGCCACCCCGTCATCACGCTGACTGACCCGGGCGCGCACCACCACCACCTGGTCGTTCACCAGGCCGGGCGCGAACTCCTGGTAGGTCTTGCCGAGGAACATCACACTCACCTCGCCGCCGAAGTCCTCGAGGGCGACGACGCCGTACGGGTTGCCCGAACTGCGCGCCACCCGGTGCTGCACGCTCGTGAGGAGGCCGGCGACCGTGACCGTCTCGCCGTCCTGGATCGTCTCCGAACTGAGGAGCTCCGCGATGCCGACACTCGCATGCTTCGCGAGCAGCACCTCGAGACCGGCCAGCGGATGGTCGGACACGTACAGGCCGAGCATCTCGCGCTCAAACGCGAGCTTGTCCTTCTTGGACCACTCCGGACGCTCCGGGACGTGATCGACGGCATCCGGCTCATCCCACAGGGAGTCGAAATCGAAGCCGACCTGCCCGTTCGCCTCATTGCGCTTCACCGCGACGGCGGACTCGACCGACTCCTCGTGGATCTCGATCAGCGACCGCCGCGTCGAGCCCAGCGAATCGAACGCGCCCGCCTTGATGAGCGACTCGATCGTGCGCTTGTTGAGTGCCGTCAGAGGCACCTTGCGGAGGAAGTCATGGAAGGACGTGAACGCACCCTTCTCTTCGCGGGACGCGCGGATCTGATCGACGACGCCGAATCCGACGTTGCGCACCGCCCCCAGTCCGAAGCGGATGTCTTCGCCGACGGCGGCGAAGAACCCGATCGATTCGTTCACATCCGGCGGGAGAACCTTGATGCCCATCCGGCGGCACTCGTTGAGGTAGAGCGCCAGCTTGTCGCGGGCGTCTCCGACACTCGTGAGCAGCGCCGCCATGTACTCGGCGGGGAAATGCGCCTTGAGGTAGGCGGTCCAGTAGCTGAGTACGCCGTAGGCCGCCGAGTGCGCCTTGTTGAAGGCGTAGTCGGAGAACGGGAGCAGGATGTCCCATAGCGTCTTCACGGCCGTCTCGGAGTACCCGTTGGCCTTCATACCCTCGGAGAAGCCCTCGTACTGCTTGTCGAGTTCGGACTTCTTCTTCTTGCCCATCGCGCGCCGCAGGATGTCGGCCTGACCCAGCGTGAAGCCGGCGACCCGCTGCGCGATCGCCATCACCTGCTCCTGGTAGATGATGAGGCCGTAGCTGGTGTCGAGGATGTCGGCGAGCGACTCCGCGAGCTCGGGGTGGATGGGGACGATGTCCTGCTGGTCGTTCTTGCGCAGGGCGTAGTTGGTGTGGGAGTTGGCGCCCATGGGGCCCGGGCGGTAGAGCGCGATGACGGCCGAGATGTCTTCGAAGTTGTCGGGCTTCATGAGACGCAGCAGTGACCGCATCGGTCCGCCGTCGAGCTGGAAAACGCCGAGCGTGTCGCCACGGCCGAGCAGTTCGTAGGCCGCCGGGTCGTCGAGCGCCAGGTCTTCGAGCACGGGGCGGAAACCGCGGTTGGCTTCGATATTGTCGAGCGCGTCGTCGATGATCGTGAGGTTGCGCAGCCCCAGGAAGTCCATCTTGATCAGGCCGAGGGACTCCGCGGCCGGATAGTCGAACTGGGTGACGATCTGGCCGTCCTGCTCCCGCTTCATGATCGGGATGATGTCGATGAGGGGCTCGCTCGACATGATGACGCCCGCCGCGTGGACGCCCCACTGACGCTTCAGTCCCTCGAGGCCGCGGGCGGTCTCGAAGACGGTGCGCGCATCCGTGTCGGTGTCGAGCAGCGTGCGGAAGTCGCCCGCCTCCTTGTAGCGCTCGTGCGCCGGGTCGATGATGCCGCCGAGCGGGATGTCCTTGCCCATGACGGCGGGCGGCATCGCCTTGGTGAGCTTCTCACCCATCGAGAAGGGGAACCCGAGCACGCGGCCCGAGTCCTTGAGCGCCTGCTTCGCCTTGATCGTCCCGTAGGTTACGATCTGGGCGACGCGCTCCTCGCCGTACTTGTCGGTGACGTAGCGGATGACCTCGCCGCGGCGACGTTCGTCGAAGTCCACGTCGAAGTCGGGCATGGAGACGCGGTCGGGGTTGAGGAAGCGCTCGAAGATCAGCCCGTGCTGCAGCGGATCCAGGTCGGTGATCTTCATCGCGTACGCGGCCATCGAACCCGCACCCGAGCCTCGGCCCGGGCCGACACGGATGCCGTGATCCTTCGACCAGTTGATGAAGTCGGCGACGACCAGGAAGTACCCCGGGAAGCCCATCTGCGTGATGACGCCGGTCTCGTACTCCGCCTGCTTGCGCACGTCATCCGGGATGCCGCTCGGGTAGCGCTCGTGGAGCCCCTTCTCGACCTCCTTGATGAACCAGGTCTCTTCGGTCTCGCCCGCCGGGACCGGGTAGCGCGGCATGTAGTTGGCGCCCGTGTTGAACTCCACCTCGCAGCGCTCGGCGATGAGCAGCGTGTTGTCGCACGCATCCGGGTGATCGCGGAAGAGGTCGCGCATCTGGGCGGGGGTCTTGAGGTAGAACTCCTGCGCGTCGAACTTGAACCGGTTCGGATCGGCGAGGGTCGACCCGGATTGCACGCACAGCAGGATCTCGTGGGCCGACGAGTCGTGGGCGTGCGTGTAGTGCAAGTCGTTCGTGGCGACGAGCGGGATGTCGAGATCCTTCGACAGGCGCACCAGGTCGGTCATCACCCGACGTTCGATGCCGAGCCCGTGATCCATCAGCTCGACGAAGAAGTTGTCCTTGCCGAAGATGTCGCGGAACTCGGCTGCCGCCTGACGGGCGGCGTCGTACTGGCCGAGGCGGAGACGGGTCTGCACCTCGCCCGACGGGCAGCCCGTGGTGGCGATGATGCCCTTCGCGTACGTCTGCAGCAGTTCCCGGTCCATGCGGGGCTTGAAGTAGTAGCCCTCGATGGAGGCCAGACTCGAGAGCCGGAACAGGTTGTGCATGCCTGCCGTGTTCTCGGCCCACATAGTCATGTGGGTGTAGGCGCCCGAACCCGAGACGTCGTCTTCTCCGCCGTTACCCCACCGCACACGGGTCTTGTCGGTGCGGTGCGTACCCGGGGTGAGGTAGGCCTCGGTGCCGATGATCGGCTTCACGCCGGCGTTCCTCGCCTGCGACCAAAAGTCGAAGGCGCCG
This sequence comes from Actinomycetes bacterium, assembly GCA_023386365.1. Classification (GTDB taxonomy): domain Bacteria; phylum Actinomycetota; class Actinomycetes; order Actinomycetales; family Microbacteriaceae; genus Homoserinibacter. The sequence continues at coordinate 38,569 of JAEWJX010000109.1, read as the reverse complement.
AAGTTGTTGCCGTGGTCGGTGACCGCGATCGCCGGCATCCCCTGCTCGGAGACCGCCTTCATGAGATCGCCGACCCGAGCGGCGCCGTCGAGCATGCTGTATTCGCTGTGCACGTGCAGATGCACGAAGGAATCGCTACTCGTCACTCGGTCTCCGGTCGGGGTCGGTACTCCAGACTAATCGGCACGGAGGACGTCGAGCGCGTGCTGGAGGTCGTCGGGGTACCGTGTCTCGAACTGCACGTACTCCCCCGTCGCCGGGTGCCGGAAACCGAGCTTCACGGCGTGCAGCCACTGCCGTGTGAGGCCGAGACGCGCACCCAGTGTCGGGTCGGCGCCGTAGAGGATGTCGCCCACGCACGGGTGGCGCTGCGCGGCCATGTGCACCCGGATCTGATGGGTGCGGCCCGTCTCGAGATGGATCTCGAGCAGGGTGGCCGAGCGCATCGCCTCCAGCGTGTCGTAGTGGGTCACCGCGTGCTTGCCGTCGGCCGTGACCGCGAACTTCCAGCTGGACCCGGGGTGCCGACCGACGGGTGCGTCGATGGTTCCGGAGAACGGATCGGGGTGCCCCTGCACGACCGCGTGATAGATCTTGTCGACCTCCCGGTCGTGGAACGCGCGCTTGAGCTCGCTGTAGGCACGCTCGCTCTTCGCGACCACCATGAGACCGCTGGTGCCGACATCGAGCCGGTGAACGATCCCGGCGCGCTCCGCGGCACCCGAGGTCGCGATCCGGTAACCGGCCCCCGCGAGTGCTCCGAGCACCGTCGGGCCGTCCCAGCCCGACGCCGGGTGGGCCGCGACCCCCACCGGCTTGTCGATGACGATGATGTCGTCGTCATCGTGCACGACGGTGAAGCCCGGCACCAGCTGCGGCACGATCGTGGGCTCCAGCTTCGGTGCCCACTCGACCTCGAGCCAGCCGGGACGCACCCGGTCGGACTTGCCGAGCACGACTCCGTCGAGGGTCACACCCCCGGCCTCCACGACCTCGGCCGCGAACGTCCGGGAGAAGCCGAGCAACCGTGCGACGGCCGCATCCGCCCGATCCCCGACGAGCCCGTCGGGAACCGGCATGCCGCGACTCTCCATCAGGATGCCGCCGGCCGCTCACCGGATTCGTCGGATGCCGATGCGCTGTCTGGCGCGTCGGCCTTGGGGCTCTCGACATGGCGCGTGCCGTCGAGGCCCACGCCGCGCAGGGTGAGGAGGAGGAACAGGCCCATCCCGGTCACGATCGCGATGTCGGCGATGTTGAAGATCGCCGGGAAGCCCCAGATCTTCAAGAAGTCGATGACATGACCGGTGCCGAAACCCGGCTCGCGGAAGAGGCGGTCCGTGACGTTGCCGAGCGCTCCACCCAGCAGCAACCCGAACATGATCGCCCACGCGATCGACTTGATCCGACGGGCGAACAGGATGATCACGACGATGACGCCCACGGCGACGATCGACAGGATCCAGGTGAAGCCGCTCGCGAGCGAGAACGCGGCACCCGAGTTCTTGACGAAGTAGAGCTGGAAGAGCTCGCCGAGCACGTCGATGACCTGACCGACCTCCATGTTCGACACGACCAGGTACTTCGCGAACTGATCGAGCGCGAACACCACCAGAGCGACGACGGCGAGCAACACGAGAGCGCGCCCGCTTACACGTGCGCGCCCCGTGTCGGCCGGCGTGCCCTGAGGGTCAGTTGCCGCCAAGGCCGGGGAAATCGTTGTTGCGCTGCGAGTACGCCGGGTACTCCGGCTGGGTCTCGTCGGTCGGCGGTGCCGGGTAGTCACCCGTTACCTGCGGTGCCGGGAAACCGGCGTACGCGGGAGGCGTCGACGACGAAGCCGGCTGCGGAGCGTCGCCGTAGGGCGAGCCGTACTCGGGGGCGGCGGAACCGTACTCGGGAGCCGGCGGCGCGGCTTCGACGGGGGCGCCGAAGTCGGGCGTGGGAGCCTCGCCGTAGACGGGAGCGGCCGAACCGAGGCCCGCGGGCGCCGCGGCGAAGGTCGGGGCCGGAGCCTCGACAGCTGCGATCGGTGCGGCGCTCTCCAGCTCGCGCAGCTGGCCCTCGATGTAGCCCTTGAGCTTGTCGCGGTACTCCGACTCGAAGATGCGCAGCTCCTCGACGCGGTGCTCGAGACCGGCCTTCTCCTGTTCGAGCGCCTCAATCTGGGTGCGCTGCTGCGTCTCGGCCTCGGACACCAGGCGAGCGGCCGTGGCGTGGCCCTCGGCGATCAGCTGGTCGCGCTTCTCCATGCCCTCGCGCACGTGCTCCTCGTGGAGGCGGCGTGCGAGCTGGAGCAGGTTGTTCGTGTTGCTCTGGTCCATCGAGCCCGCGTCGGCGCCGCCGAAGTCGGGCGCGGGGGCGGGAGCGGGCACCGGAGCGGGCGCAGCGGCGACCGGAGCAGGTGCTGCGACGGGGGCCGGCGCAGGTGCCGCGACGGGCGCCTGGCTCGCGGAGCGCTGGAGCTCGCTGATGCGGGCGTCCGAGGCGACGAGACGCTGGCGAAGCTCCTCGTTCTCCTGGTTCAGACGACGCAGTTCGACCACAACCTCGTCGAGGAAGTCGTCCACCTCGTCCTGGTCGTATCCCTCACGGAACTTCGTGGGGTTGAACCGCTTGTTGACGACATCTTCCGGGGTCAAAGCCATGACCGCACCTCGCTTGCTTTCATCATCCCGTACACGCGAACCCCACAACCGTAGCAAGGTTCACCCTCGAGTCGAGGGTGGCGTGACTTCCAGAGTACAGCCGCACGAGACCTCCGCTTCTGCCCCCCGTTCGGTTGCCAGTGTGGAGGGAGTGGCGGATGTGGTTTCAGAAGCCCTGTTACTGCGCGAAGAAGCCCGCGTCGACCTCGGACTCCGCCTCGGCCTGGTCGCCGCTGATGGCGACGTGCTCGGGCGAAAGCAGGAAGACCTTGCTGGTGACGCGCTCGATCTTGCCGTAAAGGCCCATCGAGAGACCGCTGGCGAAATCGATGAGACGACGCGCCTCCGGCTCGCTCATCTGCGAGAGGTTGATGATCACCGGAACGCCCTCACGGAAGCTCTCGGCGATCGACTGGGCGTCCTTGTAGTGACGCGGGTGCACGGTCAGGATCTCGTTCATGCCAGTGGGTGCCGGGCGCGGGGCGGCGGCGCGGCGCAGAGGCGTCACCGGGGCCGGGCGGGCGGCTGCGGGAGCGGGTGCGCCTGCCGCTGCGGCAGGTGCCGGGGCGGCCGCGAGCTCTGCGGCCTCGTCGTAGTCCTCGTCGGCCAGGCCGAGATACACCATCGTCTTGCGCAGCGGGTTCGCCATGTCATCCTCCGGGAATCGTTCGCTCACCCCGAGATTAACCGCGGATCGGTCGCTTTCCCGTGATTGCGGTGCCGATGCGCAGGTGTGTCGCACCCTCGAGGATCGCCTCCGCGAAATCGCCGGACATTCCTGCGGAGATGCGGTCGGCATCCGGGGCGATCGTGCGAACACGCTCGGAGACCTGGCGGAGCCGGGCAAACGCGGCACGCGGCTCCTCCCCGAGGGGGGCGACGGCCATCACGCCGACGAGTCGGAGCCCCGGCGTCGCGAGTACGCGTTCGGCGAGCCCCTCGGCCTCTGCCGGGTCGGCGCCTCCCCTGCCCGGTTGTCCGGAGAGATCGATCTCGAGGAAGCCGTCGACCGGGTCATCCGGCGAGGAGAGCGCGTCGATGAGCGAGAGCCGATCGAGGGAATGGATGGCGCCCGCGTACCGGCGGACCGCCCGCGCCTTGTTGCTCTGCAGTTGTCCGACGAAGTGCCACCGCAGACCCAGATCGGCGGTCTCGGCCGCTTTCCCCTGCGCCTCCTGATGGCGGTTCTCCCCCACGTCGCGAACCCCCAGCGAGGCGAGCTGGCGTACGAGCGACGACGGGTGGAACTTCGTCACGACGATGCGCGTCAGCTCATCCGGATGCCGCCCGGCGGTGCGAGCGGCATCCGCGATCCCCTCGTCGACGGCGGCGAGCCGTTCGGCGAGAGGCGGCTCGGTCTCCACTACTTCAGGAAGTCGGGGATGTCCAGGTCGGCGTCGTCCTCGAAGTCGTCGAGGGATGCCACGACGGGCACCTCGGGCTCCGCCGCCCACCCGTCCGACTGCGGGACCTCGGGGGCCGCCGTGGGCGACGCCGCGGCGACCGAGGCGGGAACCGTGGCCTCGACGTAGTTGCTGCGCTTGTCGGTCTGCGCGGGACGCACGGACGGCTCGCCACCGTCGAAGCCGGCCGCGATGACCGTGACGCGCACCTCGTCGCCGAGGGTGTCATCGATGACGGCACCGAAGATGATGTTCGCCTCCGGGTGCACGGCCTCCTGGACCAGACGCGCGGCGTCGTTGATCTCGAAGATGCCGAGGTTCGATCCGCCCTGGATCGACAGCAACACACCGTGGGCTCCATCGATCGAGGCTTCAAGCAGCGGGGAGGCGACCGCGAGTTCGGCGGCCTTGATCGCGCGATCGGCTCCGCGGCTCGCGCCGATGCCCATGAGCGCGGAACCCGCGCCCTGCATCACGGACTTGACGTCGGCGAAGTCGAGGTTGATGAGACCGGGGGTCGTGATGAGGTCGGTGATGCCCTGGACGCCGGCGAGGAGAACCTGGTCGGCTGTCGAGAACGCCTCCAGCATGCTGATCCCGCGGTCGCTGATCTCGAGCAGTCGGTCGTTCGGGACGACGATGAGGGTGTCGACCTCGTTCTTCAGGGTGGCGACGCCGACCTCAGCCTGAGCCTGGCGGCGCTTGCCCTCGAAACCGAACGGCTTCGTCACGACACCGATCGTGAGCGCGCCGATCGACTTGGCGATGCGGGCGACCACAGGGGCGCCGCCCGTACCGGTCCCACCACCCTCACCGGCGGTGACGAACACCATGTCGGCGCCTGCGAGGGCTTCCTCGATCTCCTCGGCGTGGTCCTCTGCCGCACGTCGCCCCACCTCGGGGTCGGCGCCCGCGCCCAGGCCGCGGGTGAGCTCACGGCCCACGTCGAGCTTCACGTCGGCGTCGCTCATCAGCAGCGCCTGGGCGTCGGTGTTGATGGCGATGAACTCGACGCCGCGAAGGCCGAGTTCGATCATCCGGTTCACCGCGTTGACGCCACCGCCGCCGATTCCGACGACCTTGATGACGGCGAGGTAGTTCTGGTTTGATGTCACGTCCGGCCTCCTGGAGCAAACCCTCAACCTCTACTTGAAGTTCAGAGTCTTTCTCACTACTCTTATGTGCCCCTCACGGTAAGCGCGCGGCATCTCCGAGCGCATCCGACACCCCGCGTGTCGCGAAACGGAGCGCGACTCAGTCGGCGCGGAAGACCGCGGTACCCGGCGCCGACACGTCGTAGAGCCCCGGACCACTCCCCGCATGGATCGCGACGAGCGCAGCGAGCACCCGCGCCTTGTGGTCGGAACCCTCCGCGCTCCCCCACTCGACACGCTGATTCGACCCCGTCAACACCAGGGTCACGTCATCCCGCGTCGACGCCGTCACCGCATCGACCTGCGCGAGGAACTCCGGCGGCAGAGCGAGCAGCACTTCGGCCGCCGAACGGAACGCCGCCGATTCGACGTCGTCCCCCGCGACCGTGATCAGCGGCATCCCGGGCGTGCGTTCCGGGGTCGAGGTGATCACCACCCCGGCCGGGTCGACCAGGTCGAACTCCGCACCGCGCGCGATCGTACCGATGGGCGTGCGCTCCACGATATGAATGATGAGCGTGCCCGGAGGGAGCAACTCGGTGGTGTAGCTGCGGATGAGCGTGAACTCTCCCAGCTCGTCGCGGATGCGGCCGTCGTCGAGCAGGGCGAGCGGTACATCGAGCTGGCCATCGACCGCGTCCACGATCTGCGCCGGGTCGAGCCGCGACGTGCCGTCGACCCGGATGTCGCGCAACGCCAGCAGCGGCGAATACACCGCCCCCAGACTCAGCAGCACCAGCATGGCGACGACACCCACGCCGGCCAACCATGCGATCCGGCGCTGACGCACGCGTCGCGTGAACCGTTTGAGCTCGCGACGCTCCTGCCGCTTGCGCGCGCGCTCGGCGGCGCGCAGATCGGCTGCCGCGACCCGATCGGCCGACGGATGCGGGAGCTTCGGCTTCGGCTCGGCCCGCTTCTTCTCCGGACGCACGCGCGGCTCGCGAACGGGCTTCTGCTTCTCGCGCGGAGCCGGACGCTCGGACGACGACGCGCGCGCCGACGCGCGCGGTACCTCCTTCGGGGCCGCGGGGGCGGGGGCGTCGAAGCCCTCCGGCCGCTTCACCCGCACCGCCGGGTCATGACCGCTCCGCCCCGAGCGCCTCGAGCACCTGCGGGATGATGCGGTAGACGTCGCCACAGCTCAACGTCATCACCAGATCGCCGTCGCGGGCGATCTCGGCGACACGATCGGCTGCCGACTGCCAGTCGGGGAGGTAGTCGACATGCGAGGCGTCGGCGAACCGCTCAGCGACGAGCGCACCGGTCACCCCCGGAACCGGATCCTCCCGGGCGCCGTAGACGTCGAGGACCACCGTGTGGTCGGCCAACCGCTCGTACACCTCGGCGAAATCGCCCGCCATCATCTGGGTGCGACTGTAGAGGTGCGGCTGGTGGATGGCGATCACCCGACCCTCACCGATGACCGACCGTGCGGTGGCGAGGGCAGCCTCGACCTCGGTGGGGTGGTGGGCGTAGTCGTCGAACACCCGCACGCCGCGCACCTCGCCGTGCAGCTCGAAGCGCCGACCGGTGCCGGCGAACGCCTCCAGCGCGCGCACGATCCGCTCCGGCTCGAAACCGAGAGTCGCGAGCACCGCGAACGCACCGGCCGCATTCACGGCATTGTGCGCTCCGGGAACCGCGAGGCGCACCGGGAGCGACGCACCGGCGTAGTCGATGACGAACGAGACCGGTCCGTCGGCGACCACATCGCGCACCCGCACGTCGGCGGACTCGGCGTACCCGAACGAGACCACCGGCTTGCCCTCGAGGCGTGAGGTGACCGCCAGGGTTCCGGGGTCATCGCTGGAGGCGACCACAAACTCGGACGCCGACTGCGCGAACGCGACGAACGCGTCCTCGAAGGAGCCCTGGTCGCCGTAGTGGTCGAGGTGGTCGGCGTCGACATTCGTGATCAGCGCGACGGCGGTGTCGTAGAGGAGGAAGGAGCCGTCCGACTCGTCGGCCTCGACGACGAACAGGTCGTCAGCGCCATACGCCGAGCTGCGGCCGTAGCCCGCGATCACCCCGCCGTTGACGAAACCGGGGTCCGTTCCCAACTCCCGCAGAGCGGTGACGATCATCCCCGTCGACGTGGTCTTGCCATGGGCGCCCGCCACCGAGATGAGACGGTGCCCGCGGATGAGCCAGTTGAGCGCGAGCGACCGGTGCAGCACCGGGATGCCCTCGGCCAGGGCCCGCTGATACTCGGGGTTGTCCTGCCACAGCGCGCCCGTGACCACGAGCGTGTCCGCGTCGCCGACATGGGCCGCGTCATGACCGATGTGGATCGTCGCCCCCGCCTCGCGGAGCTCATGAACGGCATCCGTCTCGCGCAGGTCGGAGCCCGTGACACGGTGACCGGCCTCGAGGAGGAGCCGCGCGATGCCGCTCATGCCCGACCCGCCGATGCCCACGAAGTGAACCGCGCCGAGATCGTCGGGCAGGGGCTGGTCGAGGTCGGGCTTGATCATCCGGACAACGCTACCCTTCGCGCGCGGGCGACGCCGACGGGCGGGAACCCGCCGCCTCGAGCACCATGTCGACGACACGATCCGCGCCGTCGCGGTGCCCCGTGGTCGCGATGCGTGCGGCCATGTCGGCCACCAGCGCCGGGTCCTCCAGCAGGCGCAGGAACGGACCGCGCACCCACGCGGCGTCGAAGTCCGCGTCGGCGACGATGAGCGCGCCACCGGCATCCACCGCGTCGCGCGCGTTCAACGCCTGCTCGCCGTTGCCAACCGCGTACGGCACGAACACGGCGGGGATCCCGAGTGCAGCCAGCTCACTGACCGTGGCGGACCCGGCACGCGAGATCGCGAGATCGGCGGCTGCAAGGGCGAGGTCCATGCGGTCGCAGTAGGTCATCAGCCGGTAGCCGGGAAGCCCCGGATCGGTCACCGGTGCGCGGTCGCCCGTGATGTGCAGCACCTGCCACCCCACCGCGAGCACAGCGTCGATCGCGCCCGAGACGCCCTCGTTCAACCGTCGGGCGCCGAGCGACCCGCCCGTGACGAGGAGCGTCGGCGTGCCCTCGGCGAGTCCGAAGGTGCGCAGCGCCTCGGGACGCGACGCGAAGCGATCGAGCGCCTCGATCTCCCGGCGCAGGGGAAGACCGACGACCGTTCCCCCGCGGATCCGGGTCGACGGGAAGACCGTTCCCACGAACGGTGTGAAGCGCGCGCCGTAGCGGTTCGCGATCCCCGGACGGGCGTTCGCCTCGTGGATCACCAGCGGCACGCCCTCGCGATGTGCTGCGGCGTACGCCGGAGCCGCAGCGTAGCCGCCGAAGCCGACCACCACATCCACCCCGCGGTCGCGGATGATGGCGCGAGCGCGCTCGATGCTGTCCTTCCAGCGACCCGGGAAACGCAGCGCATCCGCGTTCGGACGGCGCGGGAACGGCAGCCGAGGCACGGTCACCAGTTCGTAGCCGCGGAGCGGGACGAGTCGGGCCTCGATGCCCTCGGCGGTGCCCAGCACCAGCACCTCTGCATCCGGCTCCCGCTCGCGCAGGCGGTCCGCCGTCGCGAGCAACGGATTGACATGGCCCGCGGTCCCGCCGCCGGCCATCAGATAGACGGTCACCGGGCGAGCTCCGACGAACGGGGATCGGTACGTGCGAACGACAACACGACGCCGACCGCGATGAGCGTGGTCACGAGCGAAGAACCTCCCGCGGAGATGAACGGCAACGGAACGCCCAGCACGGGGAGGAGTCCGAGAACGACGGCGATGTTGACGAGCGCCTGGCCGATGATCCACACCATCGCGACACTCGTCGCGAGCTTCGCGAACGGGTCGACCTGACGGCGCACGATGCGCACCATGCACACGGCGAGCACGGCGAACAGGATAATCACCAGCAGGGCCCCGACGAGACCCAGCTCCTCGCCGATGACCGCGAAGATGAAGTCCGTCTCCGCCTCGGGGAGCCAGTTCCACTTCGACTCCGAGTTGCCGAGTCCGACACCGAACACGCCACCGTTGGCCAGCGCCTGCCAGCCGTGCAGGGTCTGGTAACAGAACTTGCCGGCGAGGGACGGGTCGACGCACCCGTCGAGCCACGCCGTGAACCGCTCGCTGCGGGAGTCGCTGAGCTGCACGGCGACGGCGGCCGCGATCGACCCCAGGATCACGACGGCCGCGATGATCCGCAGACGCACCCCGCCGAAGAACAGGGCGCCCACCACCATCGCCGCCAGGATGATCGTCGTGCCGAGGTCGTTGCCGAACATGACGAGCGCGACCGCACCGCCGGCGATCGGCACGATGGGAAGAGCGACCTGCTTCCAGTCGTTGTGCTTCCAGTCGTTGATCACGGGCGCCTTGCGCGTCACGATGAGCGCCAACCAGATCACGAACGCCAGCTTGATCAGCTCCGACGGCTGGAAGCTGAAACCGGCGACGTTCAGCCAGTTGTTGTTGTAGCTGCCGCGACCGGTACCGATCGCGACGACCAGGAACTGCAGGGCCATCGCGATGAGCACCGCGTGCCAGGCCCAGCGTTTCCAGAACACCATGGGCGCGCGCGCGGCGATGAGCATCAGCGGGATGCCGACGAGGGCCAGCACCGCCTGCCGCGAGGTGCGCGCGAAGAAGTCGCCATCCGTCACCCACGACTCGATCGACGACGATGAGAGCACCATCACGAGCCCGAAGATCACCAGGAAGAGCGTGGTCCCCAGGAGCACGAAGTACTCCGGCGTCTCCGCCGCGAAGATCCGGCGGACGACGACGACGGCCGCCGAGCCGCGGCGGGCGGGACGATCAGGCTCCGGGTCCTGCGCCGGGTTCGGTCGGGCCGGGGGTCGCGTCGTGGTCATCCGCTCCCCCTTCCAGGTGCTCCCGCACCGCGTCGGCGAAACGCCGTCCGCGATCCGCATAGTCCGTGAACTGATCCATCGACGCCGCGGCCGGAGCGAGGAGCACCACGTCGCCCGAGCGGGCCACGGATGCTGCCGCGCGCACGGCAGCGGACATCACGCCACCAGTCTCCGTTCCGTCCACCTCGAGCACCGGCACGTCGGGCGCGTGTCGCCGGAACGCGGCAAGGAGCTCGGCACGGTCGAGTCCGATGACGACAGCGGCACGGAGTCGCGCGGCATGACGCTCGACCAGGGGCGCGGGGTCGACGCCCTTCAGCAGCCCGCCCGCGATCCACACGACGCTCTGCGAGGCGCGCAGCGACGCGTCAGCCGCGTGGGCGTTGGTGGCCTTCGAGTCGTCGATCCAGACGACGCCCTCGGAGACCGCGACCACCTCGGTGCGGTGCGCATCCATCCGGAACGTGCGGATGGCGTCGCGGATCTGCGCGGGCTCCACGCCGGCGGCGCGCGCCAGCGCGGATGCGGCCAGGACGTTCGCAACCGAGTGCGGCGCACCGAGGCCCGCGGAACGCAGGTCGTCGAGGGTGGCCAGCTCCAGTGCGTGGCTGTGCCGTTCGTCGAGGAACGCGCGATCGACGAGGACATCCTCGACCAGGCCGAGATCGCTGCGTCCGGGGATGCCGAGGCCGAAGCCGATGGCACGGCACCCCTCCTGCACCTCCGCCTCCTCGACGAGTGTGCGCGTCGCGCCGTCGGCGATGTTGTAGACGCACGCGACACGGGTGTTCTCGTAGACACGGCCCTTCGCGGCCACGTACGCGTCGACGGAGCCGTGCCAGTCGAGGTGATCGTCGGCGATGTTGAGGCAGACGCTCGCAAGCGGCGCCAGCTCGCCGCCCGCGTTGCGGTGCGCCCAGTGCAGTTGGTAGCTCGACAACTCCACGACCAGCACGTCGAACCCACCCGGGTCGCGGATGGCATCCAGCACCGGGATGCCGATGTTGCCCGCGGGTGCGGCGCGGAGCCCTCCCGCGACCAGCAGATGCGCCGTGAGCTGCGTCGTCGTCGTCTTGCCGTTGGTGCCGGTGACGAGGATCCAGTCCGCCGGCGAGCCGTCGGGTCGCACCACCTTGTCGCGCAACCGCCAGGCGAGTTCGATGTCGCCCCAGACGGGGACCCCCGCCTGCGCCGCCCACTCCAGGAGCGGGTGATCGGGGTGGTAGCCGGGAGACACGACGACGAGCTCGGGCGCGAACTCGAGGAGCTCCTCGGGGACGCCGGCGTCATCCGGGTGCGCGTGGAAGCGAGCGCCGATGACCTCGAGCAGACCGCGGTGCTCGTCACTGCCGCGGGCCGCGACGACGAGCACCGACGAGCCGAGCTCGGTGAGCGTGTCGGCGACGGCGAACCCGGTCATGCCGAGTCCGAGCACGGCGACGCGCAGCCCCGACCAGTCGGCGTTCCAGCTGGTCAGCTGCTCGAGCCGGGCGTTCAGCGGCTGACCCATTCGAGGTAGAAGAAGCCGACGCCCGCGGCGACGAAGAGGGCCCCGATGATCCAGAAGCGCACGACCACGGTGATCTCGGCCCAGCCCTTGAGCTCGAAGTGGTGGTGCAGCGGACTCATGAGGAACACCCGTCTGCCGGTGCCGGTGCGCCACTTCGTGTACTTGAAGAACGCGCGCTGCACGATGACCGATCCGGTGGTGATGAGGAACAGACCGCCGATGAGGACCAGCAGCAGCTCGGTGCGGCTGAGGATCGCGAGCGCCGCGAGCGAACCGCCGAGCGCGAGCGAGCCGGTGTCGCCCATGAACAGCTGCGCCGGCGAGGTGTTCCACCAGAGGAAGCCCACGAGGCTGCCGGCGATCGCCGCAGCCACGACGGCGAGATCGATCGGGTCGCGCACCACGTAGCACTTGTAGAGCACGTCTTCGTCGATGTTGCCGTTGAAGCAGGACTGGTTGAACTGCCAGAAGCCGATGAAGATGTACGCCGACACCGCGAAGATCGAGGCCCCGGTGGCGAGACCGTCGAGGCCGTCGGCCACGTTGACGCCGTTCGACGCGGAGACGGTGATGACGTTCACCCAGATGAGGAACAGGATGACGCCGATCACCGGACCGAACGCGAAGAGGTCGAGCCACGGGATGTCGCGCACAAGCGAGATGTACGTGGACGCCGGGGTGAGCCCGTTCTCGTCGGGGAAGTTCAGCGCGAGCACGGCGAACACCGTCGCGACGATCGCCTGACCGGCCACCTTCGACCATCCGCCGAGCCCCAGGCTGCGCTGCTTGCGGGTCTTCAGGAAGTCGTCGACGAATCCGACGAGACCGAGGCCCACCATCATGCCGAGCACCAGGATCGCGACACCGGTGAGCGGCGTCTCGGCGACGAGGTGCCCCACCAGGTACCCGAGCACCGAGCCCACGATGAAGACGATGCCCCCCATGGTGGGCGTCCCGCGCTTGGTGTGGTGCGACTGCGGACCGTCGTCGCGGATGAACTGACCCCAGCCGAGGCGGTTGAACAACCGGATCCACAACGGCGTCGTGAAGAGGGTGAAGACGAGCGAGAAGGCGCCCGCGATGAGCAGCGCGATCACGAGGCGACCTCGATCTCGGCGAGGCGGTCGCCCAGGTGGCGCAGGCCCGCGGAGTTGGATGACTTCACGAGCACGATGTCACCGGGCCGAAGGACGTCACGCAGCACATCGTAGGCCGCGTCCGCGTCGTCCACGAGCATCGACTCCCCGTCCCACGACCCTTCGAGGCCCGCGGCGGCGTGGATGTGACGCGCGGCGGCGCCCACCACGACGAGCTGGCGGATGTCGAGGCGCACCGCGAGCCGGCCGATCCGGTCGTGCTCCTCCTGCGCGTATTCGCCGAGCTCGGCCATCTCACCGAGGACCGCGATCGTGCGTCGCCCCTCGGGGCGGGCGATCTGCACGAGGGTCTTCAAAGCCGCAGCCACCGAGTCGGGGCTCGCGTTGTAGGCGTCGTTCACGATGGTGACGCCGTCCGGGCGTTCGAAGAGCTCCATCCGCCACCGCTCCGCCCGCTGCACACGTTCCAGCGCCGCGACCACGCGATCCGCATCGACCCCGAGTTCACGCGCCACGGCGAAGGCCGCGAGGGCGTTCATGACGTGGTGCTCACCGAGGATGCGCAGCTGAACCGGACGGCGGACGCCGTCGGAGAGGATCGTGAACCGCGTGCCCGCGACCGTCGCCTCGACGTCCTCGGCACGCACCTCGGCATCGCCTGCGTGTCCGAACGTGACCACGCGGGCGGCCGTACGGCCCGCCATGCGCGCCACCCGGTGATCGTCGGCGTTCAGGATGGCGACGGCGTCGGCCGGGAGGTCGACGACCATCTCGGCTTTCGCCTCCTCGGTGGCGTCGATGCCCCCGAAGCCGCCGGCATGCGCGAGACCTACCTTGAGCACGACGGCGATGTCGGGGCGCGCGATCGAGACCAGGCGCGCGATCTTGCCCGCCCCGCTGGCCCCCATCTCCACCACGAGGTACCGCGTGGAGTGGTCGATGCGCAGCATCGAGATCGGCGCACCGACCTGGTTGTTGAACGAGTCGCGCGGCGCGACCGTCGGCCCCTCGGCCGACAGGATCTCGCGCAGGAGGTTCTTGGTGGTCGTCTTGCCGTTGGACCCCGTGACGCCGATGACGCGCAACGCTCCCCCGGCGCGCACGCGCGCGACGACCTCGCGTGCGAGCGAGCCCAGCGCCTCCAGACCGTCGGCGACGACGAGCTGCGCGACGTCGAGCGGGAGTCGCTCGCGCGCGATCACCAACACCGCGCCCGCCTCGACCGCCGCGGGCGCGAAGAGGTGGCCGTCGGTGACCTCGCCCGGGAGCGCGAAGAAGATCGACCCCGGAACCACGAGACGGGAATCCGTTTCGACGCCACCGTCGACGACGGTGGCCGCATCCGCCCCCGCCGGGAGCACGAGCTCCGCATCGAGCAGCTGAGCCAGTTCATCGAGCCGGAACGGGATCATGCGGCCTCCTCCGAGATCGAGAGGTGCCCTGAGCTCACGCTGCTCGGCCTCCTGTGGTTCTGTGGACGTCCCCGATCACCAGGTGAGGGGGATGCTGGGCGCCGGTTCTGTCGACGGCGGGATCCGGAAGGTCTTGATGACCTGCTTCGCGAGCGCGTTGAACGTCGGCGCAGCTGCCCGGGACGACTTAATCGTAGTGGGGAACGCGAAGGTCACATCGATCGCGTATTGGGGGTCCTCCGCGGGGAAGAGTCCGGCCACCGAGACGATGCGGTCCGAGGTGTAGCGGCCGTTCTTCGCGACCTCCGCCGTTCCGGACTTCGCCGCGATGCGATAGCCGGGCACGTTCAGGGTGGGTCCCAGATGGTAGTTGGTGACGACGTTCTCGAGGATGTTGACGGTCGTGTCGGCCGCGTACTCCGACACCACGCGGGTGCCTTCCGGCTGCGGGACGTCGACGTAGGTGCCGTCGGGCTGCTCACAGCCTTCCACGAGCGTGAGCGGGATGCGCACGCCGTGGTTGCCGATCGTCTGGTAGAGGCTCATCACCTGGGCGCTGGTCGCGGTCATGCCTTGACCGAACTGCTGGGTGACGGCGGTGACGGGGTCGGTGGTGTCGAGGCCGCGGACGCGGCCGTCCTCCTCACCGAGGAAGTCGGCGCCGGTCGGCGACCCGAAGCCGAACGCCCGCAGGTTGTCGATGCGGTCGGCCAGCGGCTGAAGCTCGGTCATCTGGCCGATGCCGATGTTCGAGGAGTTCACGAGGATGCCGGCGCTCGTGTAGCGGAGGGTGTCGTGGCCCCAGGAGTCGTGGATGACGTCGTTGCCGATCGTGTACGACGAGGGCACCGTGAACTGCGTGCCCGCGTTCAACACACCGGCGTCGAGCATGCCCGCGACGGTGGCGGTCTTGATGAGCGATCCGGGTTCGTAGGGAGCGGTGAAGCTGCGGGCGCCCGAGTCGTCGGCCTTCGCGGAGTTGGGGTCGTTGGGGTCGACCGTGGGCCAGTCGGCGGCCGCGACGATCTTGCCGGTCTTGATCTCGACGACCATCGCCGTGCCCCACTGCGCGCCGATGGCTGTGCCCTGCTCGGCGAGGGCCTGCTGCGCGAACCACTGCAGGTCGGCATCGATCGTCAGGTGGACGGTGCCCCCGTCGACCACCGGTGTCTCGACGACCTCGGAGCCGGGCATCCGCACGCCGTCCTGGCTGACCGCGTAGCTCGTCGTGCCGTTGCTCGACGCGAGGCACTTGTTCCACTTCAGCTCGGTGCCGGACAGCGCGCCGTCGGTACCCATGAGCCCGATCAGGTTGCCGCCGATCGCACCGTTGGGGTAGCTGCGTGCGGGCTGCGGCTCGCTGTACACCCACGGGATGCGGAGGTCGAGCACCTTCTGGAAGACGTCGAGCTTCACCGACTTGACCAGGTAAACGAACTTCGAGTTCGGGTCGGCGGTGAGCGCCGTCGTGAGCGCGACCGGGTCCGCTCCCGTCACCTCCGCGATCTCGGAGACCGCCTGCTGGAACGACACGGCGACGCGCGTCTTCTTGTCGCCGTCGACCACGATCCGGTCGAAGCCGTCGAGCTCCACCAGGTCGGGCGCGGCGGTGATGTTGAAGCGGTCGACGCTCGAGGCGAGCACCGTGCCGTTGCGGTCGACGATGCTCCCCCGGGTGCCCCAGGTCGTCGCCTCGCGGTAGTTGCCGCCCGCCACGTTGCTGAGAGCCTCGGCGCGCACCACCTGGATGTCGACGAGCCGTACCGAGAAGATGCCCACCACCACGAAGACGGCGACCACCGCGAGCGAGAGGCGCCGGCGGAGCTTCCGGGGGTTGATCACGAAATCTCCTGCCTCATCGTGTCGTCGGCGACGGTATCGTGCCCGGCGTCGGAGTCACCGGAGCGACACCCGAACCGTCCGCGACCGGGGCGCCCACCGCGACGTCGATCGTCGATCCGCTCTCTGCCTCCTGCGAGGCGGCGAGGGCAGCGGGGTCGATCAGCGTCGAGCCGTCGGCGGTGAGGGTGTTGAGGATGAGGTTGCCGCCCGAGCCCACCACCTGCCCCGTCGCCGGGCCCGCCACCCCGAGGGACTGTCCGGTGAGCACGTCGAGGAAGACCGGGTTGCCGCTCGACACCATGCCGAGGGCTGCGGCGTTCTGGATGAGACTCTGCGTGGAGCTCAGCTCCTCGATCCGCTCCTGCGCCGCATTCTGCTCACGCACGAGGTCACGCTGCTCGGTCTTGAGCGCGGCGATGTGGTACGCGCCGTCGGCGAGCACGATGCTCATGAGGAGCTGCGCGAGGAGGATCGCGCCGATGCCGCCGATCGCCGCGAGAGCGGCGTAGATGCGCGGGCGTGCACGGCGCTGCGCGCGGGTCGGCGCGATGTCGAGGTGGCGACGGGGAGCCTCGTCGCGTTCGGGGGCGGGCAGCAGCACAGCCTGCGTGACGGCGCTCATGCCGCCTCCTTGATCTTCTCCGCGGCACGAAGCCGCACGGGTGTCGCCCGGGGGTTGCGGGCGCGTTCGTCGTCGTCGGCGAGTTCCGCGCCGCGGACGAGCAGCTTCAGTTCGGGTCGGTGTTCGGGCAGCTCCACCGGGAGGCCGCGCGGTGCGGTCGAGGTGGCACGGGTCTGGAACTCGCGCTTGACGATGCGGTCCTCAAGCGACTGGTACGACATGACGACGATGCGGCCACCGATTTCGAGCGACTCGACGGCGGCGGGGATCGCGCGCTCGAGCACGGAGAGCTCCTGGTTGACCTCGATCCGGAGCGCCTGGAAGACGCGCTTCGACTGGTGGCCGGCGCGACGCGCGGCCGCCGGGGTCGCCCTGTCGATGATCGAGACGAGCTGGGCGGAGGTCTCGATGGGCGCCGCGCGACGCTCCTCGACGATGCGCCGGGCATAGCGCGGGGCGAGCTTCTCGTCGCCGTACTCCCAGAAGATGCGCCGCAGTTGCGCCTCGTCGTACTCGGCGAGGATGCGCGCGGCCGTGAGCTCTGCAGTGTCATCCATGCGCATGTCGAGCGGCGCATCCTGCGAATACGAGAACCCGCGCTCCGCCTGGTCGAGCTGCATCGACGACACGCCGAGGTCGAAGAGGATGCCGGCGACGCGCGCGATGCCGAGACCGTCGAGCGCCGCGGGCAATTCGTCGTACACCGTGTGAACGAGGTGAACCCGCTCGCCGAAACGCTCGAGGCGCTCCCCCGCCAGTGCGAGCGCGTGGCGGTCGCGGTCGAGGCCCACGAGCTGGATGCGGTCGAACCGCTCGAGCAGTGCTTCGGAGTGACCGCCGAGGCCGAGGGTCGCATCGACGACGACCGCCCCGGGCGCCGTAAGCGCCGGGGCGAGGAGTTCGATGCAGCGATCGAGCAGGACGGGGATGTGGAGGTCGTCGTTCATCATGAGCGAGGTCCGGCCCCGGGGCCCGATCCCCATCCGCTGCGACCTGGCACCGGGGAAGTGATGCCAGGGAGCGCGGCTGAGGGTCGCACCCGAGGGTCAGAAGAGTCCCGCGATCACCTCCTCGTCGGTGTCGGCGAAGGCCGCCTCGGTGGCCTCGTAGTAGGCGTTCCAGGCGGAGGTGTCCCAGATCTCGGCGCGGTTGCCCGTTCCGATGACCGTCAACTCGCGGTCGAGGCCCGCGTAGTCGCGCAGCATCGCCGGGATGGTCACGCGGTGCTGCTTGTCGGGGACCTCCTGCGAGGCGCCGCTCAGGAGCAGACGGAGGAAGTCGCGGCCCTTCTTACCCGTCACGGGCGCCTGCCGGGCGCGCTCGTGGAGGGCTTCGAACTCGCGCTGGCTGAAGAGGTAGATGCAGCGCTCCTGGCCGCGGGTCATGACGACGCCGTTTCCGAAGTCGTCCATGAACTTCGCCGGAAGGATGATGCGCCCCTTCTCGTCGAGCTTGGGGACGAACGTGCCGAGCAGCATCTGCGTCCCCTTTCCTCCGGCCAGATCCAGGTGACCTCCACTTTACTCCACACTCCACCACCAAACAAGGAAATCCGAGCACCAAGTTGATCAATCCGGCGAAACATACCAATGAAATCAAGGGCAACAGGCGGTGGAGGAAGGTGGAGGGATTTTCCCCAACCGCGGGCACAAAAAAGGCCGGCCCGAAGGCCGGCCGAAACGAGACGAGCGGTGTCAGCTCATCCCGAGGATGAGATCAGCGTCGATCGCGAGGACGCGACGGCACCGTGAAACGCAGCGGAGGCGCCACCACCACCACCACACCGGTGAACATGATCGCGAATCCCGCGATGCCCACGAGCGGTTGGCGGATGACCACGCCGACCACCAGAAGGGTCAGCCCGATCGCGAGGCCCAGCCCCGCGAGGATGATCGCGGTCGCATTCGCCCGACCACGACGGGCGCCGACGGTCGTCACGTCGTCGGCCTCGTTGTGATAGAGGCTGCGCTCCATCTCGTCGAGGAGGCGCTGCTCCTGCTCCGAAAGCGGCATATCGAGCTCCTTCAAGCATCCGGCACGTTCGGGGTGCAACCGGTGAATCGATTGTAGGCGTGCGCGCCTGGCTAGGCTAGGGATGTGGCTGGGAGTACGCGGTTAGTCGACCGAGTCGCTGCTCGAATCGACGACGCGCTCGACGGGCACGCGACGACGCTTGCCGACATCTCCTCCGACCTGGTGCCGCTCGTCACGCAGGCGCGCGAACTCCTCGCGGGAGGCAAACGCTTCCGCGCCCTCTTCCTCTACTGGGGATGGCGCTCGGTCGCCGGGATCGCCGACGCCGACGACCCCATGCCGGAACTCCAGGGCCCCTCGATCGACGACGAGCTCCCCGCCGTGGTCTCGGTCGCTGCCGCGCTCGAACTCTTCCACGCCGCAGCCCTCGTGCACGACGACATCATCGACCGGTCCGACCTGCGACGCGGACGACCCGCCGCCCACCGCGCCTTCGAGGGTCTCCACCGGGAGGAAGGTTGGGACGGCGACGCCGCGGCCTTCGGCACCAACGCCGCAATCCTGCTCGGCGACCTGCTGCTCAGCTGGAGCGACGAGCTCTTCGAAGACGGTCTCGCCGGGATCGCCGACCGTGAGGCGGCGGCCGCCGCACGCGCCGAGTTCGCCCGGATGCGCACCGAGGTGACGGTCGGTCAGTACCTCGACGTGCTCGAAGAGGACTCCTGGCGCTCGCGCCCCGACAGTGAGGCGCTCCCCCGGGCGCACCGCGTGATCGTCTACAAGTCGGCGAAGTACAGCGTCGAAGCACCGCTCGCCATCGGCGGGGCGCTGGCCGGCGGTTCGCTCGCACAGCTCGCCGGCCTCCGGGCATTCGGACTGCCACTCGGCGTCGCCTTCCAACTGCGCGACGACATGCTCGGCGTGTTCGGCGACCCGGCGGTGACAGGCAAACCCTCCGGCGACGACCTACGGGAGGGCAAGCGCACCGTACTTGTCGGCCTCGCCCGACAGAAGATGCCGCCGAGTGCCGTCCGGGTACTCGATGAGCTCCTCGGCGACCCGGGTCTCGACGACGCCCAGGTGCGGATGCTGCAGAACACCGTCCGCGACAGCGGCGCCGTCGATCAGGTGGAGCGCGTCATCGCGCACAACGTGCGCGTCGCGCTCGAGGCGCTCGACAGCGCTCCGCTGTCGGCCTCCGCGACCACGGCACTGACCGAGCTCGCAGAGCGGGTCACCCGCCGCGACGCCTGACGACGCGTCAGAAGGCGAGCGCCTGCGCGACGCGCCGCACCTCGGACTTGCGTCCCGCGTGGAGCGCATCGATGGGCGCGACGCCGAGGCTGTCTTCCACGTCGAGAAGCCAGCGCATGGCCTCCTCGTCGCTGTAGCCGCTGTCGGCGAGCAGGACGAGCGTGCCGCGCAACTCGTGCAGGGGCTCACCCTCGGCGATGAAGCTCGCGGGCACCTTGAGCACGCCGTCGACGCGGACGGCGAGGAGGTGGCGGTCTTCGATGAGACGACGCACCCGCCCCTGCGGGATGCCGAGGGCGTCGACGAGATCGGGGACGGTGAGCCACTGGGTGGCGGGTTCGGTCACCCTCCTAGCGTGCCATGGCACCGCGGCGCGGACCGAAACATCCAAATGTTACGAACAGATTAACTCAGGCAACATCAGCCACGTTGATTGACACGCTTAAACATCTGTGACACGTTGATCGATGACCGCACCACCACGCGCTCCGGGCCGGAGGGGAAAGGCAGGCAGCGATGCAGCAGACCGAAGAAGCGATCGACCGGGCACGCCTGGTCTTCGCCGGACTCGCACCGAGTTCCACGGTGGCCTCCCCCGCTCGCGACGCCGCAGCCCGCTCCGCGCTCGCCAAAAGCATGATGGCCACCGTGCCGATCGTCCTCGCCGGCACCCTCACCGTCACCGGCGCCGTCTCGCCCGTCGAAGCGACCCCCGCATCCGAACGCAAGCCGGCCAAGCCCAAGACCACACTCGGCACCACCGTGCGCGCCGCCGTCGCTGCAGCCTCCGTCGCCACGAAGGCCCAGTCGACCGCCCCCAGCACCTACACGGTGAAGGCGGGCGACACCGTCTCCTCCATCGCCGGCCGCTACGGCCTCGCGACCGCCAGCGTGCTCGCGCTCAACGGGCTCGGCTGGAAGTCGCTCATCTTCCCCGGCCAGGTGCTCAAGCTCACCAGCGGCTCCGTCGCCCCCGCCCCGGCGCCCACCCCCACCGCATCCACCGGCGGTCGGTACACGATCCAGAAGGGCGACACGATCAGCCGCATCGCCGCCCGATTCGGCGTGACGACGCAGGCACTGCTCACCGCGAACGGCCTCGGCTGGTCGAGCATCATCTACCCCGGCCAGACCATCGCCATCCCCGGCACCAGCCTCGCCATCGAGACGGTCTCGTCGGTCACCCCGATCGTCGACGAATCCGGTGACCCGCCGTCGACCCCCGTCGTCTCCACGCCCGCCCCGGTCATCCAGTCGAGCTACCTGATCAAGACCGGCGACACCATCTCGTCGATCGCCAAGAAGTTCGGCGTGAGCATCCAGGCGATCCTCGACGCGAACGGACTCGGACTCTCGAGCATCATCTTCGCCGGCCGCGCGCTCACCATACCCGGAGTCGCAGCGGTGCAGGACGGCACCACCGTCACCCCGCTCACCGCCGAGATGGCCGCGAACGCCTCGATCATCATCCAGATCGGTCGCGAACTGGGCGTCTCCGACCGCGGCATCGTGATCGCGTTGGCCGCCGCGATGCAGGAATCCAGCATGCGCAACATCGACTACGGCGACCGGGACTCCCTCGGCCTGTTCCAGCAGCGCCCGAGCACCGGCTGGGGAACGCGCGACCAGATCCTCAACGCGCCCCACGCCGCACGGCTCTTCTACGGCGGACCGAACAACCCCAACAAGGGCAACACGCGCGGCCTCCTCGACATCGTCGGTTGGCGCTCGATGACCCTCACCCAGGCGGCGCAGGCGGTCCAGATCTCGGCATACCCGAACGCATACGCCAAATGGGAGACGAGCGCCACGTCATGGCTGGCACAGCTGGGCTGACCCAACCGCTCGCCGTCGTTCCCGTGACCACGCCTCCCGTGTGGCGTCAGGAACCCGACAGCCTGCCCTCCTACACTCGAATGGTGACCACCAGCACCACCGATCCCCTGATCGGCCGCCTCATCGACGGGCGGTATCAGGTGCGCTCCCGCATCGCGCGCGGCGGCATGGCGACGGTGTACCTGGCCACCGACCTCCGGCTGGAACGTCGAGTCGCCGTGAAGGTCATGCACGGCCACCTCGCCGACGACAGTCAGTTCAAGCAGCGCTTCATCCAGGAAGCTCGCTCGGCTGCCCGCCTCGCCCATCCGAACGTCGTCAACGTCTTCGACCAGGGTCAGGATGACGACTCGGCGTACCTGGTGATGGAGTACCTCCCCGGCATCACGCTGCGCGACCTGCTGCAGGAGCACGGTGCGCTCACCCCCGAGCAGACGATCGACATCACCGAGGCGGTGCTCTCCGGTCTCGCCGCCGCGCACAAGGCGGGCATCGTGCACCGCGACCTCAAGCCCGAGAACGTGCTGCTCGCCGACGACGGGCGCATCAAGATCGGAGACTTCGGCCTCGCACGCGCAGCATCCGCTAACACGGCCACCGGCGCCGCCCTGCTCGGCACGATTGCGTACCTCTCCCCCGAGCTGGTCACCCGCGGCATCGCCGACACCCGCAGCGACATCTATGCCGTCGGCATCATGATGTACGAGATGCTCACCGGCGAGCAGCCCTACAAGGGCGAGCAGCCCATGCAGATCGCGTACCAGCACGCCAACGACACCGTCCCGCCGCCCTCCAACGTCAACGACCAAGTGCCCGCGGAGCTCGACGAGCTGGTGCTGTGGGCAACCGCGCGCGACCCCGAGGAACGTCCGCGGGACGCGCGCGTCATGCTCGACCAGGTGCGCGACACCGAGACGTTGCTGACCACGGCGCTGCCGACCGGAACCGTCGCCACCCAGAAGACCATGGTGCTGCCGTCGGCACGCCAGAACACCGCCGAGACGCAGGTGCTCGGCGGGCGCGCTCCCCTCGCCACCCAGGAGACCGGACCGGTGAGCCCCAACGCGGGCAAGCTGCGGAACAAGGCGGCCGCCCGGCGTAAGCGCGGGTGGCTGGCGTTCGTGCTGGTGCTGCTGCTCGCGGTCACCGCCGGCGGAGTCGGTTGGTGGTTCGGAGCGGGGCCGGGTGCGCACGTCACCATCCCGCAGTCGATCGTCAACACACAGCCGGCGGACGCGCGCGCGACGCTCGAAGACCTCGGCATCGACGTGGCCGAGGAGGTGCGCGAGGTCAACAGCGTCGACGTTCCCACCGGCGCGGTCGTGGGTTCCGACCCCGAGGTGGGCACCAGCATCCGCCGCAGCACGGTGGTGACCCTGCTGGTGTCGATCGGCCCCGCACCGACGACCGTCCCCGCTCTCGCAGGCATGACCCTGACCGACGCCACGACCGCGATCGACGATGCGGGCCTGCTACTCGACGACGCGATCGTCTTCCAGTTCTCCGAGCAGGAGAAAGATGTCGTGCTCACCGCGACGGTCGACGGCACCGACATCTCCGGCGGCAGCGACGCCCTCTTCGAAGGGCAGACGGTCGCGCTGGTCGTGTCGGCCGGCATCCTCCCCGCGATCGCGGGAGACACCATCGAGACCGCGACGGCGAAGCTCGTCGAAGCCGGGCTCGAGGTCGACCCCGACCCGCAGCGCACCCGCCACGAGACGATCCCGAAGGACATGGTCATCGGTCTGGTCGAGCAGGGCGTGATCCACCCCGGCGACAAGGTGATCCTCACCGTCTCCGACGGCCCGCCCCTCGTGGTGGTGCCGAACGTCGTCGGCGAGACGTGGGCCGTCGCCAAGCCCAAGCTCGAAGAAGCCGGCTTCAAACTCGACTACAACGGCTTCGTCGATGCAGCCCCCAGCTTCTTCACCGTCACCAGCATCGAGCCGGGCGTGGGGACGGAGCAGCCGAAAGGCTCCACCATCAAGGTCAAGTTCTCCGGCTGAGCCGCCCCCGACGGACGCCCCACTGCTCAGCGAGCGGCGGAGAGCTCCTCCGCCACCAGGAACGCCAGTTCCAGCGACTGCATGTGGTTCAGGCGCGGGTCGCACAGCGACTCGTAGCGGGTCGCCAGCGTCGCCTCGTCGATCATCTCCGAACCACCGAGGCACTCGGTGACGTCGTCGCCGGTCAGCTCCACGTGCACGCCACCCGGGTGGGTGCCCGCCGCGCGGTGCGCCTCGAAGAACCCACGGACCTCGTCGACGACGTCGTCGAAGCGGCGCGTCTTGTACCCGTTGGGCGTCGTGATGCCGTTGCCATGCATCGGGTCGGTCACCCACAGCGGGGTGGCGTCGAACGACTTGATCGCTTCGAGCAGCGGCGGCAGGGCGTCGCGGATCTTGCCCGCACCCATCCGGGTGATGAAGGTGAGACGGCCCGGCTCGCGTTCGGGGTCGAGCTTGTCGATGAGGCGCTCCATCGTCTCGGGCGTCGTCGACGGGCCGAGCTTCACCCCGATGGGGTTGCGGATGCGCGAGAAGTAGTCGACGTGCGCGCCGTCGAGCTCGCGGGTGCGCTCGCCGATCCACAGGAAGTGGGCCGACGTGTTCACCGCGGTGCCGTTGCGGGAGTCGATGCGGGTCATGGGGCGCTCGTAGTCCATGAGCAGACCCTCGTGGCCGGTGTAGAACTCGACCCGCTTCAGTTCGTCGAAGTCCGCGCCGGCGGCCTCCATGAAGCGGATGGCGCGGTCGATCTCCTTCGCCAGGCCCTCGTACCGCTGGTTGGCGGGGTTCTGGGCGAAGCCCTTGTTCCACGAGTGCACCTGACGCAGGTCGGCGAAGCCACCCTGGGTGAACGCGCGGATCAGGTTCAGCGTCGAAGCGGCGGTGTGGTAGCCCTGCACGAGACGCCGAGGGTCGGCCTGGCGGGACTCCGGTGTGAAGTCGTAGCCGTTGACGATGTCGCCGCGGTACGCGGGCAAAGTGACGTCTCCCCGGGTCTCGAAGTCGCTGGACCGCGGCTTCGCGAACTGCCCCGCCATGCGGCCCATCTTCACGATCGGCATGGAGGCGCCGTAGGTGAGCACAACGGCCATCTGCAGGAGGGTCTTCACCCGGTTGCGGATCTGCTCGGCGGTGGCCCCGGCGAACGTCTCGGCGCAGTCACCGCCCTGCAGCAGGAACGATTCGCCGCGCGCGGCCCGCGCCAGCCGGTCGCGGAGCAGGTCGACCTCACCCGCGAACACGAGAGGAGGGAGGGACGCGATCTCGGCGGACGCCGCCTGCACCGCCTCCGCGTTGGTCCACTCCGGCTGCTGCTTGATCGGCAGTTCCCGCCAATAGTCGAGACCGGCGATCACTGCGGGATCTGCCTGCACGACGGGCTCGGTGGGGTCTACCACGGGTGGGTTCCTCTGGTTCGGGACGGGTGGAGGCGCGAACGCGCCCCAGCGATTCAGCCTAGCCGAGCGCGGATGCCGTCGCCGGTCACCGGGAGACGCGCGACGGGGCCACAGGCGCGTCGGTCTGAGGGCGTCCCTTCACGCTTGAGGCATACACGTCGACGTACTCCTGGCCGCTCAGATGCGACAGCTCGTACATGATCTCGTCGGTGATGGAACGCAGCACGAAACGGTCGCCCTCCATGCCGGTGAACCGCGAGAAGTCGAGGGGTTCGCCGAACACCACCCCGATCCGGCGCACCTTCGGGATCTTCGTTCCGACGGGCATCACCTTGTCGGTGTCGATCATCGCCACCGGGATGACGGTCGCGCCCGACTCCAACACCATCCGGGCGATGCCGGTGCGCCCGCGGTACAGGCGCCCGTCGTGGCTGCGCGTGCCCTCCGGGTAGATGCCCAACTGCCCGCCGGTGGCGAGGTGCTCGAGGCCGGTGTTGAGCGACGCCTCGGATGCCTTACCGCCGGAGCGGTCGATCGGCAGCTGGCCGATCGCGATGAAGAACTTCTTCACGATCCAACCTTTGAAACCCCGCCCGGTGAAGTACTCGCTCTTCGCCAGGAACCGGATCTGACGATCGACCACGATCGGCAGGAACACCGAGTCGATGAACGACAGGTGGTTGCTGGCGAAGATGACCGCACCCTTCTGGGGCACGTTGTCGGCGCCGCGCACGAAAGGCCGGAAGACGGTCAGCAGGAAAGGGCCGACGATGACGTTCTTCAGGAACAGATAGAACACTAAAGCGACCTCCGACCTCAGATTCTAGAGGCCGCACCCGGGGGCGCGGCCAGGACTGTCAATGAACCGAATGCGCGCGGGCGATGTCGGCTGCCCCCACGACACCCGCATCGTTCACCAGCTCCGCCGTGGCGAAGACCGGCTCCGGATGGAAACCACGGGCCGGCAGGTGGGTGAGGTACGCCTCGCGGATCGGGTCCAGCAGCAGGTCGCCCGCTGCCGCGACACCACCCCCGAACACGAACACCTGCGGGTCGAGGATGGCGCTGATCGACGCCGCCGCCTGACCGAGCCAGCCACCCAGCTCCCGCAGCGCGAACAGGGCGCCCGGGTCGTCGGCGACGATCAACTCGTACACGAGGTGGCCGTCGAGCTCACCGTGCTCGGCGCGGGCCGCGGCGAGAGCCTGACCGATTCCGCGCTGGTCGGCGATCTCGTTCGCGAACCGGAGCAGGGCGCGACCCGACCCGTACTGTTCGATGCATCCGCGCTGACCGCAGCCACACGGCAGCCCACCCGGGACCACACGCATGTGCCCGATCTCTGCAGCCGCACCGAAACCGCCGCGCAGCAGACGCCCGTCGGTGACGATGGCTCCCCCGACGCCGGTGCCGATGGTCAGCAGCGTCATGTCGTGGAACCCGCGCCCCGCACCGAAGCGGAACTCGGCCCACCCGGCGGCGTTCGCGTCGTTGTCGATCGTGATGTCGAGCCCGGGGAGACGCACCGACAGGTCGGCGCGCAGGGGCTCCGAGCGCCACGGGATGTTCGGGGTGTAGTAGACCGTCGACTGCTCGGCGTCGATGAACCCGGGGGCGGCGACCCCCACCGCCGTCACATCCTCACCGGCACGGAGACTCTCCACCACCTCGACGACTGCGGCGATGATGGTCTCACCGTCGCCCGCAGGGGTCGGGCGACGCTCCTGACGGACGATCGTGCCGTCCTCGGCGACCAGGCCGCCCGCGATCTTGGTCCCGCCGATGTCGATTCCGATGGCATGCACGAGCGACGAGTCTAGCCAGACGCCCGTGAACACGGGCGACGGTGGGGTACGCGCCGGGTTACAGTGGACCTATCACCCGACCATCACCGGTACCGAAGGAGCTGCCCGTGAACGAGATCTACGTACCCGCACTCGTCCCCGCCGACCCGGAGGCCAACGCCACCGACCTGCTCGTCGACCGAGTCGCCCTCACCCCCGACGCGCCGCTGTTCGCGCTCCCCACCGCCGACGGCGGCTGGGAAGACGTCACGACCGCCGAATTCCACCGCCAGGTGGTCGCCCTCGCCAAGGGGCTCATCGCATCCGGAATCCAGCCGGGCGAGAAGATCGGCTTCATCTGCCGCACCCGGTACGAGTGGACGCTCGTCGACTTCGCCACCTGGTTCGCCGGCGCCGTGTTGGTGCCCATCTACGAGACCTCCGCGCCGGCGCAGATCGCGTACACGCTCACCGACTCGGGGGCGACCGCCCTCATCGTCGAGACGGCCGAACACTTCGCCCGCTTCGACGAGGTGCGCGCCGACCTCCCCCAGATCACCAAGGTGTGGCAGCTCGGACACGACGACCTCGCCAAGATCACCGCCGCGGGAACCGACGTGAGCGACGACGAAGTCGAGGCACGCCGCAGCGCCGCGAAGGGCTCCGACCTCGCCACCCTCATCTACACCTCCGGCTCCACCGGAACCCCGAAGGGCTGCATCCTCACCCACTCCAACTTCGTGGAGCTGTCGCGCAACGCGGCCCAGGTGATGCCAGAAGTGGTGGCCCCCGGCTCCTCCACGCTGTTGTTCATCACCACCGCCCACGTGTTCGCCCGCTTCATCTCGGTGCTGTCGATCACCGCAGGCGTGAAGGTCGGACACCAGGCCGACACCAAGCAGTTGCTGCCCGCACTCGGCAGCTTCAAGCCCAGCTTCCTGCTCGCCGTGCCCCGCGTCTTCGAGAAGGTGTACAACTCGGCGGAGCAGAAGGCGGCCGCCGGAGGCAAGGACAAGATCTTCCACAAGGCGGCCGACGTCGCCATCGCGCACTCGAAGGCGCTCGACGCCGGGCATGTGCCGTTCGGCCTGAAGCTGCAGTTCGCGCTGTTCGACAAGCTCGTCTACAGCAAGCTGCGCACCGCCATGGGCGGCAACGTGAAGTACGCGATCTCCGGATCGGCGCCGCTCGGTCTGCGCCTCGGCCACTTCTTCCGCAGCCTCGACGTGAAGATCCTCGAAGGCTACGGACTCACCGAGACCACCGCGCCCGCCACCGTCAACGTGGTGTCCAAGTTCAAGATCGGCACCGTCGGCACGGCGCTCCCCGGCGTCGGCATCAAGATCGCCGACGACGGCGAGGTGCTGGTGAAGGGCATCGACGTGTTCGCCGGCTACTGGAACAAGCCCGAGGAGACGGCAGCCGTCTTCACCGGCGAATGGTTCCACACGGGCGACATCGGCACCCTCGACGACGAGGGCTACCTCACCATCACCGGCCGCAAGAAGGAGATCATCGTGACCGCGGGCGGCAAGAACGTCGCCCCCGCCGGCCTCGAGGACCCCATCCGCGCGAACCCGATCGTCGGCCAGGTCGTCGTCGTCGGAGACCAGAAGCCGTTCATCTCCGCGCTCATCACGCTCGACCCGGAGATGCTCCCCGTCTGGTTGAACAACAACGGTGAAGCGGCCGACATGCCCATGTCGGATGCGGCGAAGCACCCGAAGGTGATCGCCGAGGTCCAGCGGGCGATCGACACCGCCAACTCGCGCGTGTCGCGCGCCGAGTCGATCCGCAAGTTCCAGATCCTCGACACCGAGTTCACCGAGGACAGCGGGCACCTGACCCCAAAGATGTCGATCAAGCGCGCGGTCATCGTGAAGGACTTCGCGCCGCAGATCGAGGCTCTCTACGCGGGCTCCCCCGCGACGCAGGGCATCTCGGTCACCGGCTGAGTCCCGACGCCTCGCATCCGGCCTCGTCTCCCTTGTGGGGGCGGGGCCGGACGTCTGTTCTGTGACTAGCGCTGGAACCAGTCAGCTTGACGGATTGCTCGCATCGCCTCGCGCTTCGTCTCGGGTTCGAGGCCTTCGATGTAGAGCTTGCCGTCGAGGTGGTCGGTCTCGTGCTGCAGGGCCTGCGCCATCAGGCCGTCGCCCTCGAGGACGACCTCGTTGCCGTCGACGTCGACGCCGGTGACCCTCGCCCACGGGTAGCGGAGGCGGGGGAAGTAGAAGCCGGGGACGGAGAGGCAGCCTTCGTCGACGAGTTCCGGTTCGCCGGAGACTTCGAGCACCGGGTTGATGACGTAGTCGATGGCGCCGTCGATGTTGACGCTGAAGGCCCGCAAGCCGACCCCGATCTGGGTGGCGGCGACACCGGCGCGTCCCGGCGGGCGGACGCTGTCGACGAGGTCCTCGGCGAGGGCGCGAACGCGGGGGTCGCCCGGGTCGCTGACGAGGTCGGTCTTCGATCGGAGGACGGGGTCGCCGAAGAGGCGGATCTGGCGCTCGGTCATGCGTTCCGGGTGGTCGGGAGGCCGTCCATGACGAGAGCGGCGAGCTCCCGCGCGGAGGCTCGGGTGAAGGGTTTGAGGTTGCTCCACCGCACGACGGAGCCGGCGGCGAGTTCGGGGTCGTACGGCATGCGCACGACGGCGCGCACGCGGGAGGAGAAGTGGGCGTCGATCTCGTCGAGTTTGACGAGGTTCGTGCCTTGGGTGGCGGTGTTGATGGCGACGACGGCATTGCGCACCAGGTGGCCGTAGTTGTTCGCCTCGAGCCAGGTGAGGGTTTCGGACGCCAGTCGGGCTTCGTCGACGCTGCCGCCGGACACGACGACGATGGAGTCGGCGCGTTGGAGGGTGGCGCGCATGACCGAGTGGACAATGCCGGTGCCGCAGTCGGTGAGGGCGATGGAGTAGTAGCGGGAGACCAGGTCGGCGACGACGTTGTAGTCGTTCTCATCGAACGCCTCGGAGAGCAGCGGGTCGGTGTCGGAGGCGAGCACGTCGAGGCGGGTCTCGTCTCGGGACACGTGGCTGGAGAACTCGCTGAAGTCCTTGATGGCGGCGGCGTGGGTGACGATGTCGCGCACGGTGGACCGGGTCTGCTTGGCGACCCGTTCGGAGAGGGTGCCGCGGTCGGGGTTGGCGTCGACCGCGATGATGCGGTCTTCGCGGACGTCGGACAGCGCCATGCCGAGGAGGGTGGTGACGGTGGTCTTGCCGACGCCGCCCTTGCGGGTGAGCACAGGGACGAAGCGGGTGCCGCCTTCGAAGCGTTTCGCGATGCGGGCGTCGAGGGCTTTGCGTTCGCGGACCTTCGGGGAGTCGCCGAGATTGACGAGGTGCAACGTGCTCGCGTAGACGAACGCCGGCCAGCCGCCTTCGGGCGCGTGCTGGTGGTGCTTCGGTTCGAGGAGCCGGTCGGCGGTGAGCATGGCGGCCGGTTCAGGGGCGGCGGTCTGGCGTCCGCGGCCGCGCCTCGAGTACAGCTCGTCGTCGCCGGGGAGCGGCACGATGGGGACCTCGTCGGTGGGGACGGCTTCTTCGTCGGCGACGTGCACCAGGTCGGGGATGACGTCGATGGAGACGGTGCCCGACCCGGGTTCGGCGATGACGGGCGCCACGGACCCGGGCGTGGCGACCACCTCGCCGAGGGCGACCTGGATCTCGTCTTCGGGGGTCTCGTGGGTCTGCGCCGGCAGCTCGACCGAGAAGGTGAGGCTGTCGGGCAGGGTCGTTGCGAGGGCCGCCCCGTCGAGCTGGGGGTCGGGTTCGGCGAGCGGCGCACCGTCGGTGCCGGGGTCCTCCCCCGTCGTGTTGCGCGCCATGTACGCGACCTTACTCGACCACGACCAGCAGGTCGCCTGCGTCGACTTGCTGGGTGGCGGGGATGGCGAGACGGGCGACCGTGCCGCTGACGGGGGATGTGATGGCGGCTTCCATCTTCATCGCCTCGATGGTGGCGACGGGGCTGCCCGCCTCGACGGTGTCGCCGACGGCGACTTTGAGTGTCACAACGCCGGAGAACGGCGCGGCGACGTGTCCGGGCTTGCCGCTGTCGGCTTTCTCGGCGCTGGCGGTCTGCACCGAGATGCTGCGGTCCCGCACGAACACGGGACGGAGCTGCCCGTTGAGGGTGGTCATCACCGTGCGCATGCCTTTGTCGTCGGCTTCGCCGATCGCTTCGAGGCCGACGAACAGGCTCACGCCGGGGCCCATGTGCACGGTGTGCTCGGCGCCCGCCCGGAGGCCGTACAGGTAGTCGATGGTGTCGAGGTTGGCGAGGTCGCCGTACTGGTCCCGCACGTCTTCGAACTGGCGGGTGGGTGCCGGGAACAGCAGGTGGTTGAGGGCGGCACGGCGGGTGGCGGAGTCGCCCGCGAGGGCCGCCGTCTGCTCGGCGGTGAGGGATTCGACGCCGATCTTGACCTGTCGCCCCTGCAGCACCTTGCTGCGGAACGGTTCCGGCCAGCCGCCGGGCAGGTCGCCCAGCTCGCCCGCCATGAAGCCGATCACCGAATCCGGGATGTCGTACTTGTCGGGGTTCTGTTCGAAGTCGGCCGGGTCGGCATTGGTCGCCGCGAGTTGTAGGGCCAAGTCGCCGACGACCTTCGACGACGGCGTCACCTTGGTGGGGCGTCCGAGGATGCGGTTGGCGGCGGCGTACCAGTCTTCGACCTTCTCGAACTGGTCGCCCAGGCCGAGCGCGATGGCCTGCTGTCGGAGGTTGGAGAGCTGCCCGCCGGGGATCTCGTGGTGGTACACGCGACCGGTGGGGCCGGGCAGACCGGATTCGAACGGCTTGTAGGCGCGGCGCACCGCCTCCCAGTACGGCTCGAGGTCGCTGACCGCGTCGAGGGAGAGGCCGGTGTCGCGGTCGGTGTGCGCGGTCGCGGCGACGAGCGCCGACAGCGACGGCTGGCTGGTGGTGCCGGCCATCGGCGCGCTGGCGGCGTCGACGGCGTCGGCCCCGGCCCGGCTGGCGGCGAGGAGGGTCGCCAACTGGCCGCCTGCGGTGTCGTGGGTGTGGACGTGCACCGGCAGCGCGAACCGGTCGCGGAGCGCCCCGACGAGCTTCTCGGCGGCCCCCGCGCGCAGCAGCCCCGCCATGTCCTTGATGGCCAGGATGTGGGCGCCGGCGTCGACGATCTGCTCCGCGAGGCGCAAGTAGTAGTCGAGCGTGTAGAGGTCTTCTGCCGGGTCGAGCAGGTCGCCCGTGTAGCAGAGCGCCACCTCGGCCACAGTGGTGCCGGTAGCGAGTACCGCGTCGATCGCGGGACGCATCTGGTCGACGTCGTTGAGGGCATCGAAGATGCGGAAGATGTCGACGCCGGTGGCGGCGGCCTCCTGCACGAACGCTTCGGTGACCTCGGTCGGGTACGGGGTGTAGCCGACCGTGTTGCGGCCGCGGAGCAGCATCTGGATGGCGACGTTCGGGAGGGCTTCCCGCATGGCGGCGAGCCGCTCCCACGGGTCTTCGCCGAGGAAGCGCAGCGCGACGTCGTAGGTGGCGCCACCCCACGCCTCCACCGACAGCAGCTCGGGGGTGAGGCGCGCGACGTGCGGCATGACGGCGACGAGGTCCTTCGTGCGCACGCGAGTGGCGAGCAGCGACTGGTGGGCGTCGCGGAAGGTCGTGTCGGTGACGGCGAGGGCGGTCTGGGCGCGGAGCGCGGACGCGAATCCGGCCGGCCCCAGCTCGAGGAGGCGCTGCCGCGACCCAGCGGGAGCCGGCTGGGTGAGGTCGACCGCGGGCAGCTTGAGCGCCGGGTCGATGGCGGAGCCGCCGTCACCGTTCGGCTGGTTGACGGTCACGTCGGCGAGCCAGTTGAGGATCTTGGTGCCGCGGTCACGCGACTCACGGCCGCGGACCAGCCACGGACGCTCCTCGATGAACGACGTCGACACGTCGCCCTCGAGGAAGTCGGCGTCGTCGAACACGGCCTGCAGGAACGGGATGTTCGTCGCGACGCCGCGCAGCCGGAACTCGGCGAGACCACGACGCGCACGGCGCACCGCCGACGGGAAGTCGCGCCCGCGGCAGATCATCTTCACCAGCATGGAGTCGAAGTACGGCGACACCTGGGCGCCCGCCGCGACGGTCCCGCCGTCGAGGCGGATGCCGGCGCCACCGGGCGAACGGTAGGTGGTGATCTTGCCGGTGTCGGGGCGGAACCCGGCCGCCGGGTCCTCGGTGGTGATGCGGCACTGGATCGCGAACCCGCGCGGGTGCAGCTGCTCCTGACGCAGGTCGAGGTCGGCGAGGGTCTCCCCCGCGGCGATCCGCATCTGCGACTGCACCAGGTCGACATCGGTGATCTCTTCGGTGACCGTGTGCTCGACCTGGATGCGGGGGTTCATCTCGATGAAGACGTGCTGGCCGGCGCGCTCACCGGCGGTGTCGAGCAGGAACTCGACGGTGCCCGCGTTGACGTACCCGATGGACTTCGCGAATGCGATCGCATCCCGGTACATCGCCTGACGGATGCTGTCGTCGAGGTTCGGTGCGGGCGCGATCTCGACCACCTTCTGGTGGCGCCGCTGCACCGAGCAGTCGCGCTCGAACAGGTGGATGGTGTCGCCGGAGCCGTCGGCAAGGATCTGCACCTCGATGTGCCGGGGGCGCACGACCGCCTGCTCGACGAACATCGTGGCGTCGCCGAACGCGCTGTCGGCTTCGCGCATGGCCGCCTCGAGGGCCTCGCGCAGGTCTTCCCGCTTGTCGACCCGACGCATCCCGCGACCGCCGCCACCTGCGACTGCCTTCGCGAAGACGGGGAACCCGATCTCGTCGGCGCCGGCGAGCAGCGCCTCGATGTCAGTGGTGGCCGGGGTGGACTTCAGCACCGGAACGCCCGCGGCGATCGCGTGCTCCTTCGCGGTGACCTTGTTGCCCGCCATCTCCAGCACATGGCTGCCCGGGCCGATGAAGGTGATGCCGTTGTCGGCAGCGGCCTGCGCGAGCTCCGGGTTCTCGGAGAGGAAGCCGTAACCCGGATAGATCGCGTCGGCGCCCGCCTCCTTCGCAACGCGGATGATCTCGTCGACATCGAGGTAGGCCCGAACCGGGTGACCCTTCTCACCAATGAGGTACGCCTCGTCCGCCTTGAGGCGGTGCATCGAGTTGCGGTCCTCCCACGGGTAAACCGCGACGGTGCGCGCGCCCAGCTCGTAGGCGGCGCGGAACGCACGAATGGCGATCTCGCCTCGGTTGGCCACCAGGATCTTCGAGAACATGCGGTCCTTCCTGCCGGACGGACCGGACGAGAGGGGGGAGGCTTTGGGTTCTTTCAGACTAGTGAAGGTAGGCTCCCTTCTCGTGCATGTCCTCAGCGTCAGCTCTCTCAAAGGGGGCGTAGGAAAGACGACGGTGACGCTCGGTCTCGCATCCGCAGCATTCGCCCGCGGTATCTCGACCCTCGTCGTCGACCTCGACCCGCAGTCCGACGTGTCGACGGGCATGGACATCAACGTCGCGGGGCACCTCAACGTCGCCGACGTGCTCGCGTCGCCGAAGGAGAAGATCGTGCGCGCCGCGATCGCCCCCTCCGGGTGGACGCGCGGCCGCACCGGCAAGATCGACGTGCTCATCGGCTCGCCGTCGGCGATCAACTTCGACGGGCCGCACCCGTCGATCCGCGACATCTGGAAGCTCGAGGAGGCGCTCGCTCACGTCGAAAAGGAGTACGAACTCGTGCTCATCGACTGCGCCCCGTCGCTCAACGCACTCACCCGTACGGCCTGGGCGGCATCCGACCGCGTCGTCGTCGTGACGGAACCGGGCCTTTTCTCGGTGGCCGCCGCCGACCGCGCGCTGCGCGCCATCGAGGAGATCCGCCGCGGAATCTCGCCGCGCCTGCAGCCGCTCGGCATCATCGTCAACCGCGCGCGCGTGCAGTCGCTGGAGCACCAGTTCCGCATCAAGGAGCTGCGCGACATGTTCGGCCCGCTCGTGCTGTCGCCTCAGCTGCCGGAGCGCACCTCGCTGCAGCAGGCGCAGGGTGCCGCGAAGCCGCTGCACGTGTGGCCCGGCGAGGGCGCGCAGGAGATGGCGCACAACTTCGACCTGCTGCTGGAGCGCGTGCTGCGCACGTCGCGGCTCACCGAGATCCAGCCGAGCCCGTAGCGGGCTGCGGCGAGCTAGCTGGCCGCGCGCTTGGCGCGGCGGGCGGCGAGCTCGTCAGACGGGTCGACACTCGTCGAATCGAGTTCGACCAGGCTGGACTCCACCTCGCGCAGCACCTTGCCGACCGCGATGCCGAAGACACCCTGGCCGCGGCTCACGAGGTCGATGACCTCGTCGTCGGAGGTGCAGAGGTACACGCTGGCACCGTCGGACATCAGCGTCGTCTGGGCGAGGTCGTTGACCCCCGACTCGCGCAGCTGGTTCACCGCGGTGCGGATCTGCTGGAGCGAGATGCCGGTGTCGAGGAGTCGCTTGACGAGCTTGAGCACGAGGATGTCGCGGAAGCCGTAGAGGCGCTGGGAGCCGGAGCCGGCGGCGCTGCGGATCGTGGGCTCGACCAGCTCGGTGCGCGCCCAGTAGTCGAGCTGGCGGTAGCTGATGCCGGCCGCGCGCGCCGCGACGGTGCCGCGGTAGCCGGTGGTGTCGTCGAGATCCGGCAGTCCGTCGGTGAAGAGCAGCCCGAGGTCGTACCGCGCCGCGTCGCGTGCGCTTGCCGCGCCGCTCTGGTCGCCGTCGCTCATGTCGACCGTCCTCCCATGTCCGAACTCCCTCAGAAGCTGACCCTCAGGTTGAAGTTGAAGTTCAGACTCGCTGTCGTGCTCCACGGTACCCACCTCACGGGGGACCATCAATCACATCCGCACGAGCGCTCGGCGTGTCGCGTGGAAATCTTTCTCGCGAGGTCAGAGACGACCCAACGCGGACCGGATCAGACTCGACCGGACCACCTCGAGTTGCCCCGCGATCTCGCGGGCCAACTCCTGCGCCTTCGCCCGGCTGGACGCATCCTTACGGCGCGCGATCGGGATCAGAGCCGACTCGATCAACCCCAGCTCGCGCTCGGCGGCCGCGCGGAAACCACGCAGGTGGCGCGGCTCGATACCCGAACGCTGCAGCTCGACCAGCGACCGGAGCACCGCGAGCGAATCCTCGCCGTAGTGGTCGGCCGGCACGATCAGCGACGCCGACACGGCATCCTGCAGAAGCATGGCGTTGGCGCCCGCCTCGCGGATCAGCTCGTCGCGCGACAGCCGCCGCTCGCTCGGCAGCATCGACGGAGCAGCCACCGTGACGCCGCCCGGCAGCACCGGCTCACGCCCCGCATCGAGTTCGTCGAGGTAGCCGCGGATCACCTTGAGCGGCAGGTAGTAGTCGCGCTGCATCGACAGCACGAGGCGCAGGCGCTCGACATCCGACGGGGAGAACTTGCGGTAGCCCGACTCGGTGCGCGACGGCGTGATCAGCTGACGCTCCTCGAGGAAGCGCAGCTTAGACGGGGAGAGGTCGGGGAACTCCGGGTTCAGGCGCGCCAGCACCTGGCCGATGCTCAACAGCGAAGGGGCGCCCGAGGTTCGGGCTGCGGACGATGCCGCCATCAGCTGGCGGAACCGCGATCGGCGCGCGATGCGTAGAAGGTGAGACGGAACTTGCCCACCTGCACCTCGGCGCCGTCGCTCAGCAGCGCCGAGTCGATGCGCACACCATCGAAGTAGGTGCCGTTCAGCGAACCGAGGTCGCGCACCTGGAAGGCGTTCGCGGTTCGGACGAACTCGGCATGACGCCGCGACACGGTCACGTCGTCGAGGAAGATGTCGGCGTCAGGATGGCGACCCGCCACCGTGATGTCGGCGTCGAGCAGGAACCGGGAACCGACATTCGGGCCCCGGCGCACGACGAGAAGCGCCGACCCGGAGGGCAGAGCCGCGATCGCCTCCTGCTCCTCCGAGGTGACACCGTTCTCGAGCGCCGCGAGCTGACTGCGGAAGTCATCGGTGAAGTGCGCGGTGGTGTCGTTTGACGTGGGATCCGGCACGGCAGGAGTGCGGGTCTCGTCGGGTTCTCCCGGGAATCCGGGACGATCAGTGGCGTCGTCGACCATGGCGCCCTCCTTCAATTCCCCAGAGTATCCGATGCCGCGCTCGGCGCCACCCGTGCGATTCGGACCAGACGAACGGTCTCGCGCAAATAGATCGCGCCCGCCCACCAATAGAGGAACGCGCCCCACAGTGCGAGCGCCCAGCCGAGCGGATCGCTCACCGGCGCGAGCGACGGGACGGCGGCCCCGAGCACGAGCGTCGGCAGCGCGAACAGCAGCGCGAACGTGGCGACCTTGCCCAGATGATGCACCGGCAACGGGCCGTACCCGTGGTTGGCGAGCACCACCCCGAGCACCAGCAACGCCACATCCCTCAGCACGATCACGATGACCAGCCACCACGGCAGGAAGTTCTGCCACGCCAGCCCGATCAGGGTGGAGAAGATGAAGAGCCGGTCGACGGCCGGATCGAGCAGCTGCCCGACCCGACTGATCTGGTTGAACCGGCGGGCGATGTAGCCATCGACGAAATCGGTGAGGCTCGACACCACGACCACGATCAGAGCCCAGGCGTACTGCTCGGTGGCGAGGAGCCAGAGGAAGACCGGGATGAAGACGAGGCGGATGACACTCAGCACATTGGGGACCGTCACGATCCGCGTGCTCACCGTCGCCATCCCGCCTCCCGTTCGGGAGTCTAGTCGTGCGTAGGATGCGGGCATGACCCCGCTGCTCGTCGTCATCCTCGTCGCGTCCGTCGCGAGCGCCTTCTGCTGGATCGCGTCGCTCATCACGAAGGACACCTCCTGGGTGGACCGGCTGTGGTCGATCGTGCCGGTCGTCTACCTGTGGATCTTCGCGGCATCCGCCGGCTTCGCCGACCCGCGGGTGAACGTGATGGCGGTTCTCGTGACCCTGTGGGGCGCCCGCCTCACCTTCAACTTCGCCCGGAAGGGCGGCTACTCGGGAGTCGAGGACTACCGGTGGGCGGTGCTGCGCGGCCGGATGGCGCCGTGGCAGTTCCAGCTCTTCAACCTGTTCTTCATCGTGATCTACCAGATGGCGTTGCTGGTGCTCATCACGCTGCCCGCGCTGACCGCCCTCGAGCATCCGACGCCGTTCGGCCCCCTCGACGTGGTCCTCACCGTGCTGTTCCTGCTGGCGCTGGCCGGCGAGACGGTGGCCGACCAGCAGCAGTGGAACTTCCACGCGGCGAAGAAGGCGCAGGTGGTGGCCGGACAGGAACCGGCAATCCCGTTCGTGCAGACCGGCCTCTGGAGCTACTCGCGCCACCCGAACTTCTTCTTCGAGCAGTCGCAGTGGTGGCTCATCTACCTCTTCGCGGCGGTCGCCGCAGGCACGGTGCTCATCTGGACCGTCGCCGGCGCCGCACTGCTGACGGCGCTCTTCATCGGGTCGACGATCTTCACCGAATCGATCACGCGCAGCAAGTATCCGGGGTACGCCGGCTACCAGGCCCGGGTGTCGCCGATCGTTCCGTGGATCCCGCGGCGCGTGAGCGTAACAGCGACGACCACCTGACCCCGTCCGACACCCCCCGAACGGGTACCCCCAGAACGGGGGTCACTCGGGGGATAGCTGTTGCCCCCTCAATATCCGGAGGGCTACCGTGTCGGAATCGGATCCCACCCTGGATCCCACCCGAGATACCCAGGCACCACCGCCCTTGCCGAGACTGACCCACAGTCGAACCCGCACCACCACCCCCCACCACCCGCACTGACAGCTCCTCGTGAGCCTGCCTGTCCTCCCCCCGAACAGGTCTCCCG
>JAEWJX010000070.1 GCA_023386365.1 Actinomycetes bacterium | reverse complement strand
TTTCCTGGGATTTCAGTTCTTTCAGGTCAGCGGCGTGCTCGAGCGAGTACCTGATACAACGCTCCAGCTTTTCGGTTGTCAGTTCCGATTTAACCAGGTAGTCGGTAGCGCCATATTTCATGGCTTTAATGTCGATATCCTTATTGCCTTTCCCGGTAAGCAATACAACGGGGTCATAAAACCCGTTGCGATTTATTTCCTGCAAAAGTTCCAGCCCGGTATGACTGCCTAATCGGTAATCAACAAAGTAAATATCATATTCCCGGGCATTGATCTTTTGCAAACCGTCCTGGTAATTATTGTACCAGTCTATGTGGAAATTACTTCCTTCGATGGCCTGGATACAGTCGCTGATGATAAAAAAATCTTCTTCATCATCGTCTATTATTGCAATCCTGATGTCTTTGGCATTCAGCATTAAACTAGCGGCTTTGAGGTAAAATTAACGTAAATGTGGCGCCGTAATCCTGGTTCGGTTTACCATATATGATTCCACCGTGATTATCGACGATCTTTTTACCTATTGCAAGTCCCATGCCTGCTCCTGGATATTCCGATTTGCCATGCAGGCGGACAAAGGGTTTAAAAATTCTATCCCCATATTTCGGGTCAAATCCAATCCCATTATCACCGATGTTGATGCGGGCATATTCATGGCGCGGGTCCAGGTTGTATTGCGTCTTTTCCACCGCTGGCAATGTCTCACTGCTAACGGTTATTTGTATGTTCTCCCCCTTGCGCGAAAACACCACCGCATTTTTTAATAACTGTTTAAACAACTCCTGCAACTGTTGCTTATCGCCCCATATTACAGGCAGATCCGCAGAGTCGAAACTTATATTTTTATCGGGGTTCTTTTGTTGGAGTTCCTTCAGCACTTTCGACAACAACACCGCTGTATCACAGGGCATGCATTGCAGGGTAGCGGTGCCAAAAGAAGACCAGGCCGACAGTTTGTCGATCAGTGTCCGCATTTCCAGAATATTGTTTTGCATACGCTGGTAGTAATTCTGCAGGTCTTCGGAACTATTTTTTTGTATAAGCCTTTCCAGTAATAGTGACACTTTCCTAAGTGGTGCATCCAGATCATGCGCTGCGATATCGATAAATTCGGCATAATCTTTCCGATAATTTTCCCGGTTTTTCCCGTCGCCAGGTCGATATGTATTCAGTACATATTTTTTTGCGGCAAATAAAACTGAAGATTCAGCGTTATTGATGGATGTTGAGATGTTGATAGCGTCAAATTGATATAGAACATGGTCTTTACCTGTCCCGGATACCAGGAACGAAAACTGCGCTGTTTCATTTTCTGACAGCTTTAGGCATTCTTGCCATTTTTTTCCCAGATCTTGTGTTTGTCCCGGCGTTGAAGATTGCGAGGGATTGAGTGTTTGAAACGGAAATGATTTTTGCCAGTCGATGGTCGACTCAAAAAAGTTTTTTATTGGGGAACTGGCAAATAAAATTTCCCGGCGGGAAGGTTCATAAATAAAAAACAGGTGTGAGTAAGGAAGTGGGTTTTGATTTAATATCGGCTCAATACTCATACGCGTTGTTTATAAAAACTCTACTAATGCTAAAGTTAAAAGTTTTAATGATTGATGATGAGATTGACTATTGTAAAATAATGGAGAGTTATTTTAAGCGGAAGAACTATGACGTCGATCTTGCCTTCAACCTCACTGATGGATTGCAACGGATTGATGATAACAGGCCTGATATTTTATTTCTGGATAATAATTTGCCCGACGGGAAAGGATGGTCACATGTGGAATCTATAGTGGAAAAAAATCCACACCTTAAAATTTACCTCGTGAGCGCTTATCATCAAAAAGGTGATTTTTTCTATGAGTCGCCTAATGTTACAATTTGGGAAAAACCGCTTACGATGAGTCTGCTCAATGAACAC
The DNA here is from genome assembly GCA_023386365.1 of Actinomycetes bacterium. Classification (GTDB taxonomy): domain Bacteria; phylum Actinomycetota; class Actinomycetes; order Actinomycetales; family Microbacteriaceae; genus Homoserinibacter. Next base: position 10,930 of record JAEWJX010000070.1, on the reverse strand, counting down.
TTTCAGACACTTCAGGTGGAGCAATAACTGAGCAGGTGCCTGGCCACAGATTCCAGTTGTCCTATACTGGAAGGCTTGATCACATACTCCTGCGCCCCGGAGTCCAGGCAAAGTTTTTTATAATGGTCTGAGCCCGACGTGCTCCAGATGATTTTCGGTATAGCTTCGTACCGCTGGTGGCGTTTCAACTCTTTCAGTATTTCAGCGCCGTTTAATTCGGGCATATTGTAGTCCAGCACGATCAGCCCGGGCAGTTTTTCATCAGGTATATTTTCAATCGATGCCAGGAGTTTTCTCCCGCTGTTATAAAATGTTAGTGATAAGGTGGGATCGATTGCGGAAAAAATTTCTTTCAGAAATTCTTCCTCGTCCGGATCATCTTCTCCAAAGAGAATTTGTTTGGTCGGAGAGACCGGGTCATTGGATTGGGTTGCAGGGTTTAGTGGCACAGTTTTGTGTGTAGTGTTTGGTTTATTGAAGGTAAGAAATTATTGATTTTACCGGTTTTTCCTATAATTTTTTTTGAATAGAATTTTTAATTTTTTAAAGCCATAGTCATCCACTCATTCCTCTACTCTTAATAAGTCCAATGAAAAAAAAATCTAATTCCACTACCCGTGCCACCGGTACTGCCGAAATGCCCGCTCCAAGGAAATCGCCAGCAAAAAAAAATGATAAGACAAACGGGAAATCCCATACCGGGGAAAGTATTAGCCTGGTAAAATCAACAACGGATTTTACGGACCACCTGGATAGCCGCGAACTATTAAAAGTTCTTACCGAAGTAAGAAGCGGTAATTTCTCGGTGCGTATGCCGATCGATAAGATCGGGGTCAGCGGTAAGATCTGCGATGTATTAAATGAAATTATCTCCCTCAACGAAAACCTGGTAGAAGAACTTAACCAGGCCCGAAATACGATCGGAAGAAAAGGTCACCTGAATCACCGGGTAAGTTTGCCCCGCTACGCCAAAGGATCATGGTCTTCAAGCGTGGAGGCGATCAATAGCCTGATCTCGGATCTCGTTCACCCCACCATTGAGATCGCCCACGTGATCAGCTCCGTGGCAAAAGGAAACCTGTCACAGGAAATGCCGCTTCGTATCGGAGATCACGTTCTACAGGGTGAGTTTGCCAAAATCGCGGCGGAAGTAAATGACATGGTTAAACAGCTCAACCTGTTTTCCATGGAGGTAACCCGTGTGGCAAGGGAAGTGGGTAGTGAAGGTAAGCTGGGTGGACAGGCGAAGGTGAAAGGAGTAGCGGGTGTATGGAAAGATCTCACCGATTCGGTAAACCAGATGGCTGGTAACCTGACCGCACAGGTAAGAAATATCGCCGAAGTAACGACGGCTGTAGCAAAAGGTGACCTCCGTAAGAAGATCACGGTGGATGTGCAGGGTGAGATCCTTGAACTGAAGGATACGATCAACACGATGGTGGATCAGCTCAACTCATTCTCTTCGGAAGTGACGCGTGTGGCACGTGAGGTGGGTACCGATGGTAAACTGGGTGGCCAGGCGGAAGTGCAGGGTGTTGCAGGAACCTGGAAGGATCTGACGGACTCGGTAAACCAGATGGCCTCCAACCTGACAGGACAGGTGAGAAATATTGCGGAAGTGACCACCGCAGTGGCGCGTGGCGACCTGTCAAGAAAGATCACCGTGGATGTAAAAGGGGAGATCCTGGAGTTGAAGAATACCATCAATACCATGGTGGACCAGTTGAATTCATTCTCTGTAGAGGTAACCCGTGTGGCACGTGAAGTTGGTAGTGAAGGTAAACTCGGTGGTCAGGCAACGGTAAAAGGAATTGGTGGGGTATGGAAAGACCTGACAGATTCGGTGAACCAGATGGCGGGTAACCTGACTGCACAGGTAAGAAATATCGCTGAAGTGACCACAGCGGTTGCGAAAGGTGACCTGTCAAGAAAAATCACTGTGGATGTTAAAGGTGAGATCCTCGAGTTGAAGGATACGATCAATACGATGGTGGATCAGCTCAACTCCTTTGCATCGGAAGTAACCCGCGTGGCGCTTGAAGTAGGTACCGAAGGTAAACTTGGCGGACAGGCCAAAGTACAGGACGTTGGCGGTACCTGGAAAGACTTAACGGAATCGGTGAACCAGATGGCCTCCAACCTCACTGCACAGGTAAGAAATATTGCGGATGTAACTACCGCGGTGGCCACGGGTGACCTTTCAAAGAAGATCACGGTGAATGTGGCGGGTGAGATCCTCGAACTGAAGAATACCATCAACACGATGGTGGATCAGCTCAACTCTTTTGCATCGGAAGTAACGCGTGTGGCGCTGGAAGTGGGTACGGAAGGTAAACTCGGCGGCCAGGCCAAGGTACAGGGTGTGGGGGGTACCTGGAAGGATTTGACGGACTCGGTAAACCAGATGGGATCCAACCTTACTGCCCAGGTGAGAAATATCGCGGAAGTGACGACGGCGGTTGCGAAAGGAGACCTGTCGAGAAAAATTACCGTGGATGTAAAAGGCGAGATCCTTGAGTTGAAAAATACCATCAACACGATGGTGGATCAGCTTAACTCCTTCGGTTCTGAGGTATTTCGTGTGGCCCGCGAGGTAGGTAGTGAAGGTAAACTGGGTGGCCAGGCTGATGTACCCGGCGTGGAAGGTCTTTGGAAGGATCTCACTGACTCGGTAAATAAGATGGCATCCAACCTTACTTCCCAGGTGAGAAATATCGCGGAAGTAACAACAGCGGTGGCGAACGGTGACCTGTCGCGGAAGATCGAAGTGGATGTAAAAGGCGAGATCCTCGAGCTTAAGAATACGATCAACACGATGGTGGAACAGCTCAGGGGCTTTGCCTCGGAAGTAACCCGTGTAGCACGTGAAGTAGGTACGGAAGGTAAGCTGGGTGGTCAGGCTAATGTGCCCGGTGTAGCAGGTACCTGGAAAGATTTGACCGACTCCGTAAACCAAATGGCCGGTAATCTTACCGCACAGGTTAGAAATATTGCTGATGTGGCGATCGCGGTGGCCAATGGGGATATGTCGAGAAAAATTACGGTGGATGTACGCGGCGAGATCCTGCAGTTGAAAGAAACACTGAATACGATGGTGGACCAGTTGCGTGCCTTCGCATCTGAAGTAACCCGCGTGGCCCGTGAAGTGGGTACAGATGGCAAACTCGGTGGCCAGGCATTCGTGCCGGGTGTGGCGGGTACCTGGAAAGACCTTACCGATTCGGTGAACCAGATGACCGGTAACCTGACTGGCCAGGTTCGTAATATCGCGGAAGTTACAAAAGCCGTGGCATCGGGTGACCTTACCAAGAAAGTGACGATCGATGTACAGGGTGAAATATTTGAACTGAAGAATACCATCAATACGATGGTGGACCAGCTTAACTCCTTTGCCTACGAAGTAACCCGTGTGGCACGTGAGGTGGGTACCGACGGTAAGCTTGGCGGACAGGCTGAAGTGCAGGGTGTAGGGGGTACCTGGAAGGATCTTACCGATTCGGTAAACATGATGGCTTCCAACCTTACCAACCAGGTAAGAGGTATTGCTAAAGTGGTGACGGCGGTGGCAACAGGTAATCTGAAACAAAAACTTTCTATCGTTTCGAGAGGTGAGGTAGCCCAACTTATCGATACGATCAATGAAATGATCGATACCCTCGCGCTATTTGCCGACCAGGTGCCCAATGTGGCCGGTGATGTGGGAGTGGAAGGACGACTCGGTGGACAGGCTTCTGTACCCGGTGCTTCAGGTATCTGGAAAAACCTGACGGAGAACGTAAACCAGCTGGCAGAAAACCTGACCACGCAGGTGCGGGCGATCTCAGAAGTGGCCAGCGCGGAAACAAAAGGTGATCTTACCCAGCGTATCCGCGTAGAGGCTCAGGGTGAGGTGGAAGCGTTGAAGGATACGATCAACCAGATGATCGCCAACCTGAAACAAACCACGCAGAAAAATCAGGAACAGGACTGGCTCAAATCCAACCTTGCCAAGTTTACCCAGATGTTGCAGGGACAAAAAGATCTCAACACTGTTACACGTCGTATCCTTTCAGAGCTGGCCCAGGTGGTCAATGCGCAAAAAGGGATGTTCTATATTTTGGAACAGGATGATGTTTCAAAAGAACCAAAACTCAAACTGTTTGCAGCCTATGCTTATGGCGATGAAGTGAAAGCCTCAAAGGAATTTTCACTCGGTGAAGGACTGGTAGGTCAGTGTGCTTTGGAAAAACAACGGATACTTTTGACTAATGTTCCAAAAAATTATCTCAAGATCGGTTCCGGACTGGGTAAATCCTCACCGGTTAACCTGGTCGTATTGCCGGTATTATTTGAGAAAGAAATTAAAGCGGTCATTGAACTGGCTTCATTTGAGACTTTCACCGATATACACCTCGATGTACTCAGCCAGCTTACCGAAAGTATCGGGATTGTGTTAAATACGATTGAAGCCAATACCAGGACGGAAAGCCTGCTGGTGCAATCACAGTCGCTCGCGGATGAGTTGAGACGCACCAACGAGGAATTGCAGGATAAAGCACACCTGCTGGTAAAGCAAAAAGAAGAAGTGGAAGCCAAGAACAAGGAAGTGGAAGAGGCGCGGTTGTCGCTGGAAGAAAAAGCCGAACAGCTCCAACTTACTTCCAAATACAAATCCGAGTTCCTTGCAAACATGTCGCATGAATTGCGCACGCCTCTGAACTCCCTGCTCATCCTGGCCCAGCAACTATATGAGAACCATGATGGCAATCTGAACGACAAGCAGGTGAGCTATGCCAAAACGATCCATAGTTGCGGTGATGACCTTATCCAGTTAATCAATGATATTCTCGATCTTTCCAAGATCGAATCAGGTTATATATCCACTGATTTTATCAACCTGCCATTTTCCGAGATCACCACATTTGTGGAGACAACTTTCAAACATATTTCCGAGAATCGAAACCTCCGCTTTAAGATCGAACTCGATGATCAACTGCCTGCCAGCCTGGAAACGGATGCACAGCGACTCAACCAGATCCTCAAGAATCTCCTGTCCAACGCGTTTAAGTTTACAGAGAAAGGTGAAGTGGTGTTCCGGATTTATGAAGCTGAAAATGGTTGGCGACAAACTTCAAGTCTCGACAATGCCAAAAAAGTGGTGGCATTTGAGATCAAGGATACTGGCATAGGTATTTCAAAAGAAAAACAGAATATCGTATTCGAAGCCTTTCAACAGGCCGAAGGATCTACCAGCCGCAAGTATGGTGGTACCGGTCTTGGCCTGTCTATCAGCCGCGGTCTTGCCGATCTGTTGGGCGGAACCATCGAGCTCCAGAGTGAAGTAGGGCAGGGTAGTGTATTTACCCTATACCTGCCAATAGATTATAACCCGGTGCTGGTGAAAAAGGAAAAACAAAGCTCATTGAAAATAAGTGAGTATAAACTGAGTGAGGGAATAGAAGAGGCTGAGATCATACAGTCTGTTCCGACGATCAAGAAAAGTGAGACCAAAGACCTTGACGCGCTTAATGAGATCATCAATGAAATGGGCGATGACCGGAACAATATTGTTACGGGTGACAAAGTGGTGCTGGTGATCGAAGATGATCCGCGTTTTGGAAAGATCATGATCGAAAAAGCACATGAGCTTGACCTCCGGGTGGTAGTGGCTACAAGTTTCGGGTCGGTGTTTGAACTGGTCAATAAATACTGTCCCATCGCGATTACGCTGGATGTAAAGCTGCCGGACGCCAGTGGATGGCGTATCCTCGACCTGTTTAAGAATGATATCAACTTCAGGCATATTCCGGTTCACCTCATTTCAGGTGAAGAGAATCGCCTGCTGGCCATGCACCGCGGGGCCCGAAGTTTTAATTTGAAGCCGCTTAGTACCGATGCGCTGGATGTCTTGTTCAATGATATTGTCAGCTTCAGCGATATCAGGCAAAAACAATTGCTGATCATCGAGGACAACGAGTTTGATTCTTCACATGTGAGCCGTATCCTCGAGAATGGCGACCTGATCGGTATAGACGTAGCCAATACCGGCCATAGTGCTTTGCAGATGATCAGGGAAAAAGAGTATGATTGTGTGATCGTGGACTATATGCTGCCTGATATCGGCGGATTGGAGCTCGTGTCACAGATCAGTACAAACAGCAAAAAGCAAATGATTCCTATATTGGTCTATTCCGCACGCGATTTTTCACCTAAGGAAAGAACACAGCTGAAACAGTTTGCCAACCGGATATTACTCAAAGATGTCAGTTCACTCGACCTTTTGCTTGAAGAAACCGTTATGATGCTTCATATCGATCACAAAGACCTGTTACCTGAAAAAAGGCGTTTGATAGAAAACCTCCGGTCCAAGAACGATGTGCTCACTAATAAGAAAGTGTTGGTAGTTGATGACGATGTTCGTAATTTGTTTGCATTGACAACGGCATTTGAGCGTTATAAGATTCAGACGGTTACTGCCGAAAGCGGTCACGAGGCGATGAGCATACTCGAGGAAATCGATGATATCGATATCGTGCTTATGGATATCATGATGCCGGAAATGGACGGATACGAAACAACGCAGAAGATCCGACGTGAACATAAGAACACTTCGCTTCCTATTATTGCGGTAACTGCCAAAGCAATGAAGGGTGACCGGGAAAAATGTATTGAAGCAGGCGCTTCTGATTATATAACCAAACCCGTAAAAGTTGACCAGTTGCTATCGCTTATGAGAGTATGGTTGTATAAATAAGCTCCTATGGATACCGCTGCGATTCATCGTTCACTAGCGAAAACGGATATCAAGATACTGGTCATCGATGACCGGGAAGATAACCTGTTTTCGATCGAAGCCGTTTTGGAGAAAGATAATTACACTATCGTAAAAGCCAATTCCGGCAGGGCGGCGTTAAAAATTCTGTTACAGCAGCACGATTTTTCCCTGATCCTGATGGATGTGCAAATGCCCGACCTTAACGGTTTTGAAACCGCGGCAATCATCTATGAACGGGAAAAGCTGAAGAGTATCCCCATCATCTTTATTACAGCGCATAATTACGACGAGGACATCATTTTCAAGGGTTACCGTACCGGTGGTGTGGATTATATATATAAGCCCATCAATCCAGATTTGCTGAGGGTAAAAGTAGGGGTGTTTGTAGAATTGTATCGGAAAAACCAACAGTTGATGCAACACGAAAGGAAACTGCTGGCCGCCAATCGTTCCCTTCAAAAAGAGATCGAAGAAAGAAAAGCCTCGGAAGAAAAGATAAAGCTGCTCAATGCACAGCTGGTAGAGTATAATGCACACCTGAAAGCAATCAATGAGGAACTTGACCAGTTTGCCTATGTAGCCTCGCATGACCTGCAGGAGCCACTACGAAAGATCCAGGTATTCAGCGATAAGATATTGCTGAGGAATAATCACGATGAAGAGACTGCGAAGTATTTCCAGAAGATCATCGGGTCATCGAAGCGAATGCAATCCCTGATCAACGACCTGCTGAGTTTTTCGAGGCATTCGATGGGCTCCTCTGATTTCAAGAAAACTGACCTCACCCGCCTGTTGATAGAGGTTAAAGGGGAGATGGAAATTGAGATCGAAAAAACAAAAGCGGTTATTCATATTTCTACACTCCCGGTTATCTGGGCTATCCCCGGACTGGTGCAACAACTGTTCTATAACCTGTTGGCCAATGCTATTAAATTCCGGAAAAAGGATACGCGTCCTGAGATCCGGATTTCCGCGTTAAAAATGAAGGCTGAAGAATTAAAGCAGCACGTGGAAAATCCCGTGGCTTCGTATTATTGGGTGGTTTCAGTAGAAGACAATGGTATTGGCTTCGACGAAAACTACGCCAGGGAAATATTTGTAGTTTTTAAACGCCTGCACAGTTATCATGAATTTGAAGGCTCGGGAGTTGGACTGTCTATTTGTAAAAAGATCGCCGAAAAGCATAGTGGTTTTATCACCGCTACGAGTGAGCCGGGAAAAGGTTCCGTGTTTATGGTAGGTTTCCCCGACAAGGAATTAAATAATAAACCCGCTTAAAATATTTTGTCGATCATTTCCTCTCATCCATCGTGTAGTTGCTAAGCAGGAACACGGCATCTGAGATCGCCGTTACTGAATGAGGCACACCTGGGTGAAAGCTGATCATCTGGCCCGCTTGCATATTAATATCGCCGCCCGGGGTTTTTATACGGGCATCGCCCTTCATTAATTGTACTGTCAGCAAACCGTCAACGGTGTTCTCCGTGATTTCAGCACCGGCCTGCAATGCAGTTACGACGATGGTTAGCTGGTCAGATTTAAAAACCGTAATCCCGTTGCGGTCGTTTTTCTCCCATGCTTTTTCCTGTTTTACCTGTTCGATAAAAGAAGGGATATCGATAAACAGGTATGGCGCATTTAAAACGCGGTCCCCTTCAGGACGGTTGATTGTCGCTTCATTTCTTCGTATTTCCATGTCTGGTGTTTTTAGATCTGTTGCGGCAGAGGTTTTTAGTTAGCATGTGCCGGCTAAACGCATTAAGACAAACAACATGCCCATAAAAACTACGTGGAAAAACACTTAGAAAATCGGACCGGGGGCTGTCTTTTCTAATTGAGTGAATCATAATGGGCTGTTTCATGAATAGTATTCCCCATTATTTACTTCACTTTTTAATCAAGTGTGTAAAATAATACTCACTGGCTCCGGGATTTCCGTTTAATAAAAATTGGTATTGGTTTTGCCTTCATTCCAGTAGATTTTCATAGGATATTGGATTTTAAAAACCGGGGGAGGATTTCTATCCACCCCTCTTTTTTTGTACTTATATCAGATTTCTGCGGTTACAAACTACAAAAGCCTCATCCTAACTCTGTATTGTAAACCAGGATTGTAAGTATTTCTAAAAGTTGCCATATATATAAACCTATCTGCAAATGTTAAGGGAATTACATTTTAGGAAGCAATTACCATTCTGATTAAGCATCGAAAGGGATTTTGTTTCAACTTTGCAGCCTATGAAAACTCCATTGAAAAACCTTTTTCTGATAGCAGCTCCTATTTTCGCTGGTGTGATTTGTATGGGTTTCGGATTTGAAAAATCCGCCCCGATCAGTGGACACACGGTGGCCTCTGTAATTAAAGCTGAAGTTGATCCGGGTCGCTCTCTCAAAGCCGCGGCCGTTTACGATAGTCTCGAACTTGATATGGCCGGTCTGAAGCGGGAGGCTTTTGATCTCGCGGTCAAGGGTTGGGAGAAATTAAAAAGTGAAGGTAAACTCGGCAACGAGTCCGTTCTAGCCATTGTCGACTTCAGCCAGTCGAGCAGCAGGAAACGTCTGTATGTCCTGGACATGGAGAATTATAAAATGCTGTTCAATACGCTTGTCGCTCATGGCCGCAATTCCGGCCGGGAATGGGCGACGCGTTTCTCCAATAAAGTTTCCTCGTATCAAAGCAGCCCCGGGTTTTATGTAACCGGGCAGACCTACCAGGGCAGCAACGGTTATTCACTACGGCTGGCAGGTATGGAAAAAGGTATTAACGATAAAGCCATGAAGCGGGCGATCGTGATGCATGGTGCGCCTTATGTGAGTGAATCATTTATCAATCGGCAAGGCTATCTTGGCCGCAGCCAGGGATGTCCCGCAGTACCAGCCCGGGAAGCAAAAAGCATCATTAATACCCTGAAGGACGGTACCTGTCTCTTTATTCATGTCCCGGGACAGACTTATCTTTCGAAGTCGGCTTTACTTCGCGACCGTTCCATGATTTAATGTTGTTCCTAATTGATGGTTTGCGCCTGGTAAAAGGGAGTTCCCCGTATTTTCTTTCTGCCAGAAATTTGACTGCAACAGCTGATTCCAATTGGTATTTTATCTTTATTAGCCTGGCAGGGCGGTAATTTTATATTATCCTTAATTTAGCCGCACATTTATCCATTATGCCAAGCAACGCGAACAGACAGTTTTTAGATTTTGAGAAGCCTGTGAAAGACCTCATCGAGGAGATCGAGAATGCGAAACATCGCCAGGAAAAGACCAAGATCGATATGAGTGATGTGATCCAGCGCCTGGATCAGAACATCCTGGAAAAGCGTAAAGCTATTACAGAAAATCTCAGCAGCTGGCAAAGAGTACAGCTCAGCCGCCACCCCGACCGGCCCTATACGATGAAGTATATCGAAAAGATGACAGAGAATTTTGTCGAGCTTTTCGGTGACCGCAACGTAAAAGATGATAAAGCAATGGTGGGTGGTTTTGCGACCCTGAATGGTGAAACGGTGATGATGATCGGCCAGCAAAAAGGTATCAATACCAAGATGAGGCAGATGAGGAATTTTGGCATGCCCAATCCTGAAGGATATAGAAAGGCGCTTCGCTTGATGAAGCTTGCTGAGAAGTTCAACAAACCCGTTGTTACCCTGATTGATACACCCGGAGCATTTCCCGGACTTGAAGCCGAAGAAAGGGGCCAGGGTGAAGCGATTGCCCGCAATATATACGAGATGATCAGGCTCAAGGTGCCCGTAGTATGTGTTATCATTGGTGAAGGCGCCAGTGGTGGTGCCCTCGGCATCGGTGTTGGTGACCGTGTATATATGATGGAAAATACCTGGTACACGGTGATCAGTCCTGAAAGCTGTTCTTCGATACTCTGGCGTAGTTGGGAAAACAAAGAGGTGGCCGCAGAACAACTTCGACTTACGGCCGACAAAATGCTTGGCTTTCGACTTATCGATGGCATTATACCCGAGCCTGTTGGTGGTGCACATTGGGATTATGACCAGGCGGCCTCGATCCTGCGCGATCACCTGGTGTCGGTGATACAGCAACTCAAACAATACTCTCCCGAAGAACGCGTCAATATGCGCATCGAGAAGTTTAGCAAAATGGGTTTTTGGGACGAGTTGTCTTAAAGCGTGGCTTAAGTTGACAATCGAGGGTGTTAAATCA
>JAEWJX010000030.1 GCA_023386365.1 Actinomycetes bacterium | reverse complement strand
ATGAACGATGAAGCTGGACATGAGAGACCTCCGTCAAAGAAAGACGGCGGGCCCTCAGCAAGCTGCGTACCCTGCCGAAAACCCCTGGTTTTGGGCTCGAAGATGGAGAGTTGTAACCGTCGGTTCGCGCCCGAGCGGACGGGGCTGCCCCTGGAGCGGATCGCCGGCGTGCCGCTGGGCGCCCGCGTCAGCGCGTTGCCAGCCGGCTCTCACGGCGCGCGGCGCACGTGGCGGAGGGCACGGGACGTTGTTAACTTCGGAGCGCCTTGGCTCGCCCCGGTCGATCGTTCTCGTGGGTCGCGTTCGCCTTCAAGGCGATCGCCGTCGCCGTCATGGTCGGCGCGCCGCTCGCCGGCGTCTGGCTCGCGTCGTCGCTGGCGGCGTTCGCGAACCGCGCCACGTGGCTGCCGGTCGTGGCCGGGCTGCTGCTCTTTCCCGGGCTGCCGCTCGCGTGGGAAGGCATCGCCGAGGTCCGGGCGCGGAAGCGGAAAGGCAAGCGCCGCTTCCTCACGTTCTTCGATCGCCTCGTCCTCCGCACGCTCGCCGTCAACCTCGTCTTCCTGACCGTCCTCCTCGCGCTCTTCCCGTCACGCGCGTTCGTGGCGCTCTCGACGCGCGGCGACTGGATGCTCGACGGTCATCACGGGCCGACGGCGAACCGCGCGCGCGCCGCGCTCCTCGGATGCGCCGGCGCGGTCGAGTGGCTGTACCGCGCCTCGAACGACAATCCCTACCGGAACGGCAAGGAGGACGACGACGCGCGGAAGGTGGATCCGACGCCCACGCCCACGCCGACATCGACGCAGCAGACGCCAGCGCCGATCGCCTCGACGTCGTCCTCTCCGAGCACGCCCGTCGAAGACCGGCCGCAGGACGAGACCGCGGAGCATCGTCCCGAGCCCGAGCCGTCGAAGCCGCGCGGGTATCCGTGGCCCGCGGAGGTCCATCCGGTCGTCGCGAACATGCCGCGCGAGGTCGAGGTCAGCGTGGCGAGCGTGGGCAAGTACATCGCCGAGCGCGAGAGCGATCCGATGCTGCGCGTGAAGGCGCTCCACGACTGGGTCGCCGACCGGATCGCGTACGACGTGCCGGCGTACCTCGCGAAGAACGTCCCCGCGCGCGACTACGATGCCGATCAGGTCTTTCGAACGCGCGTCGGCGTGTGCGCAGGCTACGCGCGTCTGCTCGCGAAGCTCGGAAAGGCGAGCGGCGACGAGATCCTCTATCTCACCGGCGACGGCCGCTCCCACGACTCGCCGATGGAGGGAGAGCATCACGCGTGGAACGCGGCGCGCATCAACGGCAGCTGGTACCTCATCGACGTCACGTGGAACGCCGGGCACCCGAAGGACGGCGCCTTCGAGAAGAAGTACAAGACCGAATATCTCTTCACGCCTCCCGAGCAGTTCGTGCTCACGCACTTCCCCGACGAGACGAAGTGGCAGCTCGTCGAGCGTCCGGTCTCACGCGCCGACTTCTTCCGCAGGCCCGTGGTGACGCCGGCGTTCGCGGCGCATGGCCTCGAGCTCGTCTCGCCCGATCGGTCGCAGGTGTCCACGAAGAGCTCGCTCGATCTCGTCGTCGACAATCCGCGCTCGGCGTTCCTCATCGTGCGCTTCGAGACGAAGAACGCTCCGCCGGGGGGCAAGTCGACCGACTGCCCGATCTCCGTCCACGGCGGCCAGGTCCACGCCCGCTGTGACTTCCCCGCGACGGGCACGTACGACGTCCACCTGTTCGCGAACGCGCAACAGGCAGGCACCTACGCGCACGTCGCCTCGGTCCAGGCGAACGCGAACCCGTAGCGCCGAGCGCGGCCGGTCGCTCAGTCGCAGAGCAGACGCGACTGGATCTTCGACCCGTTGCCGATCGTCGCGCCGGCGGCCTTGGCCTCGTCGAACGATCCGCACTTCGGGAGCGACGACCAGCACGACGGCAGCTTGGCGTCGCCGGCGAGCGTCGTCGCCGCGTAGCGCGTGCGGCTCGCGCAGACCGCGCCGCCGGGGCCCCAGCCCGCCTCGAACGCGAGCGACGGATCGCCGACCGTCGGGAGCTGGATGCCGCTCGTGTCGAAGACGTCGATGAGCGTGTCGTTCTTCGTGTACGAGACGCCGTTCCCGCAGTAGTCGGCGCGGGCCATGCGCGTGCAGGTCTGGTGCAGATCGGCGCCAGCCGTCCAGGGCACGTAGCCCCAGGTCACGCACTTCGCGATCACGCCCTTCGAGCAGGAGTAGCTGATGGCGGCTTCATCGCCGGCGCGGTCGTGCCGCGTGCCCGACTCGTCCCATGCGCCGGGGACGAACATGCCGGTGTCGTCGCCCTCCTCGCAGATGTTCTGTCCGCCGTAGGTGATCCCGTAATGCGCGAGAGCGCCGTCGGCTGCGCGCTCGAACGAGGCGATCGTGAGCTCGATGCTCTCGCCGTTCGTCAGGATGCCCTCGATCTTCGTCCCGACGAGCGCGTCGCCGCCGAGGAGCTTGCCGTCGCTCGTCGTGGCCACGAGCTCGTTCAGCGCGCTGCCCTTCAACTGGACGCCGCTGTCCTCGCCGTTCAGACGCGTGCCGTTGAACGAGATGCGATTCAGGCTCTGCCCGTTGAACGAGATGCGATTCAGGTTCTGACCGTTGAACGAGATGCGGTTGAACGAGATGCGATTGAGGTTCTGACCGTTGAACGAGATCCGATTCAGCCTCGTGCCGTTGAACGAGATGCGGTTCAGGTTCTCGCCGTTCGTCGCGAGCCGGCGCGGCTGTACGGACAGCTCGGGGTTCGGCTCGCACTGCGCCGAGGAGGTCGAATCGTCCACCGGCGAGTTGCAGCCGATCGCGACGAAGGTACACAGCGGGAGGGTCCAGCGAACGAGCGCGCGCTTGTGCATCGCCCATGCGTATCACGAG
>JAEWJX010000035.1 GCA_023386365.1 Actinomycetes bacterium | reverse complement strand
CCGCCGAGACCTCCGATTCACCCCAGGAAGAGGGTTCCGCATGACCGACACCGCTCCCGCCGTCCTCGTCCTCGAAGACGGCACCCGCTACGAGGGCCGTGCCTACGGCGCGCGTGGCCGTACCCTCGGCGAAGCCGTGTTCGCCACCGGGATGACCGGGTACCAGGAGACGCTCACCGACCCCAGCTACGCCGGACAGATCGTCGTGATGACGGCCCCCCACATCGGCAATACGGGTGTCAACGACGACGACCTCGAGTCGCGCCGCATCTGGGTTTCCGGCTACGTCGTGCGCGATCCGTCCCGCGTCGTCTCCAATTTCCGTGCGACGCGCAGTCTCGACGACGACCTCGAGCACGACGGAGTCGTCGGCATCTCCGGCATCGACACCCGCGCCGTCACCCGGCGTCTGCGCGACGCCGGTTCGATGCGCGCCGGGATCTTCTCCGGCGCGGATGCGGAACTCCCCGCCGAGGAGCAGCTGTCGGCGGTGCGAGGCGCCGCCCAGATGGCGGGCCTCAACCTGTCGGCGGAGGTCTCGGTCGAGGTCGCCGCGGTCACCCCGGCGCGCGGCGAACGCCTTGGCAACCTCGCGGTGCTCGACCTCGGTGTGAAGCAGGCCACGATCGAGAACCTCGCCGACCGCGGCTTCGAGGTGCACGTGCTCCCACAGAACGTGACGCTCGCGCAGATCCTCGCGATCGATCCGGTCGCCGTCTTCTACTCGAACGGTCCGGGGGACCCGGGTGCATCGGATGACCATGTGGCGTTGCTGCGCGGTGTGCTCGACGAGGGTCTGCCGTTCTTCGGCATCTGTTTCGGCAACCAGCTGCTCGGCCGGGCCCTGGGTCTCGGAACCTACAAGCTTCCCTACGGACACCGGGGCATCAACCAGCCGGTGCTGGACAAGGCCACCGGCCGTGTCGAGATCACCGCCCACAATCACGGCTTCGCCGTGGATGCCCCGCTCGAGGGTGTCATCGACAGCCCGAACGGGTACGGACGCCTCGAGGTGAGCCACGTCGGCCTCAACGACCAGGTCGTGGAGGGCCTGCGCGCGCTCGACATCCCGGCCTTCTCCGTGCAGTACCACCCTGAGGCGGCGGCGGGTCCGCACGACGCCAACTACCTCTTCGACCGTTTCGCCGACCTCGTGCGCACGCACCGGGCCGCCCCCCAGAACGAGAGCAACTAGTGCCCAAGCGCCCCGACATCCAGAGTGTCCTCGTGATCGGCTCCGGCCCGATCGTCATCGGACAGGCCGCAGAGTTCGACTACTCCGGCACCCAGGCCTGCCGTGTGCTACGCGAGGAGGGCGTGCGCGTCATCCTGGTGAACCCGAACCCGGCGACGATCATGACCGACCCCGACTTCGCGGACGCCACCTACATCGAGCCGATCACGAACGAGATCCTCGAGGCGATCATCATCGCGGAGAAGCCGGATGCGATCCTGCCGACCCTCGGCGGCCAGACCGCGCTGAACGCCGCGATCGCGCTCGACGAGGCGGGCATCCTGGCCAAGCACGGCGTCGAGCTCATCGGCGCCAAGGTCGAGGCGATCAAGAAGGGCGAGGACCGCCAGCTCTTCAAGGACCTCGTGATCGAGTCGGGCGCGGACGTGGCCCGTTCGTACGTCGTGCACACGGTCGAGGCGGCGGTCGAGGCCGCCGAGGATCTCGGCTACCCGCTGGTCGTGCGGCCCTCGTTCACGATGGGCGGGCTCGGCTCGGGCTTCGCACACGACCGCGACGAACTGGTGCGCATGGTGGGCGACGGCCTGCACCAGTCACCCACCACCGAGGTACTCCTGGAGGAGTCGATCCTCGGCTGGAAGGAGTACGAGCTCGAGCTCATGCGCGACACGTCCGACAACACGGTCGTCGTCTGCTCGATCGAGAACGTCGACCCGGTCGGCGTGCACACGGGCGACTCGATCACCGTGGCGCCCGCGCTCACCCTCACCGACCGCGAGTATCAGAAGCTGCGCGACATCGGCATCGACATCATCCGTCGCGTCGGTGTCGACACCGGCGGGTGCAACATCCAGTTCGCCGTCGACCCGACGAATGGGCGCGTCATCGTCATCGAGATGAACCCCCGCGTGTCGCGCTCGTCCGCTCTCGCGTCGAAGGCCACCGGCTTCCCGATCGCCAAGATCGCCGCGAAGCTGGCCATCGGTTACCGACTCGACGAGATCCCCAACGACATCACGAAGGTCACGCCGGCGAGCTTCGAGCCGACGCTCGACTACATCGTGGTGAAGGTTCCGCGTTTCGCGTTCGAGAAGTTCCCCTCGGCGGATGCGACGCTCACGACCACCATGAAGTCGGTCGGTGAGGCGATGGCCATCGGCCGCAACTACTCGACCGCGCTGCAGAAGGCGTTGCGCTCCCTCGAGAAGCGGGGGTCGAGCTTCCACTGGGATTCCCACGTGGCGCCGAAGTCGGAGCTGCTCGAGATCGCGAAGGTGCCGACAGACGGACGCATCGTCACGGTTCAGCAGGCGCTGCGTGCCGGCGCGACGGTGGAGGAGCTGTTCGAGGCCACCGGGATCGACCCGTGGTTCCTCGACCAGATCGTGCTCATCAACGAGGTCGCCGACGAGATCGCGAGCCTGCGGCCTCTCGACGCACGGCTCTTCCGGTACGCGAAGGACCACGGATTCTCGGATGCGCAGATCGCGCAACTGCGCGGGCTCACCGAGCTCGAGGTGCGCAACCTCCGCTGGCAGCTCGGCGTGCGTCCGGTGTTCAAGACTGTCGACACCTGCGCGGGGGAGTTCCCCGCCCTCACCCCGTACCACTACTCCAGCTACGACCTCGAGACGGAGGTCGCCCCGAGCGACAAGCGCAAGGTCGTGATCCTCGGGTCGGGTCCGAACCGCATCGGTCAGGGCGTCGAGTTCGACTACTCCTGCGTGCATGCGAGCTTCGCCCTGCACGACGCCGGGTTCGAGACGATCATGATCAACTGCAACCCCGAGACGGTGTCGACCGACTACGACACCAGCGACCGGCTGTACTTCGAGCCGCTGACGCTCGAAGACGTGCTCGAGGTCGTGCACGCCGAGTCGCAGTCGGGCGAGCTGGTGGGTGTGATCGTGCAGCTGGGCGGTCAGACCGCCCTCGGGCTGGCGAAGGGTCTCGAGGCGGCCGGTGTGCCGATTCTCGGCACGAGCCCCAGCGCCATCGACCTCGCCGAGGAGCGCGGGCTGTTCTCGGGCATTCTCGACCGCGCAGGCCTGGTCGCCCCGCGGAACGGCACGGCGACCGACGCTCCGAGCGCCGTCGCCGTGGCGGAGGCCATCGGGTACCCGGTGCTCGTTCGCCCCAGCTTCGTGCTGGGCGGCCGCGGCATGGAGATCGTCTACGACACGCCGAGCCTGGAGGACTACTTCGACCGGGTTCGCGACCAGGCCATCATCGGCCCCGGTTCCCCGCTGCTCGTCGACCGCTTCCTCGACGATGCGCTCGAGATCGATGTGGACGCCCTCTACGACGGCGAACGCCTCTACGTCGGCGGCATCATGGAGCACATCGAGGAGGCGGGTGTCCACTCCGGCGACTCGGCGTGCACGCTTCCGCCGGTGACGCTCGGCCGCGACGTGCTCGACCGGGTGGTCGAGGCGACCCGCAAGATCGCCGAAGGAATCGGCGTGAGCGGCCTGCTGAACGTGCAGTTCGCGATCGGAGCCGGCGTCCTGTACGTGCTCGAGGCGAATCCGCGCGCCAGCCGCACAGTGCCCTTCGTGTCGAAGGCGCTGGGTATCCCGCTCGCGAAGGCCGCGTCGCTCGTCATGGCCGGCAGCAGGATCGACGCTCTGGTCGCCGACGGGCTGCTCCCGGAACGCGACGGATCACGCGTGCCGCTCGACTCGCCGGTGTCGGTGAAGGAGGCGGTGCTCCCGTTCAAGCGCTTCCGTACCCGCGAGGGCAACGTCGTCGACTCGGTGCTCGGCCCGGAGATGCGCTCGACGGGTGAGGTCATGGGAATCGACGCGGACTTCCCGCGTGCGTTCGCCAAGTCCCAGGACGCCGCCTACGGGGGACTCCCGGAATCGGGAACCGTCTTCGTCTCCGTCGCCGATCGGGACAAGCGCGCCGTGGTGCTTCCGGTGCTGCGACTGCAGCAACTGGGCTTCGACATCGTGGCGACCGAGGGCACCGCCGAGGTTCTCGCGCGCAACGGCATCCGTGCGACCACGGTCCGCAAGTACTCGATGGGTCAGGGCGGCATCGAGGGCACGATCGTCGACCTCATCAACGCCGGTCGTATCGACGTCGTGATCAACACCCCGAGCGGGCGGAGCGCCCGCGCCGACGGTGTGGAGATCCGCACCGCGACGGTCGCGGCCGACAAGCCCCTGTTCACCACGATCGCGCAGGTCGGTGCGGCCGTCGGTTCCCTGGAGGCGCGCAACGCGCCCGTGCGCGTGCGCAGCCTGCAGGACTACGCGGCCGACCGCGCGGCACGGGCGAAGGCAGCCGGATGACGGACAGCTTCTCCGCCCGGCTGGCGCGTGTCGTCGACAGCCGGGGCCCGTTGTGTGTGGGAATCGACCCCCATGCGCCGCTCCTGGCCGCCTGGGGTTTGCCCGACACCGCGGCGGGAGCCCGGGAACTCGCGCTGCGGGTGGTCGAGGCAGCCGAGGGGCGCGTGGGCATCGTGAAGCCGCAGATCGCGTTCTTCGAGCGTCACGGTTCTCGGGGCTACGCGGCTCTGGAGGAGGTGCTGGCTGCGGCGCGGGCGGCGGGTCTGCTCGTGATCGCGGATGTGAAGCGCGGCGATGTCGGCTCGACGGTCGAGGCATACGGAGAGGCGTGGTTGACCCCGGGTTCGCCCCTCGAGGCGGACGCGATGACCGCTGTCGCCTACCAGGGCTTCGGATCGCTTGACGGCGTGATCGCCCGCGCGTCCGCCGCAGGCAAGGGTGTCTTCGTGCTCGCGGCGACGTCGAACCCCGAGAGTGCCGAGGTGCAGACGCGCCGAGGTGGCGACGGGACGACCCTCGCGGGCGAGATGGTGCGTCACGCGGCGCGGTTCGACGGCGAGGTGGGCGTCGTGGTCGGCGCGACCGTGTCGCTGCCCGAGGTCGGGATCGACGCCCTCACGCTCGCGGATGTCCCCGTGCTCGCGCCGGGGTTCGGCGCCCAGGGGGCGTCGCTGGTCGATGCGCCGGCGCTCTTCGGCCCGGCGCTCGAGCGGGTCCTCCCGAACGTCGCGCGCAGCGTGCTGCAGGCCGGATCGAACGGCATCGCCGCGGCGATCGACGCGGCGCGCGCGGAGGTGGCATCGTGGCAGAGGTGACGATGCCGGAGGTGGACCGCGCAGCGGCGGGGCGTGCGGCCGTCGCCGCGCGTCGTGCGCGAGCAGCGGTGAAGGATGCCGTCCATCGACGGGAGCGTCGCGCGCTCGATGTCGCCGAGACCGCGTGGGCGGATCCGACCACCCCGGAGGGGTCGCTTCGGGTTCGCGAGCTCTTGACCAGCATCCCGGGCATCGGGCCGACCCGGGTGGCCCGCATCATGAGCGACCTCGGCATCGCCGATGCGAAGCGGGTCGGGGGCTTGGGTGCGCGTCAGCGCGAGAAGCTGGCGGCCTGGCTGGAGGCCCGGGAGGGCGCTCCCAGCCGCCCCGTCAGCCGGCTCGTGGTGCTCGCGGGTCCGACCGCCGTCGGCAAGGGGACCGTGTCGACCTTCATCCGGGAGAACCATCCGGACGTCCTCTTGAGCATCTCCGCCACGACGCGCCCGCCGCGACCGGGCGAGATCGACGGTCAGCACTACTACTTCGTCACCGACGAGGTGTTCGACGAGATGGTCGCCCGCGGCGACTTCCTCGAGTACGCCACGGTGCACAACGCGTCGCGGTACGGCACGCCGAGGCCTCCCATCGATGCGGCGCTGGCGGCTGGCCGAAGCGTTCTGTTGGAGATCGACCTCCAGGGTGCGCGCGCTGTGCGCGAGGCGATGCCGGAGGCGCTCCTCGTCTTCCTGCTGCCTCCCAGTTGGGAGGAGTTGGTGCGTCGGCTCACGGGCCGGGGCACGGAGGACACCGCCGAGCAGGCACGTCGTCTGGCGACCGCGCGGGTCGAACTCGCCGCCCAGGACGAGTTCGATGTGAAGGTCGTGAACCGCGACGTCAGCCGCGCGGCCCAGGAGGTCGTAGAATTGCTGGCAGTGCCCGGAGCCTCGTCCGCGCGCACGCGATCGTAAGGAGAGCCGGAATGGCTGACAATAAGGGCATCATCGACCCGCCCATCGACGAACTGCTGTCGAAGGTCGACTCGAAGTACCAGCTGGTGATCTTCGCATCCAAGCGCGCCCGTCAGATCAACGACTACTACGCGGACCTCCACGAGGGCTCGCTGTTCGACAACGTCGGCCCGCTGGTCGACTCGACCATCGACGACAAGCCCCTGTCGGTCGCCCTCCACGAGATCAACGAGGACAAGCTCGTCCTCACCCCGCTCGCCGAGTAACCCATCCGGACTCGGCGCCCATGAGCGACGCGTTGCGGATCGTCGTCGGTATCTCCGGCGGGATCGCTGCGTACAAGGCGGTCGGCGTTGCGCGCGAGCTGGTGCTGCGCGGTCACGATGTGCACATCGTGGCGACGCCGGCCGCTCTGCGTTTCGTGGGCCGTCCGACGTTGGAGGCCATCAGTCGCAATCCGGTGGAGACCGAGCTGTTCGACGGTGTCGCCGAAGTGCGCCATGTCGCGTTGGGTCAGTCGGCCGATCTGGTGATCGTCGCACCGGCGACGGCGAACACGATCGCCAAGCTGGCGGCGGGCATCGCAGACGATCTGCTCGGCACCACCATCCTGGCGTCGACAGCGCCGCTCGTCGTCGCACCGGCGATGCACACGGAGATGTGGCAGAACGCGGCGACCCGCGACAACATCGCCACGCTGGAACGGCGTGGTGTGCACGTCGTGGGACCGGCATCCGGGCAACTCACGGGAACCGACAGCGGACCGGGGCGGATGGCCGAGCCGGTCGAGATCGCGGATGCCGCACTCAGCGCGTTGCGACCCCGCGACCTCGTCGGGCGCCGGGTGCTCGTCACGGCCGGTGGCACGCGCGAACCCCTCGACCCGGTGCGTTTCATCGGCAACCGGTCGAGTGGTCGTCAGGGCGTTGCGATCGCCGAGGCTGCAGCCGCCCGCGGAGCGGAGGTGGTGCTCCTGACCGCGCATCTGGAGGTCGCGGCGCCTGCCGGAGTCGTCGTGCGTGATGCCGGCACCGCTCTCGAACTGCGGGAGGCCGTGCTCCAGGAGGCGACGGCCGCCGACGTGGTCATCATGGCCGCCGCGGTCGCCGACTACCGTCCCGAGCAGGTGGCCGACGCCAAGATCAAGAAGGAGACGCAGGGCGACGAACTCGCCCTCCGTCTCGTTCGCAACCCCGACATCCTCGCCGAGGTCGCGGAGACGCGTCGGCCCGGGCAGATCGTCATTGGCTTCGCCGCCGAGACCGAGAAGGATGACGACGCGTTGCTCGAACTGGGTCGCGCCAAGGTGGCGCGCAAGGGAGCGGACTATCTGGTCCTCAACCGCGTCGGCTGGTCCGAGGGTTTCGCAACGGAGGGCAACACCGTCGTCATCGTGTCGAGGGCCGGGGATATAGTGACGGAGGCGCAGGGCACGAAGCGCGAAGTCGCCGAGGCGATCCTCGATCTCGCCCGCTGACGCCGGACCGCACCCCGTCTATCGAACAGGATGTCCGTGAGTTCCTCCTTGCGTCTCTTCACCTCTGAGTCCGTGACCGAGGGGCACCCCGACAAGCTCTGCGATCAGGTCAGTGACTCGATCCTCGACGCACTTCTCACGGTCGATCCGCACGCGCGCGTCGCCGTCGAGACCCTGGTGACGACGGGTCTGGTCCACGTGGCCGGCGAGGTCACGACCTCCGGCTACGTCGAGATCCCGGCGATCGTTCGCAAGCGCATCACAGACATCGGGTACGACTCGTCCGATGTCTGGTTCGACGGTCGTTCGTGCGGTGTGTCGGTCTCCATCGGGGGCCAGTCGCCCGACATCGCTCAGGGCGTCGACGACGCATTCGAGACCCGCGAGGGGACGAGCGCCGACGATCTCGACAAGCAGGGCGCCGGCGACCAGGGCATCATGTTCGGGTTCGCCACCCGCGAGACTCCCGAACTGATGCCACTGCCGATCTGGCTGTCGCATCGACTGGCCGAGCGTCTCTCCGAGGTGCGTCACCGCGGCGAGGTGGACTACCTCCGTCCCGACGGCAAGACCCAGGTCACCGTGGGGTACGACGGCGTCGTTCCCCGGTCCATCGAGACGGTCGTCATGTCGGCGCAGCATTCGCCGAAGGTGTCGAACGAGCAGCTGCGCGCCGAGCTCTTCGAGCTCGTCGTGCGTCCTGTGCTCGAGCGCGTCGACCTGCCCTGGGAAGACGCCGCCCGCTACATCAACCCCACCGGTCGCTTCGAGATCGGCGGACCGCAGGGCGACGCGGGGCTCACCGGCCGCAAGATCATCGTCGACACCTACGGCGGCGCTGCCCGTCACGGTGGGGGTGCTTTCTCCGGTAAGGACCCGTCGAAGGTAGACCGCTCCGCGGCGTATGCAATGCGCTGGGTGGCGAAGAACGCCGTCGCGGCGGGCCTGGCAGAGCGCCTCGAGGTGCAGATCGCCTACGCGATCGGCAAGGCGGCTCCCGTCGGCCTCTACGTGGAGACCTTCGGTACGGGTGTGCTTCCGGATGAGCAGATCACGGCGGCGATCCGCGAGGTGTTCGACCTGCGACCGGCCGCCATCATCCGCGACCTCGACCTGCTGCGCCCCATCTACGCGCAGACCGCAGCGTACGGTCACTTCGGACGTGAGCTCCCGGACTTCACCTGGGAGCGACTCGACCGCGTCGACGACCTGCGTTCTGCTGCCGGCCTCTGACGTGACGGGAGCCGAGGCGTCGGCTGCCCGGATCGCGCGCGTGATCCTGGAGACGCCGCTTCCGCAACTCGACCGCCTTCTGGATTACCGCATCCCCGACGGCCTCTCCGACGTCGCCCCGGGGATGCGCGTGAGCGTCCCGCTGCGCAGCGCGAACCGGATGACGCAGGGGTTCGTGGTCGAGATCGCCGACCAGCAGGAGCATCCCGGACCGCTGAGCGATCTCGACTCCGTGGTGTCGGAGGTGCAGGTGCTGCGCCCCGAGGTGTGGCGTCTGGCCCGCGCGGTCGCCGACCGGTCGGCGGGTTCCGCGATCGACGTATTGCGGCTCGCGATCCCGAAGCGGCAGGTGAGGGTCGAGAAGTCATGGGTCACCGCCACTCGCACCGGTGCGGCCACGCCGTCGCCGCTCACCGGGGAGCCGCCGCCGATGGTCGGCTACTCCGCAGAAGCCGCCGACGCGCTGCTGCGTGACGGCGGCCGCGCCGCGCTCGACGTGCAGCCGGGCGTCGTTCGGGCGGGCGAAGTCTGGGTCGGGAGGTGGGCCGTCGCGCTGGCTGAGCTCGCCGCTCGTGCGCTCCACGAGGGTGGGTCCGCGATCCTGGTGGCACCCGATCACCGCGACATCCGTCAACTGGAGGCGGCGCTCGGCCAGGTCCTTCCCGCCGACCGCGTCGTGCGTTTCGATTCGGCACAGCCGGATGCCGACCGGTATCGCGGCATGCTGCGGGCGATGGGGGAGTCGCCGGTCGTGGTGCTGGGCAACAGGTCCGCGGTGTACGCCCCGGCGGGGCGCCTGGGGCTGGTGGCGGTGTGGAATGACGGTTCGCCTCTGCTGGCCGAGCCGCTCACGCCGTACGTCCACGCGCGCGACGCTGCGCTCATCCGTCAAGAGCAGCAGGGCGGCGCACTCGTTTTTGCGGGTCACACTCGCACCACCGAGGTGCAGCGGCTGGTCGAGGTGGGCTGGCTGACCGAGGTGGGGCCGGATCGCCCGAGGCGGCCGCGCGTGGTGGCCACCGCGAACGCTGCGGGTGGCGAGGCAGATGCGCACGCGCGCATCCCGGGGATCGCGTGGCGCGAGGCTGCGGAGGCGGTCAAGTCGGGGCCGGTGTTGATCCAGGTGGCCCGCCCCGGATACTCGCCGGGGCTTCGCTGCGGCGAGTGCGGTACGGCTGCACGCTGTCGTGCGTGCGGTGGTCCGCTGCGCCAGCAACGCGCGGGAGCGCCGCCGTCGTGCCTGTGGTGCGGCGTCGCCGCACCGAACTGGCGGTGCGCCGAGTGTGGTTCATCACGCCTGACACGCGTCGGTGCGGGTTCCACGAGAACCGCGGAGGAGCTGGGTGGCGCGTTCCCGGGCGCTCGAGTCGTTGTGGCAGACGGCGAACGCCGGGTGCTGGAGGTCGACGAGCGGCCGGCGCTCGTCGTGGCCACTCGCGGAGCAGAACCCGTCGCAGCGGGCGGCTACCGGGCAGTCCTGCTCCTGGACGGGGACCGCATGGTGGCGCGCGAGACGTTGCGGATCGCTGAGGACTGCCTGCGGTGGTGGTCGGATGCGGCCGCGCTGGCGGCCGACGGTGCCCCGGTGATGCTGGTCGGCGTCGGCGGGCGGCTCGCGACGGCTCTCGCGACCGGCAACGTGGTCGGGTTCGCCCGCGCAGAGCTGGCCGATCGCCGTGCGCTCGGTTTCCCGCCTGCATCGCGGGTGGCCACGCTCGACGGCTTCCCGGATGCGATCGCAGCAGCCCGGGAGGTGCTGCCCGATGGGGCGGATGTCATCGGTGAACGCATCGTCGATGGCCGGGCGCGCGCCATCATCCGGTTCGACTACGCCCAGGGTGTGGCCGTCGCCCGCGCCGTGCGGGGCGAGATCATCCGCCAGGCGGCGAGCCGCAGGAAGCCGGTACCGGGGTCACCCCGGCAGCCGCGCGCTGTGCTGCCGCTGCGCGCCCGCTTCGACGATCCGGAGCCGTTCGAGGAGGGTTGAGTTCCTCGGACGGGGCAGAATCGTCTGGTGACTCCGCTCCGCATCGTCTTCGCCGGCAGCCCGGCCGCCGCCGTCCCGAGTCTGCGAGCGCTTCTCGCCGGGCCGCACGAGGTCGTAGCCGTGGTGACGCGGGAGGATGCCCCTCTCGGTCGCAAGCGCGTGCTCACTCCCACGCCGGTCGCGCAGCTCGCCGAGGAGGCGGGCATCCCGGTGATCAAGGCGAATCGGCTCGCGTCGGTGGAGGCCGAGCTCCTGGGCCTGCAGGCCGACTTGGGTGTCGTTGTGGCCTATGGCGGGCTGATCCGGGAGCCGGTGCTGAGCGCACCGCGCCACGGGTGGATCAATCTGCACTTCTCGCTGCTTCCGCGTTGGCGTGGGGCCGCCCCCGTGCAGCGGGCGATCATGGCCGGTGATCCCGAGACGGGGACCGCGGTGTTCCGGCTGGTCGCCGAGTTGGATGCCGGCCCGGTGTTCGCGATGGAGTCGGTGCCGATCGGACGTGTGCAGACCGCGGGTCATCTGCTCGAGAGTCTGAGCGAGTCGGGGGCGCAGCAGCTCTCCCGGGTGGTCGACGACATCGCCGCCGGTACGGCGGTCGCCGTGGATCAGGTGGGGGAGTCGACCGCCGCGCCGAAGCTGACCCTCGAGGACGGCCGGATCGACTGGGCGGACCCGGCGGTCCGGGTCGATGCACGCCTGCGGGGTGTGACCCCGGAGCCGGGGGCGACCACGACCCTCGACGGTGAGCGGTTCAAGGTGCTCGCTGCCGCCATCGCGCATGGGGCGGCTTCGCTCGCCCCGGGTGCCGTCGTCCAGCGGGGCAGGTCGATCCTGGTGGGTACGGCGGATGATCCTCTGGAGTTGATCACGGTGCAGCCCGCCGGGAAGAAGCCGATGCCGGCGGCCGACTGGTGGCGGGGACGCACGGCGCAAGCCGAGACGGTGTTCGCGTGAGCCGCATCCAGCCGAGCCGCCTGGTCGCCGTCGATGTCCTCGCGGCCGTTCGGTCGTCGGACGCGTACGCGAACCTGCTGCTCCCGTCGCGCATCCGGGAGGCGCGGCTGAGCGGCGCAGACGCCGGTTTCGTCACCGAACTCGTGTACGGGACCCTGCGGATGCAGGGCCTCTACGATCGCGTCGTCGAGCTGGCGTCGAAGCGGTCGGTGTCGAAGATCGATCCTCCGGTGCTCGATGTGCTGCGGTTGGGTGTCCACCAGCTGCTGGGGATGCGGGTGGCGCCGCACGCGGTGCTCGACGAGTCGGTCGAGCTCGTTCGACGCGCACGGAAAGCGTCGGCGGCGGGTTTCGTGAACGGCGTGCTGCGCGCGGTGTCGCGCGAGACCGCTGAGACCTGGCGTGCCCGCGCGATCGACGGGCTGGGCGGTGCCGCCCGTCTCGCGGTCGAGTTCTCGCATCCCGTCTGGGTAGTCGACGCGCTGCGGGATGCCCTCGATGCCGAGGGCGCTGCGGGGGAGCTGACCGACCTGCTCGGGGCGGACAACGTCGCTCCCCAGGTGGCGTTCGCGGCGCTCCCGGGGCTCGCGGATCCCGCGGTGCTGGCCGAGAAGGAGACGTTCCAGCCGGGTCGCCTCTCGCCGCTGGCGCTCGGGTCGCGTGGGGGCGACCCGTCGGAGGTTCCCGAGGTCGCCGCGGGCACGGTTCGGGTGCAGGACGAGGGGTCGCAACTCGCGGCCCTGGCGTTGAGCCGCGCGCGGCCGGTCGTCGCGGGGGAGCGTTGGCTGGATGTGTGCGCGGGCCCCGGCGGCAAGGCGGCGGTGCTCGCGGCGGAGGCGGCGGTCGGTGGGGCGCGTCTCGTGGCGAACGAGGTCGTGCCGGCGCGTGCGGGTCTCGTGCGCAACGCCCTCGCCGTGTTCGGGGAGTCGGAAGACGCCCCCCGCGTCGTCGAGGGTGACGGTCGGCGGTTCGGGCGTGACGGGCAGCGGTTCGACCGCATCCTGCTCGACGCGCCGTGCACGGGTCTGGGCGCGCTGCGGCGACGTCCGGAGGCTCGGTGGCGGAAGTCGGCCGCGGATCTCGCCGCCCTCACCGCGCTGCAGGCCGAGCTCATCGATTCCGCGGTCGCGGCGCTCGTGCCGGGAGGGCTCCTGGCCTACGTGACCTGCTCGCCGCATCCGGAGGAGACGCGCGCGCAGGTGGATGCCGCCCTCGCGCGGCATCCGTCGCTGCGCGTCGTCGACACCCGTGCGGTGCTCGCCGAGGTCGCGATCGCCCCGCTGATGCTTCCCGAGGCGCCCGGGGTACAACTCTGGCCGCACCGCGACGGCACCGACGCGATGTTCATCCAGCTGCTCACTACGCTCGAAGGGTGACCCTTCGACCAGCTCAGGACGGTTCCGTGCGGATCCAGCCCAGCATCCTGTCCGCCGACTTCGCCAACATTCAGGCCGACGTGGAACGCATCTCGTCGGCCGACGGCGTGCACGTCGACGTCATGGACAACCATTTCGTGCCGAACCTCACCTTCGGGCCGCAGATGGTCGCCGCCGTTCAGCGGGTCTCGCCGATCCCGCTCGACGTGCACCTGATGATCACGGAGGCCGACCGCTGGGCTCCCGGGTACGCGGAACTCGGGGTCTTCTCTGTCACGTTCCACGCCGAGGCGGCGAAGGAGCCCGTCGCGCTCGCTCGGCGGATCCGTGAGATCGGCGCTCGCGCCTCGATCGCACTCAAACCCGGCACCGCCGTCGAGCCGTACCTGGAGTTGCTGCCCGAGTTCGACCAGGTCCTCGTGATGACCGTCGAGCCGGGCTTCGGCGGCCAGAGCTTCATGGCCGACATGATGCCCAAGCTCCGGATGCTCCGTGCTGAGGCGGACCGAATCGGCATCGACCTGTGGCTGCAGGTCGACGGGGGGATCGCCGCCGACACCATCGGCATTGCCGCCGAGGCCGGTGCCGACACCTTCGTGGCGGGTTCCAGCGTCTACGGCGCGGATGACCTGGATGCCGCGATCGCGGGACTGCGCGATGCCGCGGCGCACGCGCATTGAGTCTGGTTGACTGGACCCCATGACCGACAAGACCAAGCCCGAGATCGACTTCCTCGAGGGCCCCGCCCCCACCGAACTCGTCATCACCGACCTCGAGGTCGGAACCGGCGCCGAGGCGACGCCCGGCGCGACCGTCGACGTGCACTACGTCGGCGTCGACTACGAGACAGGCGAGCAGTTCGACGCCAGCTGGGACCGCGGCTCGTCGATCCAGTTCCCGCTCGCGGGCCTCATCAAGGGCTGGCAGGACGGCATCCCCGGCATGAAGGTCGGCGGACGCCGCCAGCTCGTGTGCCCGCCCGCCCTCGCCTACGGCCCCGCGGGCTCCGGGCATCGCCTGGGCGGACGCACCCTCGTCTTCGTCATCGATCTTCTCGACGTCCGATGAGGTGCCACCCCACCAGTACCCTGGTGGGGTGAAGACCTTCGACGCCCTCTTCGAGGAGCTCAGCGCCAAGGCCGTCGCGCGCCCCGAGGGGTCGCGCACCGTTGCGGAGCTCGATGCCGGCGTGCATGCGATCGGCAAGAAGATCGTCGAGGAGGCCGCCGAGGTGTGGATGGCCGCCGAGTACCAGTCGGATGTGGAGGCCGCGGAGGAGATCTCCCAGCTTCTGTACCACCTGCAGGTCCTGATGGTGGCGAAGGGTCTCACCCCCGAGGACGTCTACCGACATCTGTGAACACGCATCCGCCGATGACCGTTCACAACCTGAGAGCAGAATCATGCTGAGAATCGCCGTGCCCAACAAGGGCACGCTGTCGGAGACCGCCGTCGAGATGCTGCGCGAGGCGGGCTATGCCACGCGTCGCGACCAGAAGGAGCTGATCGTCGCGGACCCCCGCAACGATGTGGAGTTCTTCTACTTGCGGCCCCGCGACATCGCCACCTATGTCGGTTCGGGGGCGCTCGATGTGGGCATCACCGGCCGCGATCTGTTGCTCGACTCGCACTCGCAGGCGGTCGAGATCGACTCCCTCGATTTCGGTGCCTCGACCTTCCGTTTCGCCGGCCCGATCGGGCGGTTCGAGAACCTGACCGACCTCCAGGGTGTGCGGGTCGCCACCAGCTACGACGCCCTCGTGCGCGATTTCCTCGCGGCGGAGGGTGTCGACGCGACCGTCGTGCGTCTCGACGGTGCCGTGGAATCCGCGGTCCGTCTGGGGGTCGCGGATGCGGTCGCCGACGTCGTCGAGACGGGCTCCACGCTCAAGAAGCAGGGGCTGGAGGTGTTCGGCCCCGTCATCCTCGAGTCGAATGCGGTCCTGATCGCGTCTCGGCCGGATGTCGCGGGCCTCGAGACGCTGCGGCGTCGCATCCAGGGCGTGATGGTCGCGCGACGCTACGTGCTGGTCGACTACGACCTCCCGGCTGACCTGGTCGACGCGGCCGTGCGCATCACCCCGGGGCTCGAGTCGCCGACGGTCTCCCCGCTCCGCGACACCGGCTGGGTCGCGGTCCGCGTGATGGTGCCCAGCTCGGAGACGAACCATGTCATGGACGAGCTGTACGCGCTGGGCGCACGGGCGATCCTGGTGAGCGCGATCCACGCTGCGAGGATCTGATGGGCGTCGTCGTGCGGGTCATCCCGTGCCTCGACGTGGCCGCGGGTCGTGTGGTCAAGGGTGTGAACTTCCAGGGTCTGCGCGATGCGGGTGATCCGGTCGAGCTGGCACGCCGCTACTTCGAGCAGGGCGCCGACGAGATCACGTTCCTCGACGTGACGGCGACGGTCGAGGATCGCTCCACCATGTACGACACGGTCACGGCCACCGCTGAGCAGGTGTTCATCCCTCTGACCGTCGGTGGTGGGGTGCGTTCCACGGAAGATGTGGCCAGGCTGCTGGGCCACGGCGCCGACAAGGTGGGCATCAACTCTGCGGCGATCGCCCGCCCGGAGCTCGTCGGCGAGATCGCCGACCGGTTCGGCGCGCAGGTGTGCGTGCTGTCGTTGGACGTCAAGCGCTCCGACCGCACGGAGTCCGGTTTCGTGGTGACGACCCACGGCGGGCGGACCGAGACCGACCGCGACGCTCTCGCGTGGGCTCGGGAGGCCATCGAGCGTGGTGCGGGTGAGCTGCTCGTCAACTCGATCGATGCCGACGGAACCAAGGAGGGTTTCGATCTGGAGCTCGTCCGCGCCATGCGCGAATTGTCGAGCGTGCCGGTCATCGCGAGCGGGGGTGCGGGTGCTGCTCGGGACTTCGCCCCGGCGGTGGAGGCGGGCGCGGATGCCGTGCTCGCGGCATCCGTGTTCCACAACGGAGAGTTGACGATCGGCGATGTGAAGGCGGCCCTCGCGGGGGCCGGGATCGAGGTCAGATGAGCGACCAGACTGAGGTGGACGACGTCGTCGCCCGCGCGCGCTTCGACGGGTCGGGTCTACTTCCCGCGATCATCCAGCAGCACGACACCGGTGAGGTGCTCATGCTCGGGTATATGAACGCGGAAGCGCTGCGACGCACCCTCACCGAGGGGCGTGTGACGTTCTGGTCGCGAAGCCGTCAGGAGTTCTGGCGCAAGGGCGACACGAGCGGCAACCGTCAGTACGTGCAGACGGCGGCCCTCGACTGCGACGGCGACACGCTGCTGCTGCGGGTCGTGCAGCAGGGTCCTGCCTGCCACACGGGCGCGCACAGCTGCTTCGACGTCGACCCGCTCGATCCCGTGATCGGTTCACCCGAGGAGGAGCCCGCGTGACCACCACCACCCGCGCCGAGTTCGATGCGGCGGTCGCCGCCGGTCATCGTGTCGTCCCCGTGCTGCGCGAACTGTTCGCCGACGGGGAGACGCCGGTCGGCGTCTACCGCAAGGTGGCGGACGGCAAGCCCGGTACGTTCCTGCTGGAGTCCGCCGAGCAGGGCGGGATCTGGTCGCGGTGGTCGTTCGTGGGTGCCGGGTCGCTGGGCGTGCTCACGCAGGTGCGCGACGCGGACGGCGATCGGGCCGTGTGGATCGACTATGGGCTCG
This sequence comes from Actinomycetes bacterium, assembly GCA_023386365.1. GTDB lineage: Bacteria > Actinomycetota > Actinomycetes > Actinomycetales > Microbacteriaceae > Homoserinibacter. The sequence goes on along the minus strand of JAEWJX010000035.1, from coordinate 9,364 downwards.
ATGCGGGACGCGCCCTGGGCGAGGAGGTGCCGACGGCTCCGCTTGCCGCGCTGGAGCGCCTGTACGACCGCTGGCGCACGCCGCCGCAGGATGGGCACCCGCCGCTGACGGGCGGATTGGTCGGCTTCATCGGCTGGGAGGCCGTGCGTCAGCTCGAGAACCTTCCGGCGATCCCCCCGCAGGAGGTGCAGCTGCCGGGTCAGGCTCTGGCGTTCGTCTCGGAGCTGGTCGCGCTCGACCATCGCACGGGCACGGCCACGCTGATCGCCGCGGTGCTCAACGACGGCGTCACGTCTGCCGAGACCGCCTGGGCCGACGCCCAGACGCGTTTGGACTCCTTGCAGCAGTCGTTGGCCCAGCCGACGCCCGCGCAACTCGCCGAGGTCGACCTGGGTGTCGCCCCGCAGCCGCGTGCGCGCATCACCCCGGAGGCGTTCCAGGCGTCGGTGGTGCGCTCGAAGGAGTTCATCCGCGACGGTGACGTCTTCCAGGTGGTCATCTCGCAGCGGTTCGATCACGAGCTGTCGGCGTCGCCTCTCGAGGTGTACCGCGTGCTCCGCGCGCTCAACCCGAGCCCGTACATGTACCTGGTGAGCCTGGAGACGCCGTCAGGTGAGCCGTACGCGATCGTCGGCTCGTCGCCGGAGGCCCTGGTGAAGGTGCAGCGCGGCCGGGTGTTCACCCATCCGATCGCCGGGTCCCGTCCGCGCGGCGAGACGCCGGAGCGCGACGTGGAGCTCGCCGACGAGCTGCTCGCCGATCCGAAGGAGCGCGCGGAGCACCTGATGCTCGTCGATCTCGCCCGCAACGACCTCTCGAAGGTGTGCGGTGCCGGAACCGTCGAGGTGACCGAGTTCATGCAGGTGGAGCGATTCAGCCACATCATGCACCTCGTCTCGAGCGTCGAAGGCGATCTGCGGGCGGATGCGAGCGCGGTCGACGTGTTCCGGGCCACCTTCCCGGCCGGCACGCTCTCGGGTGCGCCGAAGCCGCGTGCGCTCGAGATCATCGACGAACTGGAGGTCGCGCAGCGCGGACTCTACGGGGGAGTGGTCGGCTACTTCGACCTCGCGGGCAACGCGGATCTCGCGATCGCGATCCGCACCGCGACCCTGATCGGTGACGTGGCACATGTGCAGGCCGGTGCAGGGCTGGTTGCAGACTCCGACCCGGTCTCCGAGCACATCGAGGCGCAGAACAAGGCGGCGGCGCCTCTGCGCGCGGTGGCGATCGCGAACGCGATGCGAAGGATCGGCTGACATGAGCGGGGCGCGCCTACGCGGGCTGCTGCTCGGGGCGACAGCATTGCTGGCGGGTCTCGTGCTGCTGGCGTGGTCGCAGCCGTGGTTCACCTTGACGCTCGTCGCGGGGACGGGCGACGGTCAGGCGCTCGTCGTGGGCGGTGACGCGGCAGCGAGCGGTCTGGCACCGCTCGCCCTCACGACCCTCGCGCTGGTCGCCGCCCTGGCCATCGCCGGCCCCGTGTTCCGGGCGATCCTCGGGATCCTGGAGGCACTCGTCGGGGCGTGCATCGTGGCCGTCGCGATCGTCTCGCTCAACGACCCGGTCGCGGCGTCGGCGTCGGCGCTGACCGAGCTGACCGGGGTGTCGGGCCACGAATCGGTCGCCGCTCTCGTCGCCCAGGTGGAGGTCACGGCATGGCCCGTCGTGGCGATCGCCTTCGGCGCCGTGATCGTGCTCGTCGGTGCCTTCGTGGCGGTCACGGCTCCCCGTTGGCCGGTCTCGGGCCGCAAGTACAGCCGCACGCGCGTCGAAGCCGAGTCGTCGGACGCCCCCGTCGACCCGATTGCGGAATGGGACGCGCTGAGCGACGGCGACGACCCCACCACGCCCTCCCGCTAGACTGACCGAGCCCGCCATCGCGGGACTTCCTGCGGGCGCTTCGCCCGCGCGCACTCGAGAAGGAGCCCCACGTGACCGACACGCACGATCCCGGACACGGCAACTCGCCCGCAGCCTGGGTCGCGGTGACCATCATGCTGACCGCCTTCGTGATCGGCACGTTCGCTTTCTGGTTCGAGGTCGTCTGGCTCGTGTGGGCTTCGGCCGCGCTGCTCGTCGTCGGCCTGCTGGTCGGCGTGGTGCTGGCGAAGCTCGGCTACGGGGTCAAGGGTCCGAAGTACCTGCCGAAGGCGCACTCGTAGCGTGCTCTCGGAACTCGTAGCCGGGGCTCTCGAAGACGCCTCGGAGCGTCGTGCTGCCCGAAGCCTCGCGGAGGTGGAGGCGGACGCCCTCGCCGCGCCCGCTCCTATGGACGCCCTCGCCGCGCTCGCCCCGGCAGACCGGGTGAAGGTGATCGCCGAGGTGAAGCGCGCGAGCCCGTCCCGTGGTCCGCTCGCCGAGATCCGTGACCCTGCCGCACTGGCCGTCTCGTACCAGACCGGCGGAGCCAGCGCGATCAGCGTGCTCACGGAGCAGCGTCGGTTCGGCGGCTCGCTCGACGACCTGCGCGATGTGCGCGCCGCCGTCGACATCCCCGTTCTCCGCAAGGACTTCATCGCTGAGCCGTACCAGGTGTTCGAGGCCCGAGCGGCGGGCGCCGACCTGGTGCTGCTCATCGTCGCCGCTTTGGAGCAGAAGGCGCTGCGTGAACTGCACGCGCTCATCCACCAGCTGGGCATGACGGCCCTCGTTGAGACGCACAGCGCAGAGGAGGTCGACCGGGCGCTCGAGATCGGCGCCGCGGTGGTCGGGGTGAACGCCCGCGACCTCTCGACCTTCCAACTCGATCGCGACCTCTTCGGATCTCTCGCGGATTCGATCCCGGCCGGAGTCGTCCGCATCGCGGAGTCCGCCGTCACCTCGCCGGCCGATGTCGCCCACTACCGTGCCGCCGGCGCGGACGTGGTGCTGATCGGTGAGGCGCTCGTCACGGGCGACGACCCTGTCGCGACCCTCGAGTCCTTCCTGGCGGCAGGATGAACGCCTCGTTCCGCGACCAGCCGGGCCCGTTCTTCGGCAGCTACGGCGGGCGCTTCATGCCCGAGTCGCTCATCGCCGCGATTGACGAGCTCGCCGCCGCCTACGAGGAGGCGAAAGCCGATCCCGCCTTCCAGGCCGAGTTGACCGAACTCCACCGCAGCTATACGGGCCGCCCGTCGATCATCACCGAGGTCCCTCGATTCGCGGAACACGCCGGCGGTGCCCGCATCATCCTGAAGCGCGAAGACCTCAACCACACCGGTTCGCACAAGATCAACAACGTCCTCGGTCAGGCGCTGCTCACGAAGCGAATCGGCAAGACGCGCGTCATCGCCGAGACCGGCGCCGGTCAGCACGGGGTGGCCACGGCGACCGCCGCGGCCCTCTTCGGTCTCGACTGCACCATCTACATGGGCGAGGTCGACACGCAGCGTCAGGCGCTCAATGTGGCGCGGATGCGGCTGCTGGGTGCTGAGGTGGTGTCGGTCACCACCGGGTCGCGCACGCTGAAGGACGCCATCAACGACGCCTACCGCGAGTGGGTCGCGTCCGTCGAGACGACCAACTACATCTTCGGCACGGCGGCGGGTCCGCATCCGTTCCCGGCCATGGTGCGCGACTTCCAGAAGATCATCGGCGAGGAGGCGCGGGCGCAGGTGCTCGAGCTCACGGGGCGTCTCCCGGATGCGGTGGCTGCCTGCGTCGGCGGCGGCTCGAACGCGATCGGCATCTTCCACGCGTTCCTCGACGACGCGGATGTGGCCCTCTACGGCTTCGAGGCGGCCGGCGACGGCGTCGACACCGAGCGCCACGCCGCGTCCATCGAACGCGGGCGGCCGGGTGTGCTGCACGGTGCGCGCAGCTACCTGCTGCAGGACGAAGACGGTCAGACGATCGAGTCCCACTCGATCTCCGCCGGTCTCGATTACCCGGGAGTGGGTCCTGAGCACGCGTTCCTGGCCGACTCGGGGCGGGCGAGCTACCTCCCCGCCACCGACGCGGAGGCCATGGAGGCGCTGAGACTCCTCAGCCGCACCGAAGGCATCATCCCGGCTATCGAATCGGCGCATGCTCTGGCCGGTGCGTTGCGCCTCGGCCGCGAACTCGGCCCCGACGCGATCATCCTCGTGAACCTCTCCGGTCGCGGCGACAAGGATGTGGCCACCGCCGGCACCTGGTTCGGTCTGTTCGACGAGGGAGCGGTGCAGTCGTGAAGACCGCGGATGCGATCACGGGCTCCGGCGCGCTCGTCGGCTACCTGCCCGTCGGGTTCCCCGACCTCGACACGAGTGTCGACGCCGCGGTCGCGCTCGTCGAGAGCGGTGTCGACGTGCTGGAACTCGGGCTGCCGTACTCCGACCCGGTCATGGACGGCCTCGCCATCCAGAAGGCCACGCAGGAGGCACTGTCGGCCGGTTTCCGCGTGCGTGACGTCTTCACCGCCGTCGAGGCGGTGCGCAGCCGCGTCGACGCGCCGGTTCTGGTGATGACCTACTGGAACCCGGTCGTGCAGTACGGCGTCGGTCGTTTCGCCGACGCGCTGCGCGACGCCGGGGGAGCGGGGCTCATCACCCCCGACATCACCCCCGACTACGCCGCCGACTGGCTGGCCGAGAGCGAGCGCACCGGCCTCGATCGGGTCTTCCTCGCCGCTCCGTCGTCCACCGACGCCCGTCTCGCCGAGACCGTGTCGTCGAGCCGCGGGTTCGTCTATGCCGTCTCCACCATGGGGATCACGGGCGCACGCGCCGACGTCGACGCGAAGGCCCGCGCACTGGTCGCGCGGCTGCGCGTCGCCGGAGCCACCGGCCCCGAGACGATCTCCGCCTGCGTGGGTGTCGGTATCTCGACCCCGGAGCAGGTGGCCGAGGTCCTCGGCTACGCCGACGGCGCGATCGTCGGCTCCGCTCTCGTCACCGCCCTCGCGGAAGGCGGCATCGACCGCCTCGCCCGTGTGGCATCCGCTCTCTCCCAGGGAAAGTAGACTCCGAACCGTGTTCGCCGCCCCCATCAGCATCCCGAGCCCGTCTCCCGACTGGCAGCAGCTCCACATCCCGTACGGGGAGTGGCTGCACGCGATCTTCCCCGCCGTCGACGAGACGCTCGCGCTGCGCATCACCACGTACGCGATCGTGATCATCATCGGCATCTTCGCCGCGGTGATCATCGCGAACGGCCGACTCACCCGTCGCGGTGCCGAGCCGTGGGTGATCGTCGATGTGGGCATCTGGGCCGTCGTGCTCGGCATCGTCTTCGCGCGGCTGTACCACGTGGCCACGCACCCCGGTGACTACTTCGGTCCCGGCCACGAGAACTGGTGGAACCCGTTCGTCGCGGGCAACATCTGGGCCATCTGGGAGGGCGGCGGCGCCATCTTCGGCGCCCTCATCGGTGGCGCGCTGGGTGTGTGGATCGGCTGCCGCATCACGGGTCTGCGGTTCTGGACCGTCGCGGATGCGATCGCCCCCGCGCTGCTGGTCGCCCAGGCGTTCGGACGTCTCGGCAACTGGTTCAACCAGGAGCTCTTCGGGCTTCCCACCGACCTGCCGTGGGGCCTCGTGATCGACCGCCCGAACGCGGCGATCCCGAACGGCATCGGCGACGACGTGCTGTTCCACCCGACGTTCCTCTACGAGATCCTGTGGAACCTCGCCGGTTTCGTCCTCATCCTCCTCATCACCGAGCAGTTCCGCCGCGTCCCCGGCAAGTTGCTGCCCGTCCAGGAGCGCAAGACCTTCTGGCAGTGGGGCAAGGTGCTCGCGCTGTACCTGATCTGGTACGGCGTCGGCCGCAGCTGGTTCGAGTCGATCCGCCTCGACCCGAGCGAGACGTTCCTCGGAATCCGCTCGAACGTCTGGGCCGCTCTGGCCGCGATCGTGCTCGGTATCGTCATCCTGATCGTCCAGTCGAAGCGTCATACCGGCGCCGAACCCGACGCGTACCTCCCGGGTCGACGTCCGGAGGCTCAGGCTGCGGTAGACTCCGAGGACACCTATTCGGATTCGGACGAGCCGGGCGATGATGCCGCGGAGGTCTCCGAAGTCGCCGCCACAAGCGGTTCCACCCGGACAAGCTAGTTCGCACCACCTCGCTGACGAACCGGACCGCCTGTACGACGGCTCCGGAATCCCTCGATTCGTTGGGCCATCGACGTCCCACCCCAGTTCCAATGTGAGGACGGTTGCCATGGCGCACTCTCGCAGCATCCCCGGTCCCCCCGGTCCCTTCGCGCGTTTCAGCACGGTTCCGGAGGCACAGGGCCTCTACAACCCCGCCTTCGAGAAGGACGCCTGTGGTCTCGCGATGGTGGCGACACTGCGCGGCACCGCGGGTCACGACATCGTCGTCAATGCCCTCGACGCGCTGCGTCACCTGGAGCACCGCGGCGCGGTCGGGTCGGATGCGGGAACCGGCGACGGCGCCGGCATCATCACGCAGATCCCCGACGCCTTCCTGCGCGCGGTGGTCGAGTTCGATCTGCCTCCCGTCGGCCAGTACGCGGTGGGTATGGCGTTCCTCCCGCTCGACGACGAGGCTCGTGCGGCCGAGCAGGAGGCGTTCGGGCGCATCGCCGTCGAAGAGGGTCTCGAGATCATCGGGTGGCGTGAGGTCCCCACCGAGCCCGAGCACCTGGGAACCCTCGCCCGCGAGGCGGCCCCGGCGTTCGAGCAGGTTTTCGTGCGGTCATCGCGCACGGATGCGGCGGGCAAGCCCCTGTCCGGTATCGGTCTCGACCGACTGACTTTCCGTCTGCGCAAGCGCGCGGAGCGTGAACTCGGTTCCTACCTGCCGTCGCTGTCGAGCCGCACGCTCGTCTACAAGGGCATGGTCACGACCCTGCAGCTCGAACCGTTCTACCCCGACCTGTCGGATGAGCGTTTTGCCACCAAGCTCGCGCTCGTGCATTCGCGCTACTCCACGAACACGTTCCCGTCGTGGCCGCTCGCGCAGCCGTTCCGCATGATCGCCCACAACGGCGAGATCAATACGGTGCAGGGCAACCGCAACTGGATGCGCGCCCGCCAGAGCCAGCTCCAGTCGGACGACCTGGGCGACCTGCGTCCCCTGTTCCCGATCGTTTCCGAGGGCGCCAGCGACTCGGCCTCCTTCGACGAGGTCGTGGAGCTGCTCACGCTCGGCGGGCGCAGCCTCCCGCACGCGATCATGATGATGGTCCCGGAGGCGTGGGAGAACCAGGCCGACATCGACCCGGCGCGCAAGGGCTTCTACGACTACCACTCGGCGCTCATGGAGCCGTGGGACGGCCCCGCGGCGCTCGTCTTCACCGACGGTTCGCTCGTCGGTGCGACGCTCGACCGCAACGGTCTGCGTCCGGGCCGGTTCCTGGTGACCGATGACGGGCTCGTCGTGCTCGCGAGCGAGATCGGCGTGCTCGACTTCCCGGCCGACAAGATCGTGCGCAAGGGCCGACTGCGTCCCGGCCGGATGTTCCTCATCGACACGGTCGAGGGACGCATCATCGAGGACGACGAGATCAAGTCGCAGCTCGCCGCCGCCCAGCCGTACGCGGAGTGGGTCGACGAGAACCGCATCGAGCTCGAGGACCTGCCGCCCCGTGAGCACATCGTGCACACCGCAGCGTCGGTCACCCGCCGCCAGCGCACCTTCGGCTACACCGAGGAGGAGGTGCGCATCCTCATCGGCCCCATGGCCCTGAACGGCGCCGAGCCGCTCGGTGCGATGGGTTCCGACACGCCGATCGCGGTGCTGTCGGAGCGCCCCCGCCTGATCTTCGACTACTTCACGCAGGCGTTCGCGCAGGTGACGAACCCGCCGCTCGACTCGATCCGCGAAGAGGTTGTCACCTCGATGCGGCTCGGCCTCGGTCCGGAGCGCAACCTGCTCGACGCCACTCCGGAGCACGCGCGCCAGATCGTGCTCGACTTCCCGGTGATCGACAACGACGAGCTCGCCAAGATCATCCGCATCGGCTCCGAGAACGGCGAGCGTCTCACCCACACGATCCGCGGCCTGTACCGGTTCGACTCCGGCAAGAAGGCCATGGAGAAGCGCATCGACGAGATGTGCCGCGAAGCCGACGAGGCGATCGCGGCGGGCGCCCAGTTCCTGGTGCTCTCCGACCGCGACTCCAACAAGGACCTCGCCCCGATCCCGTCGCTGCTGATGCTCGCGGCGGTGCACCACCACCTCATCCGCCAGGAGACCCGGATGCGGGTGGGCTTGATCGTCGAGACCGGCGACGCCCGCGAGGTGCACCACGCTGCCCTGCTGCTCGGCTACGGTGCGTCGGCGATCAACCCGTACCTCGCCATGGAGTCGGCGGAGCAGCTGGTCGCATCCGGCATGCTCCAGGGCATCACCGCGGAGAAGGCGGTCAAGAACCTCATCAAGGCGCTCGGCAAGGGCGTTCTGAAGATCATGTCCAAGATGGGCATCTCGGTGATCGGTTCCTACGCGGGCGCCCAGGCGTTCGAGGCCGTGGGGCTCAGTCAGGAGTTCATCGACCGCTACTTCACCGGCACCACCACCCTGCTGGGTGGCGTGGGCGTCGATGTGATCGCGGCCGAGAACCTCATCCGCCACACGAGCGCCTACCCGGAGAACACCGGCGAGAAGGTGCACGAGCGCCTGGAGACGGGCGGTGAGTACCAGTGGCGCCGGGAGGGGCCGCCGCATCTCTTCAGCCCCGAGACGGTCTTCAAGCTGCAGCACTCGACGCGCACCCGTCGGTTCGACATCTTCCGCGAGTACACGAAGTCCGTCGATGAGCAGGCCGAGCGCCTCATGACGCTGCGTGGCCTCTTCCGCATCAAGTCGGGGGAGCGTCCGGCGGTCCCGATCGACGAGGTCGAGCCGATCTCCTCGATCATCGAACGGTTCAACACCGGTGCGATGAGCTACGGGTCGATCTCGAAGGAGGCGCACGAGACCCTCGCGATCGCGATGAACCGCATCGGCGGGCGCTCGAACACGGGTGAGGGTGGCGAGGACGTCGACCGGCTCCTCGACCCGGCGCGCCGCAGCCGCATCAAGCAGGTGGCATCCGGGCGCTTCGGCGTGACGAGCCTCTACCTCACGAACGCCACCGACATCCAGATCAAGATGGCCCAGGGCGCCAAGCCCGGCGAGGGTGGCCAGTTGATGGCGACGAAGGTGTACCCGTGGGTGGCGCGCACGCGTCACTCGACCCCCGGTGTCGGCCTCATCTCGCCGCCGCCGCACCACGACATCTACTCGATCGAGGACCTGGCGCAGCTCATCCACGACCTGAGGAACGCCAACCCGGCGGCGCGCGTGCACGTCAAGCTCGTCGCCGAGAACGGTGTCGGCACGGTTGCCGCGGGTGTGTCGAAGGCGCACGCCGACGTCGTGCTGATCTCCGGGCACGACGGTGGCACCGGTGCGGCCCCGCTCACCTCGCTCAAGCACGCCGGTGGAC
>JAEWJX010000027.1 GCA_023386365.1 Actinomycetes bacterium | reverse complement strand
GAACGACACCGAGAGAGCGGTCGTGCAGAGCGTGGCGAGCGAGGTCGTGCCGGTGCTCGTCGGCAGTCGCGCCGAGCGCGTGACGACCGCGGCGCGCGGGTCGTGGTGGGCGCTGAAGGAAGGCGTCTGGGAGCAGAGCCTCGCGTCCGTCTACGGCTACTCGCTCTGCAACTTCGACGATGGTGCAGACCGTCGGATCGGTCCCCTCGAGGCGTGCGGCGCCGGCCGTGCCTGGCAGGTGGGGATGGCCGCGATCCAGGTGCCGAACCACTCGCTCGATGCCGTGGAGGCGACGGCGGCGCAGCTCTTCCCCGGGAAGCCCGCGTCGGCGCTCCTCGAGGAGGTGGCCGTCAACGCCGGCATGACGTCCGATGTCGCCGCCGCGATCGTCGGGTCCAGCGGATCCATCCGCAAGTCCTGGCTGCTGCGCGTCCCCGCGATCGGCTTCGCGCTCGTCGCGCCTGGAGAGGTCGTCGACGAGTGCATCACTCGGTCGGAGCCCTGGTGCTTCGGCACGGGCTGGGACGAGACGCGCAAGTTCGCGCCCACGAAGCAGGCGGCCCTGGCGTCCATGGCCGATCTCGAGCGCATCTTCGACGCGCTCGCCCCTCGATAGAGCGACGGATTGGCCACGATCCGCTCGGGCATCCCGCCGGTCAAGGTCGGAGCGGCCGGCGCCCGACGAGCAGGTCGCGATCGCGCGACAGCCGCTCGACGAGCCAATCGGTCAGCGCACGGATGCGTGCGGTGCGCTTCAGGTCCTCGTGCGTGAGCACCCAGAGCTCGGTCGCCATCTCCGGCACGGGCCCACGCACGCGACGCAGGCCGCGGGTCATGTCTCCGAGGTAACAAGGCAGCGCGGCCACGCCCATCCCCGCGATCGCCGCGTGACAGAGCGCCGTCAGGCTGTCGACGCGCAGGGCGACCGTCACGTCGCCGAGCTCACGCGCCATCCAGCGCGCGATCGTCGTCCGGGCGAGACTCTCGTCGAGCGCGAGCCACCGGTGCCGCGCGAGGTCCGTGCGCGCGGGGATCCCCTCGAGGTAGCTCGCGGACGCATAGAGCGCGATCGCGACCTCGGACACGCGCCGGCCGACGTAGCTCGGCGCCGCCTCCTTGCTCGGCCGGACGGCGACCTCGGCGTCGCGCCGCGCGAGGCTCAGCATGGTGTTGGTCGTCGACAGGTCGACGCGAACGCCCGGATGTTCCTCTCCGAAGCTCGCGAGCGCTCGCGGCAGGATCGTGTGGGCGAGCGTGTCCGTCGTCGTCACGCGCACCACGCCTTCGAGGCGGAGGTCCTCGCCGGCGATCCGCCGCTCCGCATCGAGCAGCGTCTCCTGCATCGTCCGCGCGGCGGCGACGAGCGCCTCTCCTGCCGGCGACAGGACGTGTCCGGTCGTCCGCCGCTCGAAGAGGCGCGCGCCGATGCGCTCCTCGAACGAACGGATGCGGCGGAGCACCGTCGTGTGGTTCACGCCCAGCTCGCGGGCGGCGGTGACGAGCGAGCCCTTGTCCGCGACGGCCAGGACGTACTGGAGCCCGCCCCAGTCCAAACTGGCGAGGTTGTGCGTCATTGCACATCGACTGTGCACTCATGCCAATTCCGTTGCAAGCGAGCACAGCTAGGTTCCTTCGTAGGCGCGGGCGTGACCCGCCGAAAGGATCCCCGTCATGTACGAATCGCTTCGCTCACTCGATCACAAGCTCGCTCGGCTGACCGTCTATGCTCCGACCGCGCTGCGTGCTGCGCTCGGTCTGGTCTTCGTCGCCCACGCCTACGGCAAGGCGGCGGTCTTCACGTTCCCCGGTACGGAGGCCGTCTTCATCGCGAACGGGTTCCCGGCGTGGACCGTCTACCCCGTGTTCGCCGCCGAGCTCCTCGGCGGGCTCGCGCTCCTGGCAGGCTTCCGTGTCCGCGCCGTCGCGCTCGCCCTCCTGCCCGTGATGTTCGGCGCGATCGTGCCGCACGCCGGGAACGGATGGCTCTTCAGCTCGAACGGCGGCGGCTGGGAGTACCCGGTGTTCCTCGTCGTCGCGCTCCTCGTCCAGGCGATCCTCGGGGCGGGCGCGTTCGCGCGCGACTCCCTCGACGCCAGGTCGTCGGCGAAATCCGACGCGGCGGCAGACGCCCTTGCCCGCGCTTCGTGAGCCGTGTCTCCACGGCCTCTCGCGCCCCGGTCTGCTCGCCTGGAGCGGGGTCGCAGGTCTAACATCTTCCCCATGAAGTGCCGTGGGCTCGTCCTGGCCGCGCTCGGCGTGGCCGTCTTTGCTTGTTCGTCCGATCCCGAACCTGCCAAATCCGCGATCAGCGTGTGCAACGGCCTCGCGGACCACCGGTTCGAGCACGGGACCGACGGTCACGCGGATCCGTTCGGTGCCAAGGCCGCTGGTCAGGCTCGCGCGGGCAAGATCCGCGACGCCTCGCAGATCGTGCAGGGCCCGCTGGCGCGCCAGAAGGTCCGCGTCGGCGACTTCGCGCTCGCGAACGATCGCATCGCCGTCTACATCGAGGCGGAGAGT
>JAEWJX010000083.1 GCA_023386365.1 Actinomycetes bacterium | reverse complement strand
CCGCCGAGCCGTCGCTCGCAGGTCGTGAGGATCAGGGGATACCACTCCCGGTAGACGACCGCGAACGCCGCCGCGAGCTCGTCATGGGAGCGAGGCGGCGTCGGGGTCGATCCGTCGCTCACGCATGTCATCATCCCCGATGGCCGCGCTCGCGAGACCCGAGATGACGGACGGAGCGGTGTCGACGGTGCGCAGGTCGCTGTAGAGCGGCAGTCGCGGCAGGTCGAGCAGGTCGCGCGTGGGCTCGCCGATCCGGTTGGCCCGCACATGTGGGCCGTCCACGTCGTCGACCACCTGAAGCGTCGACAGCCGCTCCCGGCCGACCCACGCGATGTTGCCGTCGTCCGCCAGCCAGTCGACGACCGCCGCCGTCGAACTGGCGCCCGTGCTGCCGCTCTCGTCGCACACCCAGCGCAACGCCGCGATGTGCCGGTGGTCCACCCCGCCGATGAGCTGGATGGCTGTGATCGTGATCCCCATACGAACCTCCTGGACGGTGTATTGCCGGATGCGGGGGCGCACCAACATCGATCCGTAAGGATTCCGTGAGGAAACGGCGCGGCACCGTGAGGATCCCGTCGGGGGCGCCACCGTCGGCGCCGACCGAGCGTTGACTCCCCACGTGATCGACATCCTCTTCCTGCTCGGCGCCGTCGCGTTCTTCGCGCTGGTCGCCCTCATCGGCCGGGGGGTGGAGCGGCTGTGACCTCGCCATGGCTGCTCCTCGCCGCCCAGTTCGCCACCCTCGCCCTGCTGCTCGTGCTGGTGCATGTGCCGCTCGGCGACTACCTCGCCCGGGTCTACACCGGCGCCCGCCACCTCCGTGTCGAGCGCGGCTTCTACCGACTCATCGGGGTGGATGCGGAAGGCTCGCAGAGCTGGCCCGCCTACCTGCGGTCGGTTCTCGCCTTCTCGGCCGTCGGCGTCATCGTCGTGTACGCGCTGCAGCGCCTCCACGAGTGGCTGCCGATGTCGCTCGGCCTGCCGGCCACGAGCGAGCATCTCGCCTTCAACACGGCGGTGTCGTTCGTGACCAACACGAACTGGCAGTCGTACTCACCCGAGCTGACCCTCGGATACACGGTGCAGCTGGTCGGGCTCGCGGTGCAGAACTTCCTGTCGGCCGCCGTCGGCATCGCGGTCGCGGTGGCGTTGGTGCGCGGGTTCGCCTCGCGCGTGAGCGGCACCATCGGCAACTTCTGGGTCGACCTCACCCGCGGAACCATTCGCGTGCTGCTGCCGTTCTCGCTGGTCGCCGCGATCGTCCTGCTCGCGGGGGGCGTCATCCAGAACCTGTCCGGCTTCCAGGAGGTGGCGACCCTCACCGGCGGCACGGCCACCGTGCCTGGTGGGCCCGTCGCCTCGCAGGAGGCCATCAAGCTGCTCGGCACCAATGGCGGCGGATTCTTCAACGCCAACTCGGCGCATCCGTTCGAGAACCCCACCCCGTGGACCAGCCTGTTCGAGATCTTCCTCATGCTGGTGATCCCCTTCAGCCTGCCGCGCGCCTTCGGCCGGATGGTGGGCGACACCCGCCAGGGCACGGCGATCACCGCCGTTATGGCGATCTTCTTCGTCGCCTCGCTGGCCGCGATGACCGCGTTCGAGCTCTCGGCATCCGGAACCGCCCCGCAACTGGCGGGCGCCGCGATGGAAGGCAAGGAGACACGCTTCGGCGTGATCGGCTCGACGCTGTTCGCGACCACCAGCACCATCACCTCCACCGGCGCCGTCAACTCGATGCACGACAGCTTCACGTCGCTCGGTGGCGGCATGGCGATGCTCAACATGATGCTCGGCGAGATCGCACCCGGCGGTGTCGGCGCGGGGCTCTACGGCATCCTCGTGATGGCGATCATCGCGGTCTTCGTGGCCGGCCTCATGGTGGGCCGCACGCCCGAACTGCTGGGCAAGAAGATCGGGCCGCGCGAGATGAAACTCGCGAGCCTCTACATCCTGGTGACGCCCACGATCGTGCTCGCCGGAACCGCCCTCAGCTTCGCCATCCCGGCGGTGCGGGCGGATGTCGAAGGCACGTCGATCTGGAACCCGGGACTGCACGGCTTCAGCGAGGTGCTCTACGCCTTCACCAGCGCGGCGAACAACAACGGGTCGGCGTTCGCCGGCCTCACCGCCAACACCCCGTGGTTCAACGTGGCCCTCGGTGCGGCGATGCTGCTCGGCCGCTTCCTGCCGATCGTGCTGGTGCTGGCGCTCGCCGGATCGCTCGCCCGGCAGGACAAGGTGCCGGTGACCGCGGGCACCCTGCCCACACACCGCCCGCAGTTCGTGGGCCTGCTCGTCGGCACCATCCTCATCGTCACCGCACTCACCTACTTCCCGGCGCTCGCGCTCGGGCCCCTCGCGGAAGGACTCAACTGACCATGACCACCGTGGACACCCAGGCGGGAGCGATCACGTTCGCGCAGGTTCGCGCCGCCATCCCGGGGGCGCTGCGCAAGCTCGACCCCCGACTCATGTGGCGCAACCCGGTGATGCTCGTCGTCGAGATCGGCGCGGTGATCACCACCGTGCTCGCGCTCGCCGAACCGTTCATCGGACGCGCCACCTCCGGCGGCAGCGAGCTGGCACCCACGTTCACCGCGGGGATCGCGGTCTGGCTGTGGATCACCGTGATCTTCGCCAACCTGGCCGAGTCGGTGGCCGAGGGGCGCGGCAAGGCGCAGGCGAGTTCGCTTCGCGCCACCCGCACCTCGACCCCGGCGCAGCGGGTCGACCGCTACGACCCGGTCGGCGACCCGGATGCGGTGCGGGCGACCATCTCCGAGGTCGCCTCCTCCGATCTGCGGCTCGGCGACACCGTCGTGGTGGAGGCGGGCGGGGTGATCCCCGGCGACGGTGACATCGTCGCAGGCATCGCCACAGTCGACGAGTCGGCGATCACCGGCGAGTCGGCGCCCGTGGTGCGGGAGCACGGCGGTGACCGCAGCGCCGTCACCGGAGGGACCCGGGTGCTCAGCGACCGCATCGTGGTGCGCATCACCTCGAAGCCCGGCGAGACGTTCGTGGACCGCATGATCCGGCTCGTCGAGGGCGCAGCACGGCAGAAGACGCCGAACGAGATCGCCCTCGACATCCTGCTCGGCACCCTCACCGTGGTGTTCCTCGTGGTGGTGCTGACGCTCAACCCGATGGCGTCGTATGCGGGAGCGGCCACCAGTATCCCGGTGCTGATCGCACTGCTGGTGTGCCTCATCCCGACCACCATCGGCGCACTGCTGAGTGCCATCGGCATCGCCGGCATGGACCGACTCGTGCAGCGCAACGTGCTCGCCATGTCGGGCCGCGCGGTCGAGGCGGCGGGGGATGTGACGACGCTGCTGCTCGACAAGACCGGCACCATCACGTACGGCAACCGCCGCGCGAGCGGGTTCGTGCCGGTGGGCGGGGTGTCGGTCGATGAGTTGGCGGCGGCGGCGCGCATGTCGTCGCTCGCCGACCCGACCCCCGAGGGTCAGTCGATCGTGGAACTCGCGGGCGGCGCTGAGGCGCTGCCCGCGGGGGCGGTCGCGGTGCCGTTCACGGCGCAGACGCGGATGTCGGGGCTCGACCTCGACGACGGCCGGCAGGTGCGCAAGGGCGCCGCGTCGACGGTGGCGCAGTGGGTGGGCGAGATCGACCGCGGCATCCAGGGAGAACTGGATGCGGCGGTCGAGACGATCTCGAACGCGGGCGGCACGCCGCTGGTGGTCGCCACCCGCACCCCCGACGGCGTCGCGCGCGTACTCGGTGTCGTGCACCTCAAAGACGTCGTCAAGGAGGGCCTCACCGAACGGTTCGCCGAACTGCGCGCGATGGGCATCCGCACCGTGATGATCACCGGAGACAACCCGCTCACCGCGAAGGCGATCGCCGCCGAGGCGGGCGTCGACGACTTCCTCGCCGAAGCCACCCCCGAACAGAAGATGGAACTGATCAGGCGGGAGCAGCAGGGCGGCAACCTCGTCGCCATGACCGGCGACGGCACCAACGACGCCCCCGCGCTCGCGCAGGCGGATGTCGGGGTGGCGATGAACACCGGCACGTCGGCCGCGAAAGAGGCCGGCAACATGGTCGACCTCGACTCCGACCCCACGAAGCTGATCGACATCGTGCGCATCGGCAAGCAGTTGCTGATCACGCGCGGCGCGCTCACCACCTTCTCGATCGCGAACGACCTGGCGAAGTACTTCGCCATCATCCCGGCGATGTTCGCGGGCGTCTTCCCGGGGCTGGCGGTGCTGAACGTGATGCAGCTGCACTCCCCCGGGTCGGCGATCCTCAGCGCCATCATCTTCAACGCGCTGATCATCGTGGCGCTCATCCCGCTCGCCCTGCGCGGGGTGCGGTACCGCGCACGACCCGCATCCGCCATCCTCGGCCGCAACCTGCTCGTGTACGGGCTCGGCGGCATCATCGCCCCCTTCGTCGGGATCAAGCTCATCGATCTCGTCGTGACCCTCATCCCCGGTTTCTGATGACGACCCCCAGGAGAACCTCCATGTCGAACCGCCGAACCACTTTCCGTCAGACCTGGACCTCGATCCGCGCGCTCGTGATCCTCACCGTCGTGCTCGGGGTGGGATACCCCGCGGTCGTGCTCGGCCTCGGCCAGCTGGCGATGCCGGCCCAGGCGAACGGCTCGCTGCTCTCGGTCGGAGGCGAGACCGTCGGGTCGAGCCTCATCGGCCAGACGTTCACCGACGCCGACGGCCAACCGCTGGCCGAATGGTTCCAGCCGCGGCCGTCCGCCGCGGGCGACGGCTACGACGGCGGGGCGTCATCCGGGTCGAACTATGGACCCGAGAACGACGACCTCATCGCCGCCATCCGGGAGCGGCAGGAGGCGATCGCGGCGGCCGACGGAGTCGACGTGGCCGACATCCCCGCCGACGCGGTCACTGCATCCGGGTCGGGACTCGACCCGCACATCAGCCCCGAGTACGCGCTGCAGCAGGTGGAGCGCGTCGCCGAGGCGCGAGGCCTCGATGCGACCGAGGTGCGACGACTCGTCGAGGAGCACATCCAAGAACGCGACCTGGGTTACCTGGGCGAGCCGCGGGTCAACGTGCTCGAACTGAACATCGCACTGGCCGAACTGGGAGACTGATCCACATGGCACGGGGCCGGCTGCGGGTGATGCTCGGGGCCGCGCCCGGCGTCGGCAAGACCTTCACGATGCTCGAAGAGGGTCGCCGGCTGGCGGGCGAGGGCGTGGATGTGGTGGTGGCGGTCGTCGAGACCCACGGCCGCTCCGCCACCGCCGCGCTCGTCGACGGCCTCGAGGTGGTGCCGCGGCGAACCGTCACCCACCGCGGCATCGACCTCGACGAACTCGACCTCGACGCGGTGATCGCGCGGAAGCCCGGGATGGCGCTCGTCGACGAACTGGCTCACACCAACGTGCCCGGCTCCCGTCACGCGAAACGGTGGGAAGACGTCGAGACGCTGCTCGACGCCGGCATCGACGTGATCTCGACGGTCAACATCCAGCACATCGAGTCGCTCAACGACGTGGTGCAGCGCATCACCGGGGTGCCGCAGCGCGAGACGATCCCCGATGCGGTGCTGCGCCGCGCCGACCAGGTGGAGCTCGTCGACCTGGCCCCGGCGGCCCTCCGCGACCGGCTGTCGCAAGGGCTCGTCTACCCGGCGGCGCGCGTCGACGCGGCACTCAGCAACTACTTCCGCCTCGGCAACCTCACCGCGCTGCGCGAGCTGGCGCTGCTGTGGCTCGCCGACGAAGTCGACACCGCCCTGCGCGCGTACCGCGCCGAGCAGGGGATCGACGCACCGTGGGAGGCACGCGAACGCATCGTCGTCGCGCTCACCGGCGGTCCGGAGGGCGACACCCTGCTCCGCCGCGGGGCCCGCATCGCGCAGCGAGCTGGCGGAGGTCAGCTGCTGGCCGTTCACGTCGCCACGCCGGAAGGTCTCACCGGACCCACCGCGATCGCGCTCTCCGAGCAGCGCGCCCTCGTCGAATCGCTGGGCGGCAGCTTCCACCAGATCGTCGCCGAGCAGGTGCCCACCGCCCTCGTCGAGTTCGCCCGCGGCGTCGACGCCACACAGCTGGTCGTCGGGGTCAGCCGACGCAGCCGACTCGAGGCGCTCTTCGGGGGAAGCGGAACCTCGGCGGGCGTCATCCGGCTCGCGGGCGACATCGACGTGCACATCGTCTCGCACGCGCAGGCCGGGCGCCGCGCGCTCCCCCGCATCGGCGGCGCGCTCTCGCTGCGGCGACGGCTGCTCGGCTTCGCGGTGACCGTGGTGGGTCTGCCGCTCCTCACCTGGATGCTGGCATCGTTCCGCAGTGACGAGTCGATCACCAGCGACGTGCTCGCCTACCAACTGTTCATCGTCGTCGTCGCGCTCATCGGCGGCATCTGGCCGGCGCTGCTGGCGGCCGCCGCATCCGGGATCCTGCTGGACTACTTCTTCGTCGAGCCGCTCTACACGGTGACCATCGCCGACCCGCTGCACCTGATGGCGCTGGTGATCTTCGTGATCGTCGCCGCGCTGGTGTCGTTCGTGGTGGATCAGGCGGCCAGGCGCGCGCGCACCGCGGCACGCGCGACCGCCGAAGCCGAACTGCTGGTCTCGGTCGCCGGGAGCGTGCTCCAAGGGGCGGACGCGCTCGACGCCCTCGTGACACGGCTGCGCGAAGCCTTCGGCATGACCAGCGTGCTGCTGCGGCAAGACGGCGCGATCATCGCCGCGGCAACCGACGCCGACGCCGCCGACGGAACCGACGTCGAGACCACCATCCCGCTCGGCGAACGCTCCGACATCTACCTGCGGGGGCGCTCGCTCGAACCGGCCGACCGGCGCGTGCTCAGCGCCTTCGTCGCCCAACTCGAGACGGCGCTCGTGCAGCGCAGGCTCGCCACCGAGGCGGCGGATGCGCGTCCGCTGGCGGAAGCCGACCGCCTGCGGTCCGCGCTGCTCGCCGCCGTCGGCCACGACCTGCGCCGCCCGCTCGCGTCGGCGACCGCGGCCGTCAGCGCCCTCCGCACCACCGAACAGCTCGACGCCGACGACCGGCGGGAACTGCTCGCCACCGCCGACGAGAGTCTCGAGGCGCTGGGCGCGCTGGTGACCGACCTGCTCGACGCCAGTCGCATCCAGGCCGGGGTGCTCGGCGTGACGCGCTCGCCGGTGGCCCTCGACGACGTCGTCGGCGGTGCGCTCGACGAACTGGCGCTCGCCCCCGGCGACGTCACCCTGGAACTGGGCGACGTCGCGCCCGTCGCGGCAGACGCCGTGCTGCTGCAGCGCGCGGTCGTCAACCTGCTCACCAACGCCCTCCGCTTCGCCCCCGCCGGCCGGGCGCCGGTCGTCGCCACCAGCCAGCTCGGCGAGCGGGTGCAGCTGCGTGTCATCGACACCGGGACCGGGATTCCGCCGCAGTCGCGGGAGGATGTGTTCGTGCCCTTCCAGCGCCTCGGCGACACCGACAACCACGCCGGAGTCGGCCTCGGCCTCGCCCTCTCGAAAGGGTTCGTGGAGGCGATGGGCGGCACCCTCGACGCGGAAGACACCCCCGGCGGCGGACTCACCATGGTGATCGAACTGGGCGCCGCATGAGGATCCTCATCGCCGACGACGACCCGCAGATCCTGCGGGCCCTGCGCATCACCGTCGCCGCGCGCGGCTACGACGTGACCACCGCATCCGACGGGCGCGCCGCACTCGACGCCGCCGCCAAAGCGCACCCCGACCTCGTGGTGCTCGACCTGGGGATGCCCGGACTCACCGGCATCGAAGTGATCGAGGCGCTGCGAGGCTGGACGCAGGCGCCCATCCTCGTCGTCTCCGGGCGCACCGAATCGTGGGACAAAGTCGAAGCGCTGGATGCGGGGGCCGACGACTACGTCACCAAACCGTTCGCCGTCGACGAGCTGCTGGCCCGCATCCGTGCCCTCACCCGCCGCACCCCCGAATCCGCCGACGAGCCGGTCGTCGTCTTCGGCGACGTTTCGGTCGACCTGTCGGCGCGAGTCGTGCGGCGCGGCGATGCCGTGGTGCGCCTCACCCCCACCGAATGGAAACTGCTCGAGGTGCTGCTACGCAACCCGGGGCGCCTCGTCACCCGCGAACAGCTGCTGCGCGACGTGTGGGGTCCGCAGTACACCACCGACACCGGATACCTGCGCCTGTACCTCTCGCAGTTGCGCAAGAAGCTCGAAACCGACCCCTCGACGCCCCGCTACCTCGTGACGGAGCAGGGGATGGGGTACCGCTTCACGCCGTGATCTAGAATCCTTCCTCGTGCCGAACCCGAACCCCGCGAAACGTGAACGTGAACGCCGCGCGCAGCTGCGCCGCCTCGTGTTCTCGGCGAAGGCGCGCTGCGACTGCGGCGCCGGACTCGCCTACCCGCGGTGGTCGTCGTCGCGCATCTGGGACTGCAGCTCGATCCTGCTCGGCGACGCGCTCCTCGAAGGCGAGAGCGGCGCCTGCCACCACTCCGCCCCCTGCACCTACTTCGACGTCGTGTCGGAGCGGCAGCCGGCAGCCCACGGGCTCAGCACCCGCCCCGCCTGACGCCCGCGCGGCTCAGGAGGTCAGGATCACCAACTGCTGGGTGGCGCGCGTCATCGCCACGTAGCGGTCGACCGCACCCTCGACACCGGTGCCGAACCGCTCCGGGTCCACCAGCACCACCAGATCGAACTCGAGACCCTTCGCCAACTCCGGGGTGAGCGAGCGGATCCGCGGGCGGGCCGCGAACGACGGGTCGCCGATCACACACGCGACGCCCTCGCCATCCGGATGCTGCGCCAGCCAGGCGTCGAGGATCGCATCGCGGTCGACGGCCGCGCCGCGGACGACGGGGATCCCACTGCGGCGGATCGCGGTCGGCACGTTCGCATCCGGCAGCACCTCGCGGATCACCGGCTCGGCCACCTCCATCACCTCCTCTGGCGTGCGGTAGTTGACGGTGAGCGTGGACAGGCGGATGTCGGCGAGGCCGATGCGTTCCAGGCGCGCCTCCCACGACTCCGTGAACCCGTGCCGCGACTGCGCGCGGTCCCCCACGATGGTGAGGCTGCGTGACGGCACCCGGCGCAGCAGCATCGTCCACTCGGCGTCCGTCAACTCCTGCGCCTCGTCGACGACGATGTGCGCGAACGGGCCGGCCAGCACATCCGGGTCGGCGGTCGGCAGCGCCGACTCGTCGATGAGGCGATCCTTGAACGCCTCCTGACGGAACACCTGCACCTCGCCCTCCATGTCGGTGTCGGCGGCGAGGAGATCGTCGATCACCCGATCGCGCACCTCCTTCTCGGAGGCGAGGATCGCGGCACGGCGGCGCTCGCGGCGGGCCGACTCCGGGTCGCCGATGCGCTGCCGTGCGGCGTCGAGGTAGGGGAGGTCGGCTGTGGTCCAGGCGCGGCCATCGGCCCGGGTGAGGGTGCGGACGGTGTCGTCGTCGAGATTCGGCGCGCACAGCCGCAGGTAGGCGGGCACCGACCACAGGTCGGCGACGACCCCCGCCGGGTCGAGCAGCGGCCACGCCTTCGAGAAGCGCTTCGTCAGCTCCGCGTTCTGGGCGAACGTGCGACGCAGCAGGTGCGGGGGCGCCTGCTCGGCGTCGAACTGGTCGCTGAGGATCTCCAGCACCGACTCCCACACCTGCGCCCGCGCCTCGTTGTGTGGGATGCCGGGCTCGGCGGCGTCGAACGCCTCCGCCCACTCCGACGCGCCCAGCCAGGCGGCCCCCCACGGCGTCTGCACTGCCAGATCGTCGGTCGGCGGCAGCACGTAGCCGGCCCCCCCCCCCTCGACCACCTCGAC
>JAEWJX010000034.1 GCA_023386365.1 Actinomycetes bacterium | reverse complement strand
GCGCCGAGTTGGGACGGCGCGATCCGGGCTTCGTGCTGTTCCCGGGGCTAACCGACTCGCCTGTGTTTGCGTCGGGGGTGCGGGAAACGCGGCGGGAGCTTGCGGGGGACGACAAGCTGCGCGCAAGAAAGCGATGAAATCGCGTCAATTTGGGACAACCGCTTGTGGGTAAGCGAACGCGGATCGTACTCTCGCCTCGATCGACGCCGTACGAAGACGTGCGGTGCCCCCCGAGAGAAACGAGTCGACGATGACCCGTCCCCGATCCGCCCTCGCCGCTACCCTCACGGGCGCGCTCGTCGCATCCGTGCTGCTCGCCGGTGCCGCGGCCCCGTCAGCGGCCGCACCCGCTGCGCCGGTCGTCACCCGAGCGGCCCTCGACCCCGCGCTCGTCGCCGGACGCGGAGCCGACCTCGGATTCCTCGAGCAGGAAGCCGAGAACGTCGCACACACGGGAACCGTCATCGGTCCCGACCGCACCGCCTACACGCTCGCGGCGGAGGCATCCGGGCGCACTGCGGTGAAACTCACCCGCGGCCAGTACGTGGAGTTCACCCTGCCGAAGGCGGCCAACGCGATCACCGTTCGCTACAGCATCCCCGACGCCCCGAACGGCGGAGGCATCACGGCGCCCCTCACGGTGAAGGCCGGCAGCACGCCCGCCCGCACCATGACCCTCACCTCGCAGTACTCGTGGCTCTACAACCAGTACCCGTTCACGAACGACCCCAACGCGGGCCTGCTGCACCCGGACTGGTGGATCACCGAGTGCGCGTGCGTGCCGGGGGAGGGCTACGAGGTGACGAAGCCGTTCCGGCCGATGCACTTCTACGACGAGCAGCGGATGCTGCTGGGACTCACCTACCCGGCCGGCACCAAGATCCGGCTCACCGTGCCGACGAACTCGGCCGCCGCGTGGACCGTCATCGACCTGCTCGACTCCGAGAAGGTGGGCGCGCCGCACGTGCGGCTGAAGGCGGCGAACGTGCTGCTGTTCGGCGCCGACCCACTGGGTAAGAAGGACTCCGCATCCGCGTTTGACAAGGCGATCGCGTTCGCGAAGGCGAAGAAGCTGCCCGTGTACGTGCCGCCGGGCATCTATCAGGTGAACCGCCACATCATCGTCGACGACGTCACCATCGAGGGTGCCGGCAGCTGGTACACGACCATCCGCGGCAAGGAGGTGGCGCTCGCCACCCCCGCCCCCGACGGCTCGGTGCACACCGGGGTCGGCTTCTACGGCAAGTCGGCCGCGGAGGGCGGCAGCCGCAACGTGCACCTGTCGGGCTTCGCCATCCAGGGGGATGTGCGCGAGCGCATCGACACCGACCAGGTGAACGGCATCGGCGGCGCGCTCAGCGACTCCACGATCGACGGGCTCCACATCCGGCACACCAAGGTGGGTGTGTGGCTCGACGGGCCGATGAAGAACGTCACGATCAAGAACACGATGATCGTCGACCAGATCGCGGACGCGGTGAACTTCCACACCGGCGTCACCGATTCGAGCGTGCGCAACAGTTTCATCCGCAACACCGGCGACGACGGGCTGGCGATGTGGGCCGAGGGCACCACGAACGCCCGCAACGCGTTCGTCGGCAACACGGTGCAGACGCCGACGCTCGCCAACGGCATCGCCCTCTACGGCGGCAGCGACCTGACCGTGTCGGGCAACCTGGTGGCGGACCCGATCCGCGAGGGCTCCGGAATCCACCTGGGTGCGCGGTTCGGCGCCCAGCCGTTCGCGGGGGTGATCGACATCGCCGACAACACGACGGTGCGGGCCGGCACCTACGAGCTCAACTGGAACATCGGGCTCGGGGCGATCTGGCTGATGGCGCTCGACCGTTCGATCGACGCCGACATCAGGGTGCACGGGGACCACTTCCTCGACAACACCTACAACGCGATCATGCTGGTGTCGGACTGGCCGGTGAAGGACCTCTACTCCATCAGCGGCGTGCAGTTCTCCGACATCCGCGTCGACGGCACCGGTACCTCGGTGGTGAGCGCCCGCACGGCGGGTTCCGCCAGCTTCGCGAACGTGGATGCGCGGAACGTGGGCGCGGTGGGCGTCAACAACTGCGGCAGCTTCCACTTCACGCCGGCGGGGAGCGAGTTCTCGCTCACCGACCTGGGCGGCAACGACGGCGGAGGCACCACGGGTCCGTGGCTGGCGGCGTGGGAGCTGCCCAACACGATCACCTGCGACGACCGGCCGCCGGTGGTGGTGCCACCGGCACCGTCGCCCTGGGTGCAGCCCTAGCGGCGGGAGGGGCGGACCGCGGTGTGGGGCGTCAGGCCTGCACCGCGGTCAGCCGCTGCCCGGCGGTGACCATGTGGGTGGCCATCGCGGAGGCGGCGGCGTCGCCGTCTCCGGATGCGATGGCGTCGCGCACCGCGGTGTGTTCGGCGAGGGCCGCTTCGGCGTGGGCGAGGTCGTGCACGGCACGGTCGACCCACACACGCAGCAGGGAGCGGATGATCTGCAGCAGGTCGACGAGCACGCTGTTGCCGGTGGCGTCGGCGAGTTCGAGGTGGAACTGCAGGTCGGCTTCGACGAACGCGGGCAGGTCGTCGAGGGTGGCGGCCATGCGGGCGAGGTGCGCGTCGAGGCGGGCGGCGGCGTCGTCGCTGATGCGTTCGGCGGCGAGTCGGGCGGCGTAGATCTCGAGCGCGCCGCGCACTTCGACGAGTTCGGTGGTGGAGCGCTGGCCGATGAGGATGCCCCAGCTGAGGCTCTGGGGGAGGAGCTCGCTGGTGGCGGAGCGCAAGTAGGTGCCGGATCCGGGGCGTACGTCGACGACGCCCAGCACCTCGAGGGCTGCGAGAGCTTCGCGTACCGCGGAGCGGCCGACCTCGAGGGTGGAGGCGAGTTGCCGCTCCGGAGGGAGGCGGGTGCCGGGCGCGATGGCGCCGCTGGTGAACAGTTCGAGCAGTCGCGTGGTGACGGCGGAGACCGGTGAGCCGGCGGGCAGGCGGCCGAGCGACGCGGAGATCGCTTCGGATTCGTCCTTGGGATATGCCGGCATGCGGGTAACGCTAGCAATGAACAGAGATGACGGATATCCAAATTGGTCAACCGGTTGACTTCTAGAACCGGTTGACCAATACTGGTCGACAACGCGCGAGCCCTGCGCGCGACAACGACGTCATCATCACTAAGGAGTCGACGTGGACACCACCTCCACCGCATCGCCGATCGAGAAGTCGGCGATCAGAAAGGTCGCGGTGCGGCTCGTGCCGTTCGTGGCCCTGATGTTCTTCATCAACTACCTCGACCGCACCGCGATCGGGTTCGCCGCCCCCAACGGCATGAACGACGACCTCGCCCTCAGCGCCGCCCAGTTCGGCTTCGCATCCGGCGTGTTCTTCATCGGCTACATCCTTCTCGAGGTGCCGTCGAACCTGGCACTGCACCGGTTCGGCGCCCGCAAGTGGCTGTCGCGCATCATGGTCAGCTGGGGCATCGTCGCCCTGCTCTTCACCTGGGTGCAGAACTTCGAACAGCTCGCCGTGCTCCGCTTCCTGCTCGGTGTCGCCGAGGCCGGCTTCTTCCCCGGCGCGATCCTGTTCCTCTCCCTCTGGGTGCCGTCGAAGCACCGCGGCAAGATCCTCGCCCTCTTCTACCTGGCGCAGCCCCTCACCACCGTCATCGGCGCCCCGCTCGCCGGCCTTCTCATCCAGCAGCACGGCGTGTTCTTCGGCCTCGAAGGATGGCGCTTCATGTTCCTCGGCGTCGCGATCCCCGCGATCGTGGTCGGCGTCATCGCCTGGTTCTACCTGAAGGACAAGCCCGCCGACGCCAAGTGGCTCACCCGCGAAGAGCAGGTGTGGCTGACCGACGCGCTCGAGGTCGAGAAGGCCGCCACCCGCAAGGCGAACCCGAACCACAGCTGGAAGGACGCCTTCGCATCCGGACGCGTGTGGGTGCTGTCGTTCATCTACTTCGGCTTCATCTTCGGCCTGTACGCGCTCGCGTTCTTCCTGCCGACGATCATCGAAGGCTTCCAGGCCCAGTACGGCGTCACCTTCGACGTGTTCCAGAAGGGCCTCATCACGGCCATCCCGTACGTGCCGGCCGCGATCGCCCTGTGGCTCTGGTCGCGTGACGCCACACGCCGTGGCCTCAAGACCTGGCACATCGTGATCCCCGCCGTCGTCGGTGGCGTCAGCATCCCGATCGCCCTGTTTGCCGGGAGCGCGGCGCTCACGATCGTCTTCATCAGCCTCACGGCGATGGCGATCTTCGCGGCCCTCCCCAACTTCTGGACGCTGCCCACCCGGTTCCTCACCGGTGCCGCAGCCGCAGCGGGTGTCGCCCTGATCAACACGATCGGCAACCTGGCCGGCTTCAGCGCCCCGTTCATCACGGGCGCGGTGCACGACTGGACCGGCGGATACGAGATCCCGATGTTCATCGTCGGCGGCTTCATGCTGCTCTCGGCCCTGCTGATGGTGCTGCTCGCCCGACGCGGCTCGGTGAACGCACCGGTCGTCGAGGCGGCGTCGGCGGAGTCCGTCGAAAGCAAGTGAGTGCGCGGCGGCGGCCGGGTCACCTGGCC
>JAEWJX010000028.1 GCA_023386365.1 Actinomycetes bacterium | reverse complement strand
GACGGGGGCCGCCCCCCCCCGCCAAACTGGGCGCGGGCGGCCGCACCGAGGACTAGAGCCCCCTACTGGATCCCTTCCTTCTTCAGTCGCCACTGCTGGCAGGTGGCGCCTGTCGGTCCCCACTGCTGGGCGACCGCACCGTCGGTGGTGAGGCAGCTGTCGATCTCGAGCAGCTTTCCGCTATTGGCGTTGGTGAAGGTCCACCACCCTCCGCTGGTTGCGGCGTTCCAGTTCTGGGTGGCGTTTCCGGATGCCGCTCGCTGCACCGCATCGGCGCCGTCGGTCGTCGACCCGGAGGGGATCTCGAGCAGCTTGCCGCTGTTGAGGTTGATGAGCTGAACCGTCGACCCCGACACCGGATGCACGTTCCAGCGCTGTGTGGCGTGGGCGGTCGAGCCCCACTGTCCGGCCGGCGCACCGTCGGTCGTGAGCGCGTTGAACACCTCGAGCAGCTTGCTGCTGTTGCGGTTCACGACCTGGAACTGCGGGTCGAGGGCGGTGCTGCGGTACACCTGCAGTTGGTCGAGTTCGGCGAAGTTGGTGCCCTTCGTGAACCGGACGGTGTTGACGCCCGCGTTGAGCGTGACGGTCTTCTGCGCCCAGGCGTAGCGCCCCCAGTCGACGGTGCGCGGGTAGCTGATCGATGAGGCGCTGCCCCCGTTGACGCTCACGTTGTGCGTGGCGGCGGCGGTGTACCCGTTGTCGTAGCGCACGTTGAGCGTGTAGCTGCCGGCGGCCGGAACCTTCACGCTGAACTGGACGTAGCTGCCGGCGTTGTTGATGTTGCCGACCTTCGACCCGTTCGCTGCCTGCACGTGCGAGACGAGTGTGGCGTCGTTGCGGGTCGCCAGCTCTGCCTCGTACTGCTGGGCGTCGAGCGGGATCGACCCCACGCGGATGTCGTTGAGGTTGGTGCTGGTGTTCTCGACGTTGGTGGCTTGGTACAGCGTGCGCCCGTCGACGCTCGTCGCGAGACCTTGGGCGAATCCGCTGAAGTTGCCGCCCTGGGTGTCGGTGGCGTCGAAGGTGACGGCCATCGGCAGACGCTCCCACGGTCCTGCGCCCAGGTTGTAGTTGACGTAGAGGTTCTGTCCGCCGTCGATCGCGCCGCCGGAGGTGAGCGACCACTTGCTGGCGACGATGACGGTCCCCTGGGGTCCGCCGCTCGGTGTCCAGGTGACGTAGGGCGATGAGCCGATGCCTCGTCCATCCGCGAGCTGGATGGGTGTGCCGATGCTCGTGGTGGTGCCCCAGTTGAGGCCGTCGGAGGAGATCTTGTAGTAGACGGGTGCCGTGTTCTGGCTCTGGCTGGGTCGGTTGACGACCTCGAAGGTCGCCATGTAGCTGCCGTTGGGGAGTTTGGCGACGGTGATCATGCCGGGACGGTCGCTCTGGTTGGTGGGCGCCGACACGTTCACGAGCGAACCCCAGGTGGCGCCACCGTCGGTGGAGCGGCGGTAGGAGATCGCCTGCAGCACGCCGTTCGCCTTCTGGCGCTCGTCGGAGAAGTAGGCGACGAGTCCGCCGTTGCCGTCGATGGCGAGCGAGGGTTCCCACACGGTTGTCGTGGTGGAGCTGGGGCTCGGGTCGTAGACGGCGGGCCCGCCCGTGTCGATGGTGCTGACGAAGCTCCAGCTGGTGCCTTGGTTGGTGCTCTTGTAGAGCACGAGTCGGCTGCTGGACCGGTCGGTGGGCATGATCATGCCGGCGAGGAGGATGGTGCCGGCGGTGAGGTTGCCCGTGGTCTGCGTCACCTCGAACAGGTAGGGCTGGGCGGTGCGCGTGAGCGTGGGGAAGGTGGCGCTGGGGTTGACGTCGGTGACGTGGGTCCAGCTGGTGCCGTTGTCGGTGCTGCGGTAGATCGGGTACACCTGCACACCGCTCTGCAGCACGAGCTTGTCGAAGGTGACGAGTTGCTGGCCGTTGGAGGCGCCGTTGTTCTTCAGGACGATGATCTTGGCGTAGGTGGTGCCTGCCGGGGTGCCGCCTTCGGGGTTGAAGGAGCTTCCGGCGGCGGGGGAGTAGACGAGTGCGCCGTTGCCGGTGGTGACGGCGTGCGCGGGACTGCTGGGCATGAGCGATGCGGCGACGAGTGCGATGCTCGCTGCCGCGGCGAGGGCCGCGCGGCGCAGCAGCGCCGTGCGGCTCGTTGGGGCGGTAGTGGATGACATGCTGAGACCTCCGATTGTTTACAACGTTGTAGACTCGGGTTCGCCGCCGAAGTTAGTCCTTCGGGCGGCGGGCGTCAAGCACGGATGCGAGGGTGGCTCGGCGCTACGGTGGGCAGATGACCGCCACACTGCGAGACGTCGCCCGCGTCGCGGGTGTCTCGTTCAAGACGGTGTCGAACGTCATCAACGACTACCCGCACGTCTCGGAGTCGACCCGCGCGCGGGTGCTCGCGGCGATCGAGGAGCTCGACTACCGCCCGAATCGGAACGCGCGTTCGCTGCGTTCGGGCCGCACCGGCGCCATCGGTCTGGCTGTGCCGGAGCTGAGCCTCGCGTACTTCGCCGAGTTGGCGGATGAGGTGATCACCGCCGCAGACGAGCGCGACATCGTGGTGCTCATCGAGCAGACGGGTGGCGATCGGCGGCGCGAGCTGGAGGTGCTGAACGGTTCGCGTCGGCAGCTCACCGACGGTCTGCTGTTCAGCCCCCTCGCGCTCGGCAACGACGAGGCGTCGCTGCTCGAGGTGGAGTATCCGCTCGTGCTGCTGGGTGAGCGCATCTTCGACGGTCCCGTCGACCACGTGACGATGGAGAACGTCGACGGCGCCCGCGCGGCCACCGAGCACCTGATCTCGCGGGGGCGCCGCCGCATCGCCGTGCTCGGTGCGCACGAGGGCGAGGTGATCGGCTCCGCCGGTCTGCGGGTGAGCGGCTATCGGGCGGCGCTGGAGGCGCACGGCATCCCGTTCGCCGACGAGCTGGTGGTGGATGCCGGGCCGTGGCACCGCGCGAACGGCGCGGAGGCGATGCGGATGCTGCTGGCGCGCGGGGTGGCGTTCGATGCGGTGTTCGCCCTCAACGACGAACTGGGGCTCGGTGCTCTGCGTGTGCTGCGCGAGCACGGGATCGACGTGCCGGGCGATGTGGCGATCATCGGCTTCGACGATGTGGACGAGGGGCGCTACTCGCTGCCCAGCCTCAGCACGGTCGATCCGGGCCGGCGGGAGATCGCGCGGCTGGCGGTCGAGGTGCTCATGGATCGCATTGCGGGGGCGGAGCCGTCGCCCCCGCGGGAACTGCGTTCGGCGTTCCGCATCCTGGAGCGCGAGTCGACCGCCGCATCCGTCACGGTCTGAACACGATCACGAAGCTCGACTTGACAGCGGCGGGGCGTGCGTCGCATCCTGTGTTCTACAACGTTGTAAATCCCGGCGGATCGACCGAGGCTTCAACGTCGAAAGCCCCTATGCAGACAGAGCAGTCCCGCACAGAGAAGGAACCGAAATGACCCGCAAGATCCACCTCGCGGGCGCCGGCGTCATCGCCGCCGTCGCCCTCACCGTCTCCGGCTGCAGCGCCGGCGGCGAGACGCCGTCCGGCGGCACCGTCGAGCTCGTCTTCTGGCACGGCTACACCGAGGCAGACGGCGACGTGCTCGAAGGCATCGTCGACGACTTCAACGAGTCGCAGGACGAGGTCCACGTCACCACCGAGATCAACACCTGGGATGTCATCGACGACACGCTGCTGCCCGCGCTCTCGTCGAAGACCGGCCCCGACCTCGTCGCGATGCCGGCCGAGCGCTTCCCCGTGTACGCCTCCAAGAAGGCGTTCGTGTCGCTCGACGACTTCTACGCCGACGACGCCAACAACGCGTCCGACGTCGTCGAAGGCGCCAAGGCCATGACCGTCGTCGACGGCACCAGCTACGCCGTGCCGATCGGCTTCGTGCCGCTCGCGATCTACTACGACAAGGCCGCCTTCGAGGCCGCCGGCATCACCGAGGTCCCTGCCGATTGGGATGCCTGGGTCGAGGCGGCGAAGAAGCTCACCGTCGACGAGAACGGCGACGGCACCCCCGAGCGGTACGGCATCGTGCTGCCCGACCACGCCACCGTCGGCAACGGCGTCTGGCCGTCGCTCCTCTGGGGTGGTGGCGGCGACATCGTCGACGGCGACGAGGCGGTCATCGACTCGTCCGAGAACGCCGACACCCTCGCGTACTGGTACGACGCGGTCGTCAACGACAAGATCTCGCCCACCGGTGTCGACGGCATCGAAGCCGACAGCGTCTTCAGCTCCGGCAAGGCGGCCATGACCTTCGGTGGTCCGTGGATGACGTTCATCGCGGGCGACGCCGGCATCGACTACGGCATCGCGCCGATCCCGGCGGGCCCCGCCGAGCAGGCGGCATCCGCGATCGGCCTCACCCTGTCGGTCACCGACCAGGGCGACGAGCAGAAGGTCGCCGCGGCGGAGAAGTTCCTCGCGTACTTCCTCAACGACGACAACTCGGTCGCGTGGTCGCTCGGCTCCGGATGGCCGCCGCTGCGCTCCAGCATCCCCGCCGACGCCGTGTCCGAGAACCCGACGGTCGCCGCGCTCTCGCAGTACACCTCGTTCACCCGCCCGCTGCTGCCGGGTGTCGTCAACAGCACCGACGTGCTGGCGGCGCTCGACGAGCTCACGCAGCGGGCCATGGCCGGAGAGGACATCGACGCCCTGCTCGCGGAAGCGCAGAGCAAGGTCGAGACCGCCCTCGCCGACCAGTAACGAGTCCACATCCACCCCGGGAGCGGCGTCGACGGCGGCGCCGCTCCCGGCACGACCAGCCAGCATGGAACCATGACCGCACCAGCAGCCCGCGCCTACCGGCCGCCCGCACCCCTCGGGGGCAGGCCCCGAGCCCGCACCGAGCGGCGACGCACCCTCACCGCCCTCGCGTTCCTCGCCCCGGCGCTCGTCATCCTCGGCCTCTTCGTCGCCTGGCCGATGGTCTCCGCGCTGCGTCTCTCGTTCACGGATGCGAGCGGCTTCGGCGCCGAGGACTTCGTCGGCTTCGACAACTACATCCGGGTCTTCACCGACCCCGACATCCGCGACGCGATGTTCAACACCCTCTGGTACACGGTGCTGTTCACGCCGACCGCGGTGGTGAGCGCGCTGCTGCTGGCGCTCATCCTCAACAGCCCGTCGCTGCCGTTCCGCGGCTTCTTCCGCACGGCGTTGTTCCTGCCGTTCATCGTCTCGCTCGCGGTCGCCGCGTTCGCCTGGTCGTACCTGCTCGACCCGCGGCTGGGACTGCTCAACTACTGGCTGCAGAACGTGGGCGTGCAGCTCGGCGACGTGCTCGAGGATCCGGTGCTGGCCATGCCGGCGGTCGCGATGGTGGCCGTCTGGAAGAACTTCGGCTTCTACATGGTGATCTTCCTCGCCGGCCTGCAGGACATCCCGGCGTCGCTGTACGAGGCGGCGCGCATGGATGGGGCGGGCCCGTGGCGGCGGTTCACGAACGTGACGCTGCCGCTGCTGTCGAACACGTTCGCGTTCGTGCTGATCTTCGCCCTCATCGCCGCCCTCCAGGCGTTCGACCAGATCTACGTGATGACCGGCGGCGGCCCCTACGGCCACACGCAGACGATCGTGATGGAGATCTACGAATCCGGCTTCCGCAAGCTCGAGCTCGGATTCGCGTCTGCCCTGTCGTACGTGCTGCTGATCGCCACCCTGCTGCTCAGCGTCGTGCAGTTCGTGTTCTTCGGACGTCGAGAGAAGGACCTCGGATGACCGCCGTGACCTCGCGCCCGATCGCGCGCACCCGTCCCCGCATCCGCCTCGCATCGGTGGGCTCGTTCCTCGCGATGGCCGTCGTGACGGCGGCGGTGCTGCTGCCGGTGGCGATCATCCTGCTCACCGCCTTCAAGCCGTCGGCCGAGGTCAACGCCTACCCGCCCACGCTGGTGCCCACCGAGTGGACGCTCGACAACATCACGCGCATCCTCACCGAGCTGCCGTTCGCCCGGCTCGCGCTGAACAGCGTGATCTTCGCCGGCGGCGTCACCCTGTGCGCGGTCGTGTTCGACTCCCTCGCCGCGTATGCCCTGGCCCGGATCGACTTCCGTGGGCGCAAGGTGCTGCTGATCGCGATCATCGCGAGCCTGATGATCCCGTTCCAGGCCACCCTCATCCCCGTGTACCAGCTGGTCGCGGAACTCGGATGGATCAACACCTATCAGGGACTCATCGCGCCCCGG
Organism: Actinomycetes bacterium; assembly: GCA_023386365.1. Lineage (GTDB taxonomy): Bacteria > Actinomycetota > Actinomycetes > Actinomycetales > Microbacteriaceae > Homoserinibacter. The sequence goes on along the minus strand of JAEWJX010000028.1, from coordinate 23,689 downwards.
GCGGCGGACGCGTTCGGCATCTTCCTGCTGCGGCAGTTCTTCCTGGCGTTGCCGCGCGACCTCGACAACGCCGCACGCATCGACGGCGCGGGGGAGTTCCGCATCTTCCGCAGCATCGTGCTGCCGAACGTGGTGCCGGCGCTGATGACGCTCGCCGTCTTCACCTTCGTCAACAACTGGAACGACCTGCTCTGGCCGCTCGTGTTCACGAACCAGGCCGAGATGGGCACCATCACGTCCGGCCTGACGTTGCTCACCGGCCCCGGCGGGATCATCCCCTACGGCGTGATGATGGCCGGCTCGCTGCTGGCGATCATCCCGCTCGTGGTCGGGTTCCTGTTCGTGCAGCGGCGCTTCATCGACAACATCGCGACGACGGGACTGAAATGACCACCGACCAGGCCACCCCGTGGTTCTGTGACGGCGCCCTCCACTTCGGCGTCGGCATCGAGGACACCTTCGTGCCGCAGTCGCGGCCCGGCGAGCGTGCGATCGACGAGTACGTGCTCACCGAGCACGACGTGCGCTGGCACGCCGACCTGGGACTCGCCGTCGACGCCGGCTCGGAGTTCGTGCGCTGGGGGGTGCCCTGGTACCGCATCCAGCCCGAGCGCGACCGCTGGGACTGGAGTTGGCTCGACGGCGTCTTCGACCGCTTCGCGGAGCTGGGCCTGCGGCCGATCGTCGACCTGATGCACTACGGCACTCCGCTCTGGATGGACGACCAGTTCAATGCCGCCGACTACCCGGATCGGGTGGCCGAGTACTCGGTGCGGGTCGCGGAACGCTACGCCTCCACGGTCACCGACTACACGCCGCTCAACGAGCCGATGATCCACGCGCTCTTCTCGGGCGAGTACGCCTACTGGCCGCCGTACCTGGCGGGCGAGTCGGGCCTCGTGCGGATGGTGGACCAGCTGGCGCACGGATTCTCGCTCGCCCAGCTCGGCATGCAGGAGGTGCTCGGGTCGCGCGGCGCCTTCGTGCACGTCGACGCCGGGATGCGGTACGCCGGCGACGTCGACGCCCCCGAGCACCGCGAACTCGCGCATCGGCTCGCGCACCAGGTGTTCCTCGTCGAGGACCTCGTCACGGGTCGCGTGGACGACGCGCACCCTCTCCGCCCTCTGCTCGCGACGCACGGTGTCGGCGATGACGCCCTCGCATGGTTTGCCGAGCACGCCGTGCAGCCCGACGTGTACGGCATCAACTACTACCCGCGCCACTCCACGGAGCTGCTCGAGGCCGGGGTGCATCACGGCGGCGGCTTCGCCGACCCGCGTCCGGTGCGCGACGACGGCGTCGACGGGCTCGTCGAGCTGCTCCGCGTGGGGGCGGAGCGCTACGGCGTCCCCGTGATGGTGTCGGAGACGTGCGTCACCGCATCCGTGCCGGAGCGCGCCGACTGGCTCACCGCATCCGCCCGGGCCGTTCGCGACCTGCGCGCCGACGGTCTCGACGTCGTCGGCTACACCTGGTGGCCGCTGTTCGACATGTACGAGTGGACCTGGCGCCATTCCACCGCCCCGCGCGAAGCGCACCGCCTCACCATGGGCCTCTACGAGCTGGTCGAGACCGACGCCGGCCTCGAACGCCGACCCACGCCCCTCGTCGACGCGTTCCGCCGCGAAGCCACCGACCCCGAGAACCGCCCATGAGCCCCGCTGAAGGAGAGTCCGTGCTCACCGCCCACCTCACCGTCGACCCCCACTTCCGGATCGGCGCCATCGACCGGCGCCTCTTCGGCGGGTTCGTCGAGCACCTCGGTCGCCACATCTACACCGGCATCTACGAGCCGGGTCACCCGACGGCGGATGGGGAGGGCTTCCGTCAGGATGTCATCGACCTGGTGAAGGAGCTCGGCGTCTCCACCATCCGCTACCCGGGTGGCAACTTCGTCTCCGGGTTCAAGTGGGAAGACAGCGTGGGCCCGCGCGAGCAGCGCCCCCGCCGGCTCGACCTGGCGTGGCATTCCACCGAGACCAACGAGGTGGGGCTGCACGAGTTTGCCGACTGGCTGGAGAAGGTGGGTTCCGAGCTGATGCTCGCGGTCAACCTCGGCACCCGGGGCGTCGCCGAGGCGATCGACCTGCTCGAGTACTCCAACATCCCGAGCGGCACGTTCCTCAGCCAGAAGCGCATCGACAACGGCCGCGAGAAGCCGTTCGGGGTGCGGATGTGGTGCCTCGGCAACGAGATGGACGGCCCGTGGCAGCTGGGTCACCGCTCCGCCGACGACTACGGCAAGATCGCCGCGCAGACGGCGAAGGCGCTGCGCCAGCTCGACCCCGACGTGCAGCTGGTGGTGTGCGGGTCGTCCGCGCGCGACATGCCCACGTTCGGCGAGTGGGAGCGCGTGGTGCTCAGCCACACCTACGACGACGTCGACTACATCTCCTGCCACGCCTACTACGAGGAGAAGGACGGCGACGCGGCCAGCTTCCTCGCATCCGGGGTCGACATGGACCGCTTCATCGAGGAGGTGGTGGCGACCGCCGACCACGTGAAGGCGGTGAAGGGCAGCGATAAGACGATCGACATCTCGTTCGACGAGTGGAACGTCTGGTACATCGACCGCTACCACGACGAAGACAAGGCCACCGGTATCGACAACTGGCCGGTGGCGCCGCGCATCCTCGAAGACAGCTATTCGGTGCTGGATGCGGTGGTGTTCGGCAGCCTGATGATCTCGCTGCTGAAGCACGCCGACCGGGTGACGAGCGCGTCGCTCGCGCAGCTGGTGAACGTGATCGCCCCGATCATGACCGAGCCGGGCGGGCCGGCCTGGCGGCAGACCACGTTCTTCCCGTTCGCCACCACCTCGCGGTTGGCGCGGGGTGCGGCCCTGCAGCTGAAGCTCGACAGCCCCGTCTACGACACGGCGCGCTTCGGCGAGGTGCCGGTGGTGGATGCGGTGGCCACCCACGACGACGAGACCGGTGCTGCTGCCGTGTTCTTCGTGAACCGGTCGCAGGATGCGGCGGTCACGGTGACCGTCGACCTCGCGAGCCTCGGTGAGGTCGCCGTCGCATCCGCGGTGACGCTCGCGGATGCCGACCTGCACGCCGCGAACACGCTCGCCGATCCGGAGCGCGTGGGGCTCACCTCGAACACCTCGGCGACCATCGTCGACGGGGTGCTCACGATCGAGCTGCCACCTGTGTCGTGGACCGCCGTCGAACTGACCCGTTCGTAGCCGGAGGAAAACCAACCACCGGTAAGTGAAACGTCATAGAATGGAGGGGCAGAGCGGCATCGCCGCTCTTTTCCTTTCCCCACCTTCTTCTCTTCCGAGGTCTTTCTGTGACTGCTGCCGTGCACCCCGGCGACGCTCTCTCGCGCGCCGAGCGGCTCACCTACATCGTGGTGCTGGGGGCGCTCACCGCCCTCGGCCCGTTCACCATCGACCTGTACCTGCCGGCGCTCCCGGTGCTCGAGCGCGAGCTCGACGTGCCGACCGCTGCGGTGCAGCTCACCCTCACGGCCACGATGATCGGCTTCGCCGTCGGCCAGCTGCTGGTGGGGCCGCTGTCCGACCAGATCGGTCGCCGTCGTCCGCTGCTGGTCGCCACCGGGCTGCACATCATCTCGTGTCTCGCTGCGGCGCTCGCCCCTGACCTTTTCTGGTTGGGGATCGCCCGCGTCTTCCAGGGCTTCGGTGCCGCCGCGGGTGCCGTGGTCGCGATGGCGATGGTGCGCGACCTGTTCGGCGGCTACCCGCTGGTGAAGATGCTGAGCCGCCTCGCGCTGGTCAGCGGCCTGGCGCCGGTGCTGGCGCCCGTCATCGGGTCGCAGCTGCTACTGGCCGTCGACTGGCGGGGGCTGTTCGTGTTCCTCGCGATCTACGGCTTCCTGGTGATCGTGGCGACGGCGCTGTTCCTCCGCGAGACGCTCGCCCCGGAGGCGCGCAGTGTGCGCGGCCACTCGTCGGTGGGTCAGCGCTACGGCGCCCTGTTCCGCGACCGCGTCTACGTGGGCGCGGTGCTCATCGCCGGCATGAACTTCTCGGCGCTGTTCGCCTACCTGTCGAGCTCGTCGTTCCTCTTCCAGGATGTGTACGCGTTGAGCCCCCAGGAGTACGGCTTCCTGTTCGGCATCAACTCGATCGGTGTCGTCGTGGGTGTGCAGGTGTCGAGCCGACTGCAGAAGCACATCGGGCCGCAGTGGATCATCGCGGGCGCGACCATCGTGCAGCTGGTGTCGGCGATCGCGATCATGGTGCTCGACGCATCCGGTGCCGGGTTCCTGGGCATCGCGATCCCGCTGTGGTTCTTCATCGCCGGATGCGGGTTCAACTTCCCCGCGATCTCGGCTCTCGCGCTGGTGAAGCACGGGCACGAGGCAGGTACTGCGGCCTCCGTGCTCGGCGCGATGAACTTCGGTGTCGCCGGCATCGTGTCGCCGATCGTGGGTCTCTTCACGATCACCAACGCGATCCCGATGGGCGGTGTCATGGTGGTGGCGGTGGTGATCGCGATCATCGTGCTGTGGACGGTCGTGCGGCCGCGCACGGTGCCGCCGCTGGAGGCGTGACCCGACTCCCGGTATAGCGTGGGCTGATGCAGGAGCGCGCGCTGACCACCCGTCGCCCCTTCGTGATCGCCGGCGTCACCGCCATCGCGCTGACCCTCGCTCTCGGACTTCTCGTGATGCTGCGTGAGCAGTTCCCCATCGACGAGGAGTGGATGGAGGAGGTGCTGGAGCTGCGCGGCCCGGTCGGTGAGGCCATCAGCATGGTGTTCGACTTCCTCGGCGGCGGCTGGTTCGCGATCCTCGTGGTGCCGATCGGCGTGGGGGTGGCGTTCGTGTTCGCGAGGCGCCCCTGGTCGGCCCTCGACTTCGTGATCGCCTCGGCGGTCGCGGCCCTGATCTGCCAGCTGATGAAGGCTTTCTTCGGGCGGGCGAGGCCGGAGGAGATCCTGCTTCCCCTCGACAATGGGTCGTTCCCCTCCGGTCACACCACGAACGCGGCCGTCGTCGCGGTCAGCCTCGGGCTGCTGCTGGGTCGCGTGTGGGTGTGGGTGCTGGGCGCGCTGTACGTGATCGCGATGGCGTTCAGCCGCACCTACCTGGGCGCCCACTGGCTGACCGACACCATCGGCGGCGCCCTTCTCGGCGCCGGTGTCGCCCTGCTGGTGTGGTGCGTGATGCAGCCGAAGCTGCGGCTGGAGCCGCTGGGCGCGCCCCGCTAGCCTCGGAGCATGAGAATCCTCCTGGTGGGGGCGGGCGGTGTCGGCGACGCCATCGCCAAGATCGCCGCTCGCCGCGACTTCTTCGAGACCATCGTCGTGTCCGACTACGACGTCACGCGCGCCGAGCGCACGATCGCGTGGATCGAGGCGAAGCACGGGCCGCAGGGCGACCGGTTCGTCGCGAGCCGCATCGACGCATCCGACCCCGACTCGGTGGCCGGCGTCGCCCGCGAGCACGGCGCCACGCACGTGATGAACGCCGTCGAGCCGAAGTTCGTGCCCACCATCTTCGCGGGGGCGCTCGCGGCGGGGGCCGACTACCTCGACATGGCGATGAGCCTGTCCGAGCCGCACCCCGACAACCCATACGCGGCGACCGGGGTGAAGCTCGGTGACGACCAGTTCGCGCAGGCGCCCGACTGGGAGAAGGCGGGTCGCCTCGCGCTCGTGGGCATGGGCGTCGAGCCGGGACTCTCGGACGTGTTCGCCCGCTACGCCGCCGACGAGCTGTTCAGCGAGATCGACGAGCTCGGCACCCGCGACGGCGCCAACCTGGTGGTACGCGACGAGGCCGGCAACGAGATCTTCGCCCCCTCGTTCAGCATCTGGACCACCATCGAGGAGTGCCTCAACCCGCCGGTGGTGTGGGAGAAGGACCGCGGCTGGTTCACCACCCCGCCGTTCTCCGAGCCGGAGGTGTTCGAGTTCCCGGAGGGCATCGGGCCCGTCGAGTGCGTCAACGTGGAGCACGAGGAGGTGCTGCTGATGCCGCGGTGGGTGGATGCGAAGCGCGTCACCTTCAAGTACGGCCTCGGCGACGAGTTCATCGGCGTGCTGAAGACCCTCAACCTGCTGGGTCTCGACAAGACGGCGCCCGTGCGGGTGCGCAGCGCGAACGGTCCCGTCGAGGTGGCACCGCGCGACGTCGTCGCCGCCTCTCTGCCCGACCCCGCCACCATCGGACCCCGGATGACGGGAAAGACGTGCGCAGGCCTGTGGGTCACCGGCACCGGAACCGACGGCTCGCCCCGCGAGGTGTACCTGTACCACGTGAGCGACAACGAGTGGACGATGGCCGAGTACGAGAGCCAGTGCGTCGTGTGGCAGACGGCCCTCAACCCGGTGATCGCGCTGGAGCTCCTCTCGTCCGGCACCTGGTCCGGTTCCGGGGTGCTGGGTCCGGAGGCGTTCCCGGCCACGCCGTTCCTCGAGCTGATGGCGAAGCCGGTGGCCGAGGGTGGCTACGGGCAGGCCTGGGGCCTCGACGACCGTACGGCACGGTGACGCGACACCCGTGAGCTCCACCGGCATCCGCCCCTACCGTTCCGACGACCTTGCCCGACTGCGGGAGATCTGCGTGCTCACCGGCGCCGCCGGGGGCGACGCCACCGGCCGCTGGTCGACCGACGACCTGCTGCCCGACCTGTTCCTCGAGCCGTACGTGACGGCGAACCCCGACTGGGCGTGGGTGGTGGATGAGGGTGACGGCCCGATCGGCTACATCGTCGCCGCGCCCAGCACCCGCGCGTTCGTGCGCTGGTGGTCGGCGTCGTGGACGCCGTGGTTCGCGGAAGGCTACCCGGTGCCGAATGAGCCGTTCTCGGCGGAAGAGGAGCTGGTGCAGCGGGGTCACGACCCGCGCATCCTGCTCATCCCGGAGGTCGACGAGTATCCGGCGCACCTGCACATCGACCTGCTGCCGGAGGCGCAGGGGCGCGGCTACGGGCGAGCCCTCATCGAGACGGCGCTGATCGACGCGCTCGCCCAGGCGGGTGTTCCGGGCGTGCACCTCACGATGGATCCGGCGAACGCCCCCGCCCGTGCCTTCTACACGGCCGTCGGCTTCGAGGATCTGCCGTCGTCGACCCCGGACGCACCGGTGCTGGGCCGCTGGATCGCACCCCGCCCCTGAGCCCTACAGGAACCGGATCGGCAACCCGAGCGCGCTCATGATGGCGACGGCGGCGGCAAGCCCGATCAGCACGGCGACGGTGAGGATCGCCACCTGCAGCGGCCGCCGGTTCTCGAACCAGTAAGCGGAACCCGGGTAGGCGCGGAAGAAGTCCTGCACCGACATCGGCTCGGCGACGGTGTCGACGGGTACGGGGAGCGCGGCCGCGAAGGCGCGCAGTTCATTCCGGTGGTAGAAGTTGCCGCGCATCCGGTACAGCCGTTTGCCGCCGTCGCCGGTGACGAGCAGCTGGTAGGCGGGGTCGGGGGCTGCGCCCAGGTAGGTGGGCACCAGTTCGGCGCTGCGGATGTCGGCCAACTTCACGCGCACCATGGGGCTGAAGATGCCGTTGCCGATCAGTTCGGTGTCGGTGATGGCGCTGTACACGCTCAACTGCCGCCACAGCAGCAGCAGCCCGCTGACGAGCACGAGTGCCGCCGCCAGCATCACCCATTCCACGCCGCCCCGGGTGGAGGCGAACCAGAACATGACCCCGATGATGGGTGCCGTGCCGAGCACGATCGCGGCGAACGCGTTGCTGAGCAGCGAGAACTTGGGACGTATCCGCATCCGCTCCGCTGTGGCCTCCACGGCCCCAGGTTACGGGGCCGCGCCGGGGTGGCGCTGCCCCGCACACGGGCGACGTGGAAGCAACAGCGGATGCCGGGTCAGCCGAGCAGGCGCGACTTCGCCGCCGCGAACTCGGCGTCGCTGAGCAGGCCCTGGTCTTTCAGCGCGGCGAGCTTCTGCAGTTCGGCCACCACATCCACGGCGGGGGCAGCGGCGGGAGCTGCGGCGGGCGGCGGCGCCGCGCTCTGCTGGGCGGCGACGGCCTGCGCGGCGGCGGCGTCGATCTGCGCCTGCTGCTGGGCCGCCGCGTACTGCTCCTGCTCGTACTGGTCTTGGGCTTTGTTCTGCTGGTGGTTGTAGACCGCCCCGGAGACGGCGGTGGCGGTGCCGGCGACGACGGCGGTGCGGGCGGCGAGGCCCACGAGGCCGGGGCGGCCCATTCTGCGGAGGGGCATGGTCATTCTCCTTCGATGGCGTCGACGATCGCGTTGACGATCGGAGCGGGGATGCGTTCGCTGCGCAGCAGCACGGCGCCGGAGTCGCCGAGCCGGTTGGCGAGGGTGCGGGCGTAGGTGAGTTCGAGCACGAAGAGCGCCGCGGACGCCCCCGGGGGCACGAACTCGGCGAACTCGGCGACGTCTTCTTCGCCGGCGAGTCCGACGGCGTCGAGCACCAGGTCGCCGAAGAGGTCGGATGCGTCGTCCACCTCGGTCACCGAGACGGCGCCGTCGTCGTCGCGCGAGATGAGGACGATGTCGAGGAGGCGCAGCAGCCCGCTCTCGAGCAGGTCGGAGAGCGCCTGGACGACACCTGGGTCGGGTCGCTCCCCCTGGAACCCGACGAGGTGCAGCTCGACGGGTCCGTAGCGGTATTCGGACATGGGCTTTCCTTTCTGGTGGGGACTTTCAGTAGGCGGCGATCCCCTTGCCGATCATCGAGACGCCGATGACGAGCAGGAGCACGGACATGATGGTGGCGTTGTGCTGGGCCAGCCAGCCGCGCAGTTCGTCGAGCAGGCCGCGCAGATGGGATGCCGCGAGCAGGTAGCCGATGACCGGCACGAGCACGGTGGATGCGGCGAGCAGGGTGAAGATCGCGATGACGGCGACGATCTCCCCGGTGGGGAGCGCCGCCGGTCCGATCTCGAGGCCCGCCCCCACCGCCATCAGCAGGTTCTTCGGGTTGAGGGCGGAGAGCAGGAAGCCGAGGCCGAACGCGACGGGGAACGAGATCGTGTCGATCGCCTGCATCCATTTCGGCATGACGGGTTGTTCGCCCGCTTTCGGCCGTTTGCGCCACTGGCCGACGGCGAGCACCAGCAGCAGCAGGCCGAGGGTGAGTTGGATGGTGGCCTGCACGGGTTTGGATGCGTCGGGGTCGTCTTCCGGGATGATCGCCGACAGCAGGGTGAAGACGGTGACGGCGATCACGATGCCGAGCACCCAGCCGAGCAGGAACCCGACACTGGTGACCCGTGCCCGCGGCGAGAGCAGCATGAGGATGGCGGCGATGATCGGGATGGGGCTGATCGCGATCCCGAGGGCGAGGGGGAGGATCTCGCCGATGACGGCGGACATCAGGGCTCCTTCGTGTCGGTCGGGGTGAGGGCGGCGACGGCGGCCCGGTTGGTGCCGTAGACGGTGTCGTCGCGGAGCACGCCGAAGCGGCGGAGTCGTGGTTGCGCGCCGGGGCGCACGCGGCTGAAGCCGAGGGTGATGCCCTGGTCGTCGAGCCAATCGCGGAGGCCGTCGAAGGCTTCCGCGCCGGTGACGTCGACGTCGTTGACGGCCTCCATGTCGATCACGAGATGCTGCACGACGGCGGGGCCGCCCGCCTCGGTGACGGAGGTCTTCACCGCCTGCGCGAACACGGTCCCGTTGGCGAAGAACAGCGGCGCCGCCATCCGCACGACGACGATGCCCGGTGCGGTGACCGAGCCGGCGGGCGCGTCGTCGAGCAGCGAGTGCGCGGGCACGTCGTCGGAGGCGAGCACGTCGATCGCGGGGTTCGCCGCGCGGCGCGCGAGGTTGATGAGGGCGAGCACGAACGCGACCACGATGCCGGGGATCGCCCCGACGAAGAGGGTGACGAGGAAGCACGCCACCCCGATCCAGAACTCGAAACGGTCGAGGCGCCACAGGTGGGCGAAGTCGCGGATGCCGAGAAGTGGCAGCACGGCCACGCCGACGATGGCGCCGATCGCGGGGGAAGGGATGTCGGCGAGGAGTGCGGTGCCGAAGAGCAGCAGCAGCAGGGTGCCGACGGCCAGCACGAGCGACGGCAGCTGGGTGCGGGAGCCGGCCTGGTCCATGGCTGCGGTGCGGGAGGTGGAGGAGCCGACGGCGAAGCTGCCACTGGCACCCGCGGCGATGTTGCCGAGACCGAAGGCGAACAGGTCGCGGTTGGGGCTGGTGCTGTAGTGCCGCTTCTCGCCGTAGGAGCGTGACACGAGCAGCCCTTCGGCGACGGTCACCATGGTGAGGGCGATGGCGGAGGGGATGAGTGCGAGCCAGGTGGCCCAGTCGAGGATCGGCCAGGTGAGGGTCGGGGGGCCGGCAGGCACCTCGCCGAGCACGTCGACGCCGGCCTTCACGGCGGGGGTCACCATCACGACGATGGTGGCGACGATGAGCACCACGAGCGCCCACGGCACGATCGCCAGCAGCCGCCGCCCGACGAGCAGCACCACGACGGCGCATACCGAGATCACCAGCGACCACACGTTGAGCGTCGGCAACCCGGTGACGAGCCCGACCACTTTGTCGGTGAACTCGCCGCCGGAGTCGATCTTCACCCCGAGCATCTTCGCGATCTGCGACACCAGGATGTCGAGGGCGAGGCCGCCGACGAAGCCGACGAGGATCGGCTTCGACAGGAAGTTCGCGAGGAAGCCGAGCTTGAAGACGGCCAGCAGTACGAACAGCACGCCGCAGATGATCGCCTGCGCCATCGCCATGGTCAGGTACTCGGCGGAGCCTGCGGCGGCCAGCCCCCCGAGCGACGAGGCGACGAGCGCGGCGGCCGCGGCATCCGGCGACGCCACCAGTTGCCGCGACGACACGACGAGTGCGTAGATGACGGTCGGCACGATGAGGGCGTAGAGGCCGGCCGTGGGTGGCAGCCCGGCGATCTGCGCGTAGCCGATGTTCAGGGGGATGGCGATGGCCAGCAGGGTCACGCCGGCGAGCAGCTCGCGTCCCACGTTGCGGCGCGTGAGGCCGGCAAGGGGTGGTTGCACGCGTTCCTCCTCCGGCCGGTCCGACATCCGTCAGCATGCTCGCCGCGGCTTGCGGGTGCATCACCCAGCCGGGGTGATGATCGGCGCCCGCCCCCGTCCTACCGTCGAGGTGAGCCGACATCACACACCGGAGGAGCAGCGATGCCTCGCGCATTCCAGGGAAAGATCGAACTCGACGTGCGGGACTCGGAGGGCGACTGGGACGCCTTCCTCCCCGACAAAGCCCCGCCGGGGGCGCCGAACGTCCTGGTGGTGCTCTACGACGACACCGGCCAGGCGGCGTGGTCGCCGTACGGCGGCGGCATCGACATGCCGACGATGGACCGCCTCGCCGCGAGCGGCCTCACCTACACCCAGTGGCACACCACGGCGCTGTGTTCCCCGACGCGGTCCACGTTCCTCACCGGACGCAACCACCACGCCAACGGGTTCGCCACCATCTCGGAGTCGTCGACCGGGTTCCCCGGCTACAACTCGCACATCCCGCCGGAGAACGTGCCGATGGCGCACCTGCTGCGAGATGCCGGGTGGGCGACCTTCTGGGTGGGCAAGAATCACAACATCCCGATCGACGAGTGGACGGCCGGCGCCAACAAGAAGGGGTGGCCGCTGGCGCAGGGCTACGACCGCTTCTACGGGTTCGTGGGAGGCGAGACCAACAACTGGTACCCGTCGCTCGCCGAGGACAACCACTACATCGACCAGCCCTACATGCCCGAAGACGGGTACCACCTCTCGAAGGATCTCGCCGATCAGGCGTTGAAGATGATCCGGGATGTGAAGCAGACCGAGCCGGACAAGCCCTGGTACCTGTGGTTCTGCCCGGGTGCCAACCACGCCCCCCACCACGCGCCCGAGGAGTACATCGCCAAGTACAAGGGTCGTTTCGACGACGGCTACGAGGCGTACCGCGAGTGGGTGCTGGCGCGGATGATCGAGCGCGGGATCGTCCCGGAGGACACCGAACTCACCCCGCTCAACCCGATGCCGGAGGGTACCTTCTCGGAATCCGACCGGGTGCGCCCATGGGCGGAGCTCGGCGACGAGGAGAAGGCGATGTTCTGCCGCATGGCGGAGGTGTACTCCGGGTTCTCGGAGTACACGGACGCTCAGGTGGGCCGCATCGTCGACTACCTGGAGGAGTCGGGCCAGCTCGACAACACGATCATCTTCTACTGCGCCGACAACGGCGCTTCCGGGGAGGGCAGCCCGAACGGGTCCGTCAACGAGGGCAAGATCTTCGGCGGCTACCCCGACTCGCTGGAGGAGAACCTGAAGCAGGTCGATCAGCTGGGCAGCCCGGACACCTACAACCACTACCCGACCGGGTGGGCGGCCGCGTTCTCGACGCCGTACCGGATGTTCAAGCGTTACGTCTACCAGGGGGGCGTGTGCGACCCGCTGGTGATCCACTGGCCGGCAGGGTTCCAGGCGAAGGGGGAGGTGCGGCACCAGTACCACCACTCGACCGACATCGTGGCGACGATCCTGGATGCGTGCGGGGTGTCGCTCCCCGACAGCTACAACGGCGTCACGCAGCGGCCGCTCGACGGCGTCTCGATGCGGTCGAGTTTCGACGCGGCACCCGACGGCCCCACGACCAAGCACACCCAGTACTACGAGATGTTCGGCAACCGCGGCATCTGGCACGAGGGCTGGAAGGCGGTCACCGAGCACGGCCCGGTCGCCGGTCGCGGACGGTTCGACGAAGACGTGTGGCAACTGTTCCACACGGATGTCGACCGGGCGGAGGCGCACGACCTCGCGGCCCAGCATCCGGACAAGGTGGAGGAGCTGAAGGCGCTGTGGATGGAGGAGGCGAAGCGCAACCTCGTGCTGCCGCTCAACGACCTCGCCATCCTGTCGAACCCGAAGGACTTCGACCTCTTCGTGAACAAGATGGAGTTCCACACCCCGGTGCCGCCGTCGGGCCAGTACACGTACTACCCGGGCACCTCCGAGATCCCGGAACGGTCGGCTGCGAACACGCACGGTGTCTCGTACAAGATCGGCGCCGAGGTGGAGTTGACCCCGCAGAGCGAGGGCATCATCTTCGCGCACGGGTCGCGGTTCGGAGGCCACGCCCTGTTCATCAAGGACGGCACGCTCCATTACGTGTACAACTTCCTCGGCATCCCGCCCGAGAGTCGCATCTCGGCACCGATCAGCCTCACCGGTGCGCACGTGCTCGGGGTCGAGTTCACGAAGGATCACGTCGGTGAGTTCCGGGAGGCGATCGGGCCGCTGAAGCTCTTCATCGACGACCAGCAGGTGGCCGAGGCGGAGATCCGCACGATCCTCGGGCACTTCTCGCTCTGCGGGGAGGGGCTGTGCATCGGATACGACAGTGCGGATGCGGTGTCGAGCCTGTACAGCGGGTCGAAGTTCGAGTTCACGAATGGGCGGATCGAGAAGGTGGTGTTCGACATCGCCGACGACGCGTACATCGACTTCGAGGCGCATCTGGCGGCGGCGATGGCCCGTGACTAGTTGAGCAACAGGTTTGTTCACCCGCAAAGGGGTGACAGATCCTCGCTGTCTCAATAGGCTGCCCCCGAAAGCGGAAACTTTCGGGGGCAGCAATGCATGTCACGCGTCAGCGCCTGATCTCGGAGCTCGACGCACCGGGACACCTCGTCATCTGGGCGAGCCCCGGCTCCGGCAAGTCGACCCTCCTCCAGCAGTGGGCGGATGACGCGACCGGCCGCGGCGTGCGGGTCACCCCCGTCGACGGGCGCGCCGCCACCGCGACGGCGTTCGCACCTGCCGTCCTCGCCGCTGCCGAGGTGGTGATGCTCGACAACGCCGACGCCCTCGCCGCACCCGCCCGCGCCGCCGTCCAGCGGCTCCTCGAAGACGAGGCGGCGCCGCGCCTCATCGTCGCCGGCCGCAGCGACCCGTTCCCGGTATCGCCGGCGCGCTGGATGACCACGCGTGAACTGCGCACCGCCGATCTCGCCTTCACGCCGCTCGAGACGCGGCAACTGCTCGACCGTCGCGGCATCACCCTCGACCCCGCCACCGTCGCCATGCTGCTCGCACGGACCGCCGGATGGGCCACCGGCCTCGCCCTCGCTTCGCACCTGCTCGCATCCCGGCCCGACGCGGAGCAGGTGGCCCGCGACTTCGGCGGAGACCACCGCGCCATCGGCGACTACCTCCTGGGCGAGGTGCTCGGTACCCTCACCGCAACCGAACGCGACGTGCTCGTGCGCTGCGCGGTGCGGGAGCGCGTCGCACCCGACCTCGCGGCCGCCGTGAGCGGCGACACCCAGGCCGGTGCACTTCTGGCCGGCATCGCCCGCCGGAACCTCCTCCTCGACACCGGCACCGACGGGGAGGTGGTGTACCACCCGGTGCTCCTCGCCTACCTCGCCGCCGAAGCCCGGCAGTCGGGCGACGACCACCGCCGCACCCACGCGGTGGCCGCGCGTTGGTTCCTCGCCGGGGGCGACGCGACCGAGGCGCTCGCGCATGCCGTCGCCGCGGGCGACCCGGAGACCGCCGCCGCCGTGCTCCGTGTGCACGGTGTCGCCCTCACCTGCCGGGGCAGCGCGGGTCTTCGCGCGGCGGTACGGGTGGCCGCCACCGCGGAACCGCAACTCGCCGCCCTCTACGCCCGCATGGCCGAGGCGCCCTACCTGTCCCGGAGCGGGGCAGAGGCGCCGCTCGAGCAGTTCGACACCGGCAGCGCCGCGCGGGGGGTCGTCGCATCCGCTCTCGCCGCACTGTGGGACGCCGACGGCGGAGACGCCGACCTCGGCGAACCTCCGGCGACGGCAGGCGTCAGCGACGAGGAGGCGGCGGCGCTCGCCTTCGCCGGGGTGGTGCGTGCGCGCATCGCCCTGCAGACCGAGTCCGGGCCCGCGCGGGGAGCAGCGCTCGACCGGCTCCGGCAACTGGCCGAGACCGCCGGTGACCGCGGCCACGACTGGCTGCGGGCGGTGGCCCTCGAATCGATCGTGTCCTGCTCCCTCGGAACCCCCGGATGGCGCGACGCGGAAGACGTCATCCGTGCGGCGCTCGAACGTCCGCTCGCCGTCGAATCGCTGTCGAGCACCGCCGGGAGTCGCCTGCTGCTGCTGGAGGTCGACCTCTCCTACCTGCGCGCCGAAGAGCTCCCCGAGCGGGCGATGCGCGTGCTGCTCTCGGAAGACTTCGGCGACCGCCAACCCGACATCCAACGGCGAGCCAACGCCGTCGCCCTGCTCGACCGGCTCGCCGCCGAACCGAGCCGCGACACCTTGCACCGTTTCGACACCCTCGCCGCCGACGCCGGCAACGACCCCGCATTCCTCGCCTTCGCGCTCGTGCCATGGCTGTCGGCGGTCGCCCACCACGACGACCACCCGGCGCGCGACAGCCTCGGATGGCGGGTTCGCCAGGTGTTCGGTGCCGACGCGGTCGAGTCGCTGCTCGTCCACTTCCTCACCGACCCCTGTCGCGACACCGAGCACACGCTGCGCGCCGCCATCGCATCCGGGGCGCCCACCTGGGACCCCCTCACCGTCGCGCACGCGCGGCTGCGCCTCGCGATGCACGCCCACAACCGAGGCGCCTCCGCGAAGGCCCGCACCGACCTCGCCGAGGCGGTCATGCTCGCCGACCACTACCGCGCCGTCCGGCCGTTCCTGCTGTTCGGAGGCGACGCGCTCGCGCTGCTCGCCGCCGACGGCGCGCACCTCGGTGCCTGGAGCGGAGCAGCGGCGAACCTGCTCGCCGCCGCCCGACGTCCCGACTCCGCGCCCGCCATCGGCGTCACCTCCCTCACCCCGCGCGAGCGCAGCCTGCTCGACGAACTGCCGGTGCACCAGACGATCGCCGACATCGCCAAGCGGCAGCAGGTCAGCGCCAACACGGTGAAGAGCCAGCTGAAGAGCGTCTACCGCAAGCTCGGCGTCGACAACCGCGCCGACGCCGTCGCCGTCGGACGCACCGCGGGCCTCATCGGCTGAGAGCACAGCCGAGTCACCCCTGCCGGGTGATGCCGGATGCCGCCGCGAGCGCGACCCTTGATCGTGCGAGAGGAGGGTCCGATGGTCACCTACGAGATCGTCCTCCCGCACGCGCGGTCCGACCGGTTGGCCGCCGCGTTCCCCGAGTTCGATTGCGCCGGGGTGGCGCGCGAACGCACCGTGCTCGTGGGCGAGCTGCACGACCAGGCCGAGCTGCACTCCGTGCTCGCCCGCCTGGCCGACCTCGGCCTCGAACTCGACCAGGTGCGGCGCATCGACCCCGGCAGCAGAGGAGCCCAGCCGTGAACGACCTTCTGCCGTCCTGGCGCGACACCCCCACCCGCCGCGCCCTCGAAGACTTCGTCGCCTCCGTCGTCGACGGACCGGATGCCGTGCCGCCCGACGAGCGCGTCGCCGTGTTCGACAACGACGGCACCCTGTGGGGTGAGAAGCCGATGCCCACCCAACTGCACTACCTGGTCGAGCAGTGGAAGGCCGCCGCCGCAGCCGACCCGACGCTCGCCGGCAAGCAGCCGTACCTCGCCGCCACCACCGGCGACCTCGCCTGGATCGCGGGCGCCATCGACAACCACTACGCGGGCGACGACGCCGACCTGCACACCATCATCGGAGCGCTCGTCGGACTCACGCTCGAGATGGACGTCGAGACGTACGCCGCATCCGTCTCCGAGTTCTACCGCACCGCCGTCAACCCGGTGCTGAAACGCTCCTACGACCAGCTCGTCTACCAGCCGATGGTCGAGCTGCTCCGCTACCTCGAAGCGAACGGCTTCACCTGCTACATCGTGTCGGGGGGCGAGCGCGACTTCATGCGCCCGATGACGCAGTCCAACTACGGCATCCCGCCGGAACGCGTGGTCGGCTCCGCGTTCGGCCTCAGCTACGACCGCGCCAGCGGCCAGGTGCGGTACGCCTCCGCCCTCGAATTCTTCGACGACGGCACCGAGAAGCCGGTGCGCATCTGGAGCCGCGTCGGCCGCCGACCGATCCTCGCAGGCGGCAACTCCAACGGCGACCTGCCGATGCTCGAATACGCGCTCGCCGGACCGCGGCCCGGCCTCGCGCTGCTCGTGCACCACGACGACCCCGACCGCGACGACCCGCCCTACGACAAAGGCGCCGAGCAGGCGCTCGCGGCCGCCGCCGACGGCCCCATCCAGGTCGTCAGCGTCAAAGACGACTGGGCGAACACCCACCCGGACCCCGCGTGAGTCAGACCCCGACGAGACCGCGCACGCGCATCCTCCTGCCCACGCTCGCCGGGTACCGTCGCGGCTGGGTGCTGCCGGATGTGGTGGCCGGGCTCTCGGCGGGTGCCGTCGTCGTCCCCCAGGCGATGGCCTACGCCACCATCGCCCAACTTCCCGTGCAGGTCGGCCTCTACACCTGCATCCTGCCGATGGCCGTCTACGCGCTGCTCGGTGGATCGCGGGCGATGAGCGTCTCCACGACCTCCACCATCGCCACCCTCACCGCCACCACGCTCGTCTCCGCCGGAGTCACCGCGACGTCCGACGACCCGCTCGGCTCCGTCATCACCCTCACCCTGCTCGTCGGGGTGATCCTGGTGCTCGCGCGGCTGCTGCGGCTCGGGGGGCTCGTCGAGAACATCAGCTCGGCCACCGTCCTCGGGCTCAAGATCGGGGTCGGCGCGACCGTCGCCGTCGGGCAGCTGCCGAAACTGCTGGGCGAGACCTACGACTTCAGCGGGCACGGGTTCCTCCGCTCCCTCGCCGCGGTCGGCGAGGCCCTCGGCTCCGTCAACGGACCGACCGTCGCGCTCTCGGTCGCCTCGATCGCGATCGTCGTGCTGCTGCAACGCTTCGCCCCGCGCATCCCGGGCGCCCTCGTCGTCGTCGTCGGCGGCATCCTGCTGGTCGGCCTCGCCCACATCGACGAGCGGGGGGTCGACCTCATCGCCCCGGTGCCCTCGGGGCTGCCCGTGCCCGGCCTCCCCGACCCCACCCACCTGGTCGCCCTCATCCCCGGGGCGCTCGCCATCGCCGTCATGGCGTTCCTCGAATCCGCGGCCGTCGCCCGCAGCATCCGCCGCGCCCCCGAGCCTCCCGTCGACAGCGACCAGGAACTGTTCGCCACCGGAGCCGCCAACGTGATCGGCTCCTTCTTCACCACGATGCCGGCGGCGGGCGGATTCTCGCAGAGCGCCGTCAACCAGAACTCCGGCGCCAGAACCCAGGTGTCGTCGCTCGTGACCGTCGCACTCGCCGTACTCGTCGCACTCTTCCTCGGACCGGTGCTGTCGCTGCTTCCGCAGGCCACCCTCGCGTCGCTCGTGTTCGTCGCCGTCGTGGGGCTCATCAACATCCCCGAACTGGTGCGGTGGGCCCGCATCAGCCCCCGCGACTTCTGGATCGCGTTGGTCGTCGCTCTCGTCGCCCTCGTTGCGGGGCTCCTGGTGGCGGTCGCCCTCGGCGTCGTCGTGACGCTCGTGATGGTGCTGCGCGAAGTGAACACGCCGCGGCTGCTGGTGAGATCCCGCCACGGCGGCACGCTCCTCGTGCGCCTCGACCGCGGCATCTACACCGCCAACGCGCTCGCCAACGAACGCGCCCTGCTCGCGCTCGCGGCCGACGGCGACACCCCGGTGACCGAGCTGTGGCTCGACGTCACCCGGCAGGAGATCATGACGATCACCGTGCTCGACGCGCTGCAGGACCTCGACCGCGAACTCGCCGCCGGCGGCACCACCCTGCACCTCGTTGGGCTTCCGCAGCCGGCCGTCGACGTCGCCTCGAAGACGCCCTGGTATCGGCGCCTCGACGGCGAAGGGCGCCTCCACGAAGCCCCAGCACGCGGGGGAGCAGCCGACGACTGACGGGCGCTAGCGTGGCGTGATGGCCTCCGACCCGCCCGTCACCGCCGCCCTCGAACTCGTCGGCCTCACCAAGAGCTTCGGCGGGGTGCCAGCCGTCGCCGGCATCGACCTGCGGGTGCCCACCGGATCCTTCTACGGCCTCGTCGGACCCAACGGCGCCGGCAAGACCACCACCCTCTCCATGGCCACCGGCCTGCTGCGGCCCGACGCCGGAACGGCCGCCGTGCACGGCCGCGACGTGTGGACCGACCCGGTCGCCGCGAAAGCGATGATCGGCAACCTGGCCGACGGCATCCGCCTGTTCGACCGCCTCACCGGCGAACAGCTGATCACCTACACCGGCATGATGTTCGGCCTCCCGCGGGAGGAGCTCGCCCAGCGCACCGCCGACCTGCTCGCCCTCACCGACCTCACCGCCGCCGCCGGTACCCCCGTCGCCGACTACTCCGCCGGCATGGTCAAGAAAGTGGCCCTCGCGTGCGCGCTGGTGCACGCGCCGCGGCTGCTCGTGCTCGACGAACCGTTCGAGTCGGTCGACCCGGTGTCGGCCGCCAACATCGAAGATGTTCTGCGCGGCTACACGGCCAGCGGCGGCACCGTCATCGTGTCGAGCCACTCCATGGACCTCGTGCAGCGGATGTGCGACCACGTCGCCATCGTCGCCGCCGGGCGCGTGCTGGTCGCCGGCACCACCGACGAGGTGCGGGCCGGGTCCAGCCTGCAGGACCGCTTCCTCGACCTGGTCGGCGGACGCACCCGCACGGAAGGTCCGCAATGGTTGCGACAGTCCTGAGGATCCGGCTGCGCATCCTCGGCAACATGCTGACGCGCAGCGCGTGGCAGCTCGTCGGGTTCATCGCGGGGGCGCTCGCCGCGGGCGGTGCGGTCGTGGTGGTCGCGATCTCGCTCGCGCTCATCGGCGGCTTCGGCCTCGAACCCACGCGCGTCGTCATCACGATCGGGGGCGCGCTGCTCGTGATCGGCTGGGGCGTCGCGCCGCTCCTCGCGGGAGGCGTCGACACGACCGTCGACGCCGAACGGCTTGCGCCGTTCCCGATGTCGACCCGTCAGGTGATGCTCGCGCTCGCCGCCATCGGGCTCATCGGGCTGCCCGGTGTCGCCTCCGCCCTCGGGGCGCTGAGCGCCCTCACGGCGTGGGTGCGCTGGCCGACGGCGTTCGCCGCGGCGCTCGTGTGCCTGCCGCTCGGCGTGCTCACCTGCATCCTCGTGTCGCGCACCGTCGCGTCATTCTCGTCCCGCGGCGGACGCGGCATCGGCAACGTGTTCGGGCTGCTGGCCCTCACCGCGCTCGTGCTCGCCGGCCCCATCATCACCGGCCTCGCGGGGCTCGCGGGCGGGTCGGGTGACGAGTTCGTGGCGCGCGTGCTCGCCACCGTCTCGGGGATCTCGTGGACCCCCATCGGCGCCGCCTGGGCGGTGCCCGGCGACGTCGCCGCGGGGGAGTTCGGCGCGGCCGGGCTCAAGCTGCTGATCGCGCTGGGCACCCTCGCCGCGCTGTGGCTGCTGTGGCGGCGCAACGTGCGGGCCGCAGTGCTCACGCCGCATCGCCGCGCTGTGGTGCGCGGCGGCCGTCTCGGCGTCTACGGCGTGCTCCCGACGGGCGGCACCGGCGCCAGCTGGGCGCGGGCTCTGCACTACTGGCTCACCGACCCCCGTTATGTGCGCAACCTGGTGATCGTCGCCCTCCTCCCGATCCTTCTTGCTTTCGCGATGGGCGGTCGCCTCGACGGCGCGCTGTTCGCATTCGTGGGTGTGCTGCCTGCACTGCTGCTCGGACTGGTGCCTTACGCCGACGTCGCCTTCGACGGCACCGCCTTCGCGACGGTGCTCGCCACCGGCATCCGGGGCCGCGCCGACCGCACCGGACGCCTGCTCGCCGCCACCACGGTCGGCCTGCCGCTCGTGCTGGGTGTCGCCGTCGTGACGGTGGCGCTCTCGGGCCGGTGGATGCTGCTGCCGGGCATCCTCGGGTGCAGTGTCGGCGCCCTGCTCGTCGGCCTCGGCGTGTGCGCCGTCTCGTCCGCCTACATCGTGATCCCGGTGCCCGCATCCGGCGACAACATCTTCAAGCGGGTGCCGGGCGCCACCTTCACCACCGGTCTCGCCCTGTTCGGTCTGACGCTGCTCGCGGGGTTCCTCACCCTGCCGTCGCTCGTGCTGGTGCTGCTCGCCGCCTTCGGCTTCGGCGCCCCCGCCTCGTGGGCGGCGTTCGTCGTCGGCCCGCTCGTGGGCGTCGCCGTCGCCTGGGGCGGCGTCGTGTGGGGCGGCCGTGCCTTCGACACCACCGGCCCCCTGCTGCTGACCCGCATCCGCGCCACCGTCGGCTACTGAGCGCGCCGTCGCGTCGGAATCGCATGATCGCCGGGGCGATTGTGCCCTATGGGCGGCGGAATAGGCCAAAGACGGCCTTCTGATCATGCGTTTCCGACGTCCTCCCGGGACGCGAAGCCAGGACGTCGCCCCCAAGACGGGGCTCCGCAATCCCCGCGTCCCCGCCGATCGTCCACGTTCGCAGGATGACGTCTCTGCCCTCTGTCGTCCGTACCCGCGATCTCCTGGCACACGGATTGACCGAGCGAGCCATCCGAGTGGCCGTGACCGAAGGGCGCCTCGTCCAGCTTCGCTCGGGAGCGTATTGCGACCCTGCGGTGCCTCCCGACTTCCAGGCGGCCGGGCGCGCGAAGGGACGGTTGACGTGCATCTCCGCCCTTCACCATCTCGGGGTGTTCGTGGTGGAGCACGAACGGCTGCACGTCAGTGTCGAGCCGACGACCTCGCGCTTCTCCCGACCGCCCCTTCCTCACCGCCTCCACCGGCGCAAGCTGGTGCGGCGGCCCGAACCGGACGCCCTCTGCGTCGAACCCCTCGATGCCGTCTATGACGCCATCCGGTGTCAGTCGCCTCGGTCCGCCGTCGCGACCATCGACTCGGCTCTCCATCTCGGACTGATCGACGCCGAGGAACTCGATGAGGTGCTCGGCATGCTTCCGCACAGCTATCGGATGCTCGGGTCGCTCGTCGACCCGCGGGCGGAGTCCGGCCCCGAAACCTTGATGCGGCTCATCCTCCGCTCGCTCCCGTGCGTCTTCGACCTCCAGGTGAGCATCCCGGGTGTCGGGCGCGTCGACTTCCTCGTCGACGAGTGGCTGATCGTCGAGTGCGACAGCCGGACGTTCCACGCGGACTGGGCGGCTCAGAGGAAGGACCGCAGACGCGACTCGGCGGCGGCCGAGCAGGGTCTGGTCACCTTCCGCGCCATCGCGGAAGACATCATGTGGCACCGAGAAGAGGTTCGCGCGGCGCTCGCCGGGCTGCTCGCTTCCCCGTGGAGGCGTGCAGGTGGTGGGGAACGCGAAGAGCGGGCCGCCCGGAGGCGACCCGCTCAGCTGCGGAGGATGGGGGATTCGAACCCCCGAGGGCTTTCACCCAACACGCTTTCCAAGCGTGCGCCATAGGCCACTAGGCGAATCCTCCTGAGGACCCCCCGCGCACCCGCCAGAGCCCGGTTACCCTTGCTGCGTTTCCGCCCTGGGGGAGTTGGCCTGGATGGCGCCACGCGGGGAGCCGCGGGACAGTCTACCGGCATCCGTGGTCCCGCCCGAACTGGCCGATTCCGCGACCACCGCCGACCCTGCCCACGTCAGCCGCGCCGACTACTGTGGACCCGTGGTCACCGCCCTCTATCGTCGCTATCGCCCGGAGACGTTCGCCGAACTGATCGGGCAGAGTCAGGTGACCGATCCGCTGCGCACCGCTCTGCGCACCGACCGCGTCAACCACGCGTACCTCTTCTCCGGCCCCCGCGGGTGCGGCAAGACGACGAGCGCGCGCATCCTGGCCCGGTGCCTCAACTGCGCCGAAGGCCCCACCGACACTCCCTGCGGCACCTGCGCCAGCTGTGTCGAGTTGGCGCGCGACGGCGGCGGCTCGCTGGATGTGGTCGAGATCGACGCCGCCAGCCACAACGGTGTCGACGACGCCCGCGACCTGCGCGAGCGTGCCGCCTTCGCCCCGGCCCGCGACCGTTTCAAGATCTTCATCCTCGACGAGGCGCACATGGTGACGCCGCAGGGCTTCAACGCGCTGCTGAAGCTCGTGGAGGAGCCGCCCGAGCATGTGAAGTTCATCTTCGCCACCACCGAGCCCGAGAAGGTCATCGGCACGATCCGCAGCCGAACCCACCACTACCCGTTCCGGCTGGTGCCGCCGGCGCAGATGCTCGACTACGTGCAGCACCTGTGCACCGAGGAGGGCATCGAGGTCGAGGGTGGCGTGCTGCCGCTGGTGGTGCGGGCCGGCGGAGGCTCCGTGCGTGACACCCTGTCGCTGCTCGACCAGCTGATCGCCGGATCGGAGGGCACGACGATCGCGTACGAGCGCGCCGTGGCGCTGCTCGGCTACACCCATGGCGCGCTGCTCGACGAGATCGTGGATGCGCTGGCCGCGCGCGACGCGCAGGGCGTGTTCGCGGGTGTCGACCGCGTCATCCAGACCGGGCAAGACCCGCGCCGTTTCGTCGAGGATCTGCTCGAGCGGCTGCGCGACCTCATCGTCGTCGCCGCCACGCGCGACAACGCCGCCGCGGTGCTGCGGGGGGTGCCCGCCGACGAGATCGAGCGGATGCAGCAGCAGGCGTCCGCGTACGGTCCGGTCGAGCTGTCGCGGGCGGCCGACGTCGTCAACTCGGCTCTCACCGAGATGACGGGCGCCACGTCGCCGCGTCTGCACCTGGAACTGATGGTGGCGCGGCTGCTGGTGCCGTCGTCCGACGACACCGAGCGCGGCGCGCTCGCACGGGTCGAGCGGCTGGAGCGCCGCATCGGCATCGAGGGTGCGGATGCGTCGTCGTCGGTCGCGCCCCCGGCCCCCGCCGCCGCACCGCGCCCCGTTGCGGCACCCGCGCCC
>JAEWJX010000007.1 GCA_023386365.1 Actinomycetes bacterium | reverse complement strand
GCGTGCGCACCGTGCGCGAGAAGCGCGCCGCCGTGACACGACCGGCCGTGCCGAGTGCGACCCGCTCGATGGCCGCGCGGTCGTCGTCTGAGAGGCCTGCCGTCTGGTCGACGAGCACCTGCGCGTGGCGGTAGGAGAACCGGCCCTCGGCGAGGGCGGCGAGGGTGTTCGGCAGCAACCGCACCAGCACCCGCGCCTCCCCCATCAACCGTTCCGCGGATCGCTCCGGAAGGCGCAGGGCGCACGCCAACTCAGCGCGGCTCGCACGCTCTCGAAAAGGGGCAGCGGCTGGCGGGTACGCCTCGCCGAAGACTGTCTCGAACTCCTCGACCGCGGTTGCTCGCTGCGCGGTCAGCGCGTCGATCTGCGCCTGGAGCTGCACCACGCGATCGAGCGCGGCGTCCGCCCGCGAGACCGGATCCGTGGGGTTCTTCGTCATGACCTCAGACCATCGAAGGCCACCGACAATCGCGCCCGGTTCTCCCCGCGAAACGCCGATCGGAGGGAGAACCGATCGAGGTCGTTACGATCTCGTGACCAAAGTCGCGCGGCTCAGAACACCGTCGCCACGAACCCCACAACCCGCGGGTCGATGCCCCGCGCATCCTCCACCTCGGGGATCAGTCGCCACCGATCGAACGCACCGCACGGGTGCGAGATGCCGAGCAGCACCACGTCTCCCACATCGAGCGCCGTGCCGACGGGCAACTCCATGCGCGCATGCTGATCGGCCAACGAGACGACGCGTGCGCCGGGCAGCGCGCGCGAATCCGCCGTCCCCAGCACCACCGGCAGGTCGTAGTCGAACGGCGCATCGCGCTTGCCCGCGTCGAGCACCACCACCCCGGGCTCCGGCCGCGACAGCACCCGCGCCCGCAGGGTGAGCGCCGGACGCAGGGCCGCCTCCGCGGGCGACGTCGCCTCATAGAACAGGTCGTCGTGCGCCTGGAACGCCCCCGACCGCAGCACTACGTGGGCCCGCCCGGCGAGCGGCGCGAGCGCCTCCGCCACCAGGTCGAACCACGACGATCCCCCCGCCGACACGAGCGGGTCACGGATGTCGTGGGCGTCGAGCACCGCATCCGCCGTCGCCGCCACCTCGTCGAGGTATCCCCGGACCGCAGCGACCGTCTCGGGCCGCCGGTCGAATCCGTAGCTCCCCTCGTATCCGGCGACCCCGCGCAACCGGAGGCGCGGCTCGGCCGCGACCGCATCCGCGACGGCGAGCGCCGCATCCCGACCCCGCGCGCCGGTGCGACCGCCTGCACCGCCCATTTCCACCAGCACGTCGATGGGGCGCTCCCCCGCGGCGCGCGCGAGCGACGCGACCGCCGCATCCGAA
Organism: Actinomycetes bacterium; assembly: GCA_023386365.1. GTDB lineage: Bacteria > Actinomycetota > Actinomycetes > Actinomycetales > Microbacteriaceae > Homoserinibacter. The sequence continues at coordinate 9,691 of JAEWJX010000007.1, read as the reverse complement.
TCCACCCAGCACGCCAACTCCAGCGACGGATGCGCGTCGAGCTCCGCCGCGATCCAGTCGACTCCCACCGGGTCGGTGACCTCATTGGCGATGAGGATCCGCCGGGCACCGACACCGCGCGCCACCTGCGCCTGCCACGGTGTCGCGACCGTGAGACCCCAGCATCCGGCGTCGAGCAGGCGGCGCCACAGTTCGGGCGCCATCGTGGTCTTCCCGTGGGGTGCGAGGAGCAGTCCGCGCTCGGCGGCCCAGCCGGTGAGCAGCGCGACGTTCGCGTCGGCGGCGGCGCGGTCGAGTACGAGCAGCGGGGTCGAGAACGCCGAGACGGGATGCCGCTCGCCGGCGACCTCCGACGCACGCCTCCTCCACAGCTGCGGCGGCACCGACTTGTGCCGCGGCCCCAGCACGGGGTCCAGCTCGAGCGGATCTGCGGGATCGGTCACAGGCTTATCGTGTCAGGGTGACTGCGCAGGCCCCAGCCCCGAAGACGAAGCGGCGCTCCCGCATCCGCACCGCCATCATCGCCGCGGCGTGTGTGCTGGTGGTGATCGTCGCCGGGTTCCTCGCGTGGGCGTCGAGCCCGATGATGGCCGAGGAGGGCCCGCTGGCGCGCGCCACCGAGACGGTGACCGTGACGGAGCACCCGGAGGGCGTCGTGCTGACGCCGGACGCCCCGAACGGCGGAGGGCTCGTGTTCTTCGCGGGTGCCCGGGTCGACCCGGCCGCCTACGCGAACAAGCTCTCGGGGGTGGCCGAGTCGGGCATCACCGTCGTGATCGCGCGCCCCACCCTCAACTTCGCGATCCTCGAGACCCGGCCCCTCAGCACCTGGGAGGGCCTCGCGCCCGGCGTCGACACGTGGATGGTCGGCGGGCATTCGCTGGGCGGCGTGCGCTCCTGCATGTACGCGGCCGACTCCGACAACGAGGTGTCGGGCATCGTCCTCTTCGGCTCCTACTGCTCCGTCGACCTGTCGCAGACCGGCATCCCGGCCCTCACCTTCATCGGCGAGAACGACGAGCTCTCGACCCAGGCCGACATCGAGGAGGCGAGCGCGAAGCTCCCGTCCGACGCGGAGTTCGTGCTGATCGCGGATGCCAGCCACGCCCAGTTCGGCGACTACGGCATCCAGCCGGGCGACGGACCCCAGGAGGCAGACGACGACGAGGTGCGCGACGCCATCACCGATGGGGTCGTGGCACTGTTCGGGTGAGACGCTAGCGGAGTTCCCCTCAGGACTGCGATGATCGCCGCATGACGTCCACCCTCGCCGCGGGGCTCCAAGAACCTCAGCCGATCGAGCAGCCGGTCGCACGCCGCTCGCTTCGGTGGGTCGGCTGGGTGGTGATCGCCGTCGTCGCCCTGCTTGCCGGGTCGTTCGCGACATGGCGCGCGGTGACCGTCTCGGCGCTCGACGGCGTCACCATCGAGTACGACTCGCGTCCGGTCGAGTGCAGCGGCACCGAAGTCGGCGACACGGATGCGGCCCAGTTGAGCTACTTCGCTCCGGTCGTCGTGCTCGACGAGGGTATGGAATGCGTTCTGCGCTTCCATGTGGCGAACGACGGCTGGGCGACCGTGCAGGTCGACTCGGTGACGCTCGCGATGCTCGGAAGCGACAACGTGCTCGGCCTCGAGGCCCACTTCGTGAACCCCAACGGACCCGACGGGGTCGACGTCGAGGGCGGGCGCACCTTCGCGCTCGACTTCTCACCCGTTCAGGTGCTGTCCGGCGAGAGCACCACGTTCGAGGCGTGGTTCGGCTACGGCGGCGGCGCAGTGCTCGCCGAGTGCGCGTCGCAGGGCACGAACATCCCGCGGGTCACGGTCTCGGTACCGGGAGCCTCCGCCGAGGTAGCGAGTTCGGAGCGCCAGCTGATCTGGTTCCAGGAAGGCTCGCTCGAGGAGTGTGCTCAGGAGTAGAGCTCATCCGCTCGCTGGACGCCCCGACGTCGGCGTGGTGCCGTTAGCCGCGACGGACCCGACGCGCGCGAGCGAAGGCCGCAGCGCCCATGCCGGCGACGAGAACTCCCAGCGCCACGAACGCAGCCGCCGCCTGGTCGCTCGCGCCGGTGTCGGCCAGCTCGGGCGCCGCAGCGGGCTGCGCCGGGGGCACCTCCTCATCGACGTCGCACACGGAGGAGGTCACCTCGAGGGTGAAGCTCACCGGCGTCGTGCTGCCGAACGTGTCGTCGAAGGCCACCGGGTCACCGGTGAGGATGAAGCCGTTGCTGACGGCGCTCGGGTTGTAGAACAAGCCGAACGTGGGCGCCTCGCTGGTATCCGAGTTGATCCACACGGGACTGAGTGAATCGTCGGTGGCGAGACTCCAGATGGACGCCTCCGCCAGAAGGTTGGAGTTCAGACGGTTGCCGATGGCGGCAGGCACAGCCCCGGGCGCGCTGGCGGCGGTGTCCGCGAGGACCACATAGTGGCCGACGCCGACAGCGAGATCGGGCCCGGCCGAGGCGGGACCCACGACCGCGCCGATGTAGGGGTGGGCGGGGTCCACCGGGGCGATCTGTGTGAGTGCCTGAGCGTCGCCGACGGTGGTCGACACGATAGAGGCGAGTGCACGATCCGTCACGAGGCCGGGAACGCCGGTGACGACCCCGGTGCCCAGCCACCCGAGCGCGGCACCCGTGGTGGAGTCGGTCACGACGACGACGCCCTCGACCTCGCAGCCGAGCTCGGCCGACGATGCTGGGGCGGCGACGGCGAGCGCGAGCCCCGCTCCGATGACGGATGCGGTGGCCGCGGATGCGAGCAGGCGTGAGCGGTGCAAGGGTCCCCCTCGAGCGTTCGGGTGCACTCGTGAATAGAGCGCTCGGGCGCGCTCGCCGCCCACGCTAGCAGAACGAACGTTTGCGCCCCGCGGTGTCCGGCGGAGCTTGGGCGTGGGTATGGGTATGGGGGTCGGCCGTCACCGACTGGCCGCGGCGGTGAGACGACATCGACCTCGAGCAGCGGGCAGGGCGGCGGGTCCAAGGTCCCTGCCTGACCCGCGAGCTCGCGAGGAGGATGCGCACATGCACGTGAACAGGATCTACGGCGGAGCAATCTGGGGCGGTGCCGCGGCGGGCGCAATCATCGGGTTCGGCACGTGCGTCATCATCGGCGTCGTCAGCAGCACCCAGTTCGACGGTGCAGCCGGCATCATCCGCGGCATCGGCGGCGGCATCGCGCTCGGCATCTTCGGCGTGTTCGTCGGCGCCATCCTCGGCCTCGCCGTCGGCATCGGCAGCTCCGTAGCCGCGGCGCTCGTCACCCTTGCCATCCGCCTCCTCGGCGAACAGGTGTCGGGCACGATGATGATCATCACCGGCGCAGCCGGCACCGTCCCGGCGATGGGATGGCTGACGTTCTGGCTCCGCGACACCTACTGGGAGCCGTCGGGCCTCGGCGTTCTGCTCGCCTTCGGAGCGATCGCCGTGGTCGCCACGGCCGCAGCCGTCTGCCTCAACTGGCTGTTCAGCCCCAACCGCCGGTTCGGCATCCCCCTGCCAGCCGATGATGCAAAGCTCGCCGACGACCCTGCGCGGCACGCGACCGCTTAGTCCGCGTCGGTTCCGTAGGGCCGCATCGACCCATCCCCTATCGCGTCGTAGAGCACGAACGCCTCCTCAGCCGTCGGTGCGGTGTCCGCCGGCATCCGGTCCAGGAGCCCGGCGCCGCCGGACTACTCCTGGTGGCGCCGGGCTTACGACACTGCTTCTAGCCGCCGAGGATTGCGTAAACGGTGGCTGCGGCGAACAGCGCGACCTGGATGGTGGCGCGGAGTCGCTGGGATGCAGACTCGGTCTTCTGTGCGAGGACCGCGGAGTCCACAGTCAGCACCGTGCTGGCGACGGCGGCGATGACGACGAACTCGCCGCCTGCCTGGATGACGATGCCGGTGAGGAGCGCCAGGACCGCCACTGCCCAGGACACGACGTCGAGGACCGTGTGGTGCGCCGCCGCGTCGTGGCTCTGGGCCTTGGCACGGCGGTCGAGGATCCGGGCGACGGTGACCGCGACGACGCCTGCGGCGATGGTGGACAGTCCCGCCGCGATAGGGGTGGCTCCGAGGACCGCGAGCCCGAGGCCGACGAGGACTGGTCCGATGACGGACAGCAGCTTGCTGCCCGCGGTCGCGGACCCGTCGATGTCGACGAAGTGTTCGTAGTTCGACATGTCTCCTCCTAGCAGGTCACGATCTGTACGGGTGCGGCTGCCAGTGTTGCGATCGGCGGCTACGTGATTGCCCACCGGACGCACTTCCCTTGCGCGGCGGCCTTGGTGATGTTGCCGTAGTTCAAGTACGCGCCGGCCGCGACGATATCAGCGCAGACGGCTCAGACGGGGACGGGATGTACGTGCAGAATGCGGCGACGAAGGCCGTCACACCGTTCTTCACGGTCTTGGGCGGTCGGCTCGCTGACCTGTTCGGGGGCTTGGGATGAACCCGGCCCCAGATAAGAAAAAGCCCCGCGCTGTTGCTGGCGAGAGCAACGCACGGGGCTTTCGTACACCCCCCGGGACTTGAACCCGGAACCCACTGATTAAGAGTCAGTTGCTCTGCCAATTGAGCTAGAGGTGCGCAGCCGGATGAACCGGCCGAGCGTCAACGATAGCATGACCGGAGCATGTCTGAATCCGCTGCCGCCGAGACCCCCAGCCCCATCCGACTCGAAGCGGGCACGCTCGCCCCCGACTTCACGCTCGTCGACCAGCACGGCGAACCGTTCACCCTGTCGCAGTCGCGCGGCCGCAAGGTGATCCTCTACTTCTACGGCGAGGCCGGCACGCCCGCTTGCACCGGCCAGGCGTGCGACTTCCGCGACCGGCTCGACCAGTTCACGGCCGAAGGTTACGAGGTGGTCGGTGTCTCGCGCGACGAAGTGCCCGCGATCGCGAAGATGGCGACCGACGAGCACCTCACCTTCCTGCTGCTCGCCGACCCCGACCGCCACGTGCACGAGCTGTACGGTACCTACGGACAGAAGCAGCTCTACGGGCGCATCGTCACTGGCGTCATCCGCGCCACCTTCGTGCTCGACGAGGAGGGGCGGATCGTGCTGCCGCTCTACAACATCAAGGCCACCGGCCACGTGGCGATGCTGCGGAAGAAGCTGAAGCTGCCCCTGTGAGCGAGACCGAGTTCGTCGAGACCGGCACGACAGCGGGCCGGGTCCGCGGACGTCGGCGCCCCGACGGCTCGCTCGCCTTCCTCGGTATCCCGTTCGCGGAGCCGCCCGTCGGTGACCTCCGGTTCGCCGCACCTGTGCCGCACCGGCCGTGGGAGGGGGTGCGCGACGCGGTCGAACACGGCGCCACCCCGAAGCGCGAGATCCGCGGCGAGCAGACCCTCGTCCCCGAGCCGGCGATCCCCGGCGACTCGACACTGAACGTCGACGTGTTCACCCCGAACACCGACGGCACCGCACCGGTGCTCGTCTACATCCACGGCGGCGGCTACACGGAAGGCTCCCCCGCGAGCCCCTGGTACGACGGCGCGGCCTTCGTGCGCGATGGCATCGTCACCGTCAACATCTCCTACCGTCTCGGCTTCGACGGCTTCGGCTGGATCTCCGACGCCCCCCACAACCGCGGCGTGCGCGACATGCTGCTCGCGCTCGAGTGGGTGCGCGACAACATCCGCTCGTTCGGTGGCGACCCCGAGAACGTGACCATCGCCGGGCAGTCCGCCGGCGGGTCGGCGGTGCTCACCCTGATGGCGTGCCCCGCGGCGCGGGGACTCTTCCACCGCGGCTACGCGATGTCGGCCCCCGACACCACCGTCGAACCGGATCGCGCGGAGGCCCTGGGCCGGCGTCTCGCCGAGCTGGGCGGGGTCGAACCGACCCGCGCCGGCCTGTCGACGATCGGCGAGCTGAAGGTGCGGCGGATGCAGGCGCAGGCAGCGAAAGCCGACGACGACCCGGCGAAAGCGCTCCGCGATCTGCTCGACAACGGCATCGCCTGGGCGCCGATGCGCGACGGAGAGCTGCTGCCGGAGCGCCCCCTCGACGCGATCCGCGGCGGTGGGAGCGCCGACATCCCGCTCGTGATCGGAGCCACCGACGACGAGTTCTCGATGGTGCTCGACTCCGCGAAAGGCAGACTGCGGTTCGTGCCGCCGTCGTTGCTGCTCGCCCGGGCCGGACTCGCCCGTCCGTTGCGGCGCGCCTGGTTGTCCGCCAACCGTGAGGTGCGCCGGCGGGGAACCGCGGCGACCGTCGGCCGCTTCATCACCGACTCGACGTTCCGCGTGGTGGTGCTGCGCGTCGCCGCCGCCCGCGCCGCGTCACCGCGCACCGCACCCACCTGGGTGTACCGGTTCGCGTGGCGCTCCACGAAGTCGGGCATCGCGCTGCATTGCCTCGACGTGCCGTTCTTCTTCGACTGCCTCGACGACCCGCAGGTGCCGAACCTGACCGGCCCGAACCCGCCCCAGCAGCTCGCGGATGCGGTGCACGCCGGCGCGGTGGCGTTCATCCGCGGCGGCGACCCGGGCTGGAAGCCGTACGCCGCATCCGGCACCGCGCGACTGTACGACGTACCGGACGGGCTCGACCCGGACGCCTACGCCGACGCCCGCCCGTTGCTCGGCTGAGCCGCCGCGCGCTCGGGCGCGGGTGCGTCGAGGGCGCGCAGCGCACGCTCGAGGATCTCGCGCAGCTGCGCACGCTCCGGCTCGGCGAGGTCGGTCGTGTACTCGACGCCCGCCGGGATCCACGACATGCCGTACATCGTCTCGCGCACGTCGCTGCCCCCCACCTGCCAGGCGGTGCGATCCGGTCCCCACGCCTCCGAGCCCTGACCCCACTGCCCGAAGGCGGCCCGCATCTCGTCGAGTGGCAGCTCCATCACTACGCTTGCTTCGACCGCCTGGCGCACCCACGAGGTGGCGACCTGGATGAACTCCTCGACCTCGCCCGGGGTGAGCGGCTTCGGTTCGAACATCACCCGCGTGTGCAGCACGTCGCCGAGGCGATCGACACGGAAGGTGCGCCAGTCGTCTTTGTCGAGATCCCAGCACAGCAGGTACCAGTGCCGGTCGGCGGGGGCGAGGGCGTGCGGTTCGACGCGTCGGATCGTCTCCTCTCCCGTCGCCGAGGTGTAGCGGAACCGCACCCGCTCGTGGTCGCGGCAGGCGAGCGCGAGGTCGGCGAGCACGTCGGTGGGCACGGCCGACCCGGATGCGATGCCGGTGGCCTGCACCGTGTCGGCGATCGCCTCGACCCGCCGCCGCAGGTGCGTGGGGAGCACCTGCTGCAGCTTCGCGAGGGCGGTGAGGGTGGTGTCGGGTCCGCCGACGAGCCGCTGGGTGGCCGCCACCCGGAGGCCGACCGCGATGGCGACCGCCTCCTCGTCGCCGAGCAGCAGCGGCGGGAGCGCCGCCCCCGCCTCCAGTCGGTATCCGCCGGCAGCGCCCGGGATCGACTCGATGCGGTACCCGAGTTCGCGGAGCCGGTCGATGTCGCGGCGCACCGTGCGCTCGGTCACGCCCAGCCGCCCGGCGAGCTCCGGGCCCGGCCAGTGCCGGTGGGTCTGCAGGAGGTCGAGCAGGGCGAGGGCGCGGCCGGTCGTATCGGACATGCAGAAATCTTCTCGCGAATTGAGGACAGAATCCGTCCGGATTGTTACCTACCGTGGGCGCATGACCACCTCACCGATCATCGAAGCCGAAGGGCTCACCAAGAGATTCACCGTCAAGAAGGCCGTCGTCGAAGCCGTCACCGACCTCACCTTCCGGGTGGCCCCCGGCGAACTGGTGGCCTTCCTGGGCCCGAACGGCGCCGGCAAGTCCACCAGCCTCCGGATGCTCACCACCCTCATCCCGCCCACCTCCGGCACCGCGCGGGTCGTGGGCCACGACATCCTGCGCGACCCGTCGGGGGTGCGCGCCCGCATCGGCTACGTGGGGCAGCTCACCAGCGGCAGCTTCTCGCAGCGGGTGCGCGACGAACTGCTCAGCCAGGGCGCGTTCTACGGCATGGGCCGCGCGGATGCCGTGCGCCGGGCCGACGAACTCATCGAGTCGCTCGACCTGGCGAGCTTCGCCACCCGCTCCGTGCAGCAACTCAGCGGCGGGCAGAAGCGCCGACTCGACGTGGCACTCGGCCTCATGCACGCGCCGCCGCTGCTGTTCCTCGACGAGCCGTCCACCGGCCTCGACCCGCAGAGCCGCGCCAACCTGTGGCAGCACATCCTGAAGCTGCGGGAAGACCACGGCACCACCGTGTTCCTCACCACGCATTACCTCGAAGAGGCCGACCGCTTCGCCGAGCGCGTGATGGTGATGGACCGCGGCCGGGTCATCGCCGACGACACCGCCGCGCGCCTCAAGGCCACCCTCGCCGGCGACGTCATCCGTCTCGGATTCGCGGATGCCGACGCGGCCGCCCGGGCGGTCGGCGTTGTGCAGGGGCTCACCGACCGCGAGGTGACGCGGGTCGACGAGACCTCCATCGGCATGACGGTGCCGGAGGGCGAAACACTGCTGCCGGCCGCGATCCGCCGACTGGACGCCGACGGCATCGCCGTGCAGACGGCGACCGGCGTTCCCCCCACCCTCGACGACGTGTTCCTCGCGCTCACCGGACGCACCCTGCGCGAAGCGGGCGAAGGAGACGCAGCCCCCGAGGAGGGCGGCGACACCGAACCGGACGAGGCGGACGCCACATCTGACACCACCACCGACAAGGCAGGAGCCGCACGATGACCCCCCAGACCCCCCTCGCACCCCGCGAGAGCGCGCGCACCGCGGTGCGTCCGAACCTCGTCCGCGACACCCGCAACGTGCTCACCCGCGAACTGCGCCCGGTGCTGCGCGACCCGTTCACCCTCATCTTCAGCCTCGTGCAGCCGCTCGTCTTCCTGGGGCTGTTCGCGCCGCTGCTGATCGGGCAGTCGGGTCAACCGGCGGGCGAGACGCTGCAGTGGTTCGTGCCCGGTGTGCTGGTGATGATCGTGCTGTTCGGCACCGGCGCCACCGGCTCCAACCTGCAGTACGAGATGATGACCGGCTCGCACGAGCGCACCCTCGTCGCACCGCTGTCGCGGTCGGCGCTGCTGGTGGGCCGCGCGCTGAAGGAGATCGCGCCGATCGTCGTGCAGGCCCTCATCATCGTGCTCATCGCGTGGCCGTTCGGCTTCGCGATCAACGTGCCGGGACTCGTCGCCGGGCTGGTGCTGCTCGCCGTCTTCGGGGTGGGGCTCGGCTCGCTGTCGTACACGCTGGCGCTGAAGACGAAGGACCGCGAGTGGCTGTTCTGGGGCGTGCAGCAGACGCTGATCTTCCCGCTGCTGATCCTCTCGGGGATGCTGCTGCCGCTGTCGGAGGGCCCCGAGTGGATGCGCGCCGTCGCGGGCGTGAACCCGGTGAACTGGGTGGTGCAGGCCGAGCGTGCACTGCTCGACGGTCAGTTCGCGCAGCCGGAGGTGCTGTGGGGCTTCGTGTCGGCGATCGCGGTGGCCGCCGTCGGGCTCATCGTCGGCATCCGCGCCATGAAGCGCTCCAGCTGAGCGCCGCGGGCACCGTCAGTTGAGCGGCAGTGCCTCCACGAGGGCGCTCGGGGTGCCGAAGCGGTGGGCGGTGATCGACACCGCCTGCTCGCGCAGGAACGGCAGCAACTCCACCCGACCCGCCTCGGTGACGGCGCCGTCGTAGACGGCAAGGTCGGGCCGAGCGGCCCCCGCCGCCCCC